>NVWB01000152.1 GCA_002733575.1 Blastopirellula sp. | reverse complement strand
GTTCAGCATATACCGCCCAACCAACCCTGCTCACTTCACCGAGGCGGGTTCTAAGAATGCTGCCAGGTGTTGGTTCACGGCGTTTGGGTTTTCCATGGGGGTCATGTGCCCGGCGTTTTCGATTACTGCGAATTCGGCATGGGGAATACGTTCGGCCATTGATAGCATTTCGGCAACCGGCGTAATGCTATCGTGCTGGCCACAGAGCACGAGCGTCGGTAGATCGATCTGCGAGAGTAGATCGTCCGAACTAGGTCGCTCGGCCATGCCTCGTTGGGCGGCAGCCACTGCGGCCGGAAATTGGCGGAGAATCATTTCGGTGAGCGTCTCTACCACCTCGGGACAATTATGGCGTGTTGCTGGTGATAATAACTTGGGAATCATGGCCCCAGGCACACTACTCATCCCATCGGCAAGCACCGTGTTGGCCATTTGACGTCGGGCGCCGGCGATCAATTCATCATCGGCAGCCGAGCGTGTGTCTAACAGAATCAAACGATCTAGCCGATCTTGATAATGCCTTGCAAACTGCAAGCCGATATAGCCGCCCATCGAGAGCCCACACAAAGCGATGGGTTCGTGAATCGATAAGGTATCAAGCATGGCGGCCAAGTCATCGGCAAACTGCCGCATGGTAACAATTTCACTAGAATCGGCCGATTTGCCAAAGCCACGTAAATCAGGCGTAATCACTAAGTGCGTTTGTGCGAAGAATTCCATTTGAGCCGCCCACATGGTGTGATCCAAAGGAAATCCGTGGACTAGCAGCAAGGGAGTTCCTTCGCCTTGCAGGCCGACATGAAAACTACAATCGTTACATACTACATCCATGGCTTGCCTCTCCTTTTTGTGATGTCAGAGTGAGTCGTAAACTGCCACGCTATTATTATAGCAATTTAACAACCCATTGAATGCTCATCACCACGGCCACAATCGCAAACATCCAAGTTGCTGGGACCAACAGGTTCCAAGGTTCCAGATCTTTCCTTAGCCGCCGCAGTTGTAAAATACGGTAGGGCACCTGGAAGATTGTAGCAGCAAATAAAATAATACCAGCCGGATTAAAGGCCACCGATGCAGAAATATCACCTGAGGCCAAGTAGATAAAGCTGCGTGTAAGACCACAGCCGGGGCAGTCTATACCCCAATAAAGTTTCATGCCGCAGGTGGGCGGGAGATCGAAATTCAACAGCGGCAGCCCTACGGTTTCTGTTCCATCGGTTTGCAGCAAAAAAGCGGCCGTTAATACCAAGACTGCCAGGACAAGAAAGAGCCGTTGAAAAAAGATGGCCCCGCGGCGGTATTGATCGGGGTCTGTGACCGGTTTGTTTTCAGAGTCTGGCGTGTTACTAGCAGGCGAGTCAATCGAAGCGGTCATTCCCCTTCCTTTTTGTTGTCTGTTGATTCACTGTCTGTTGAAGCACCATCTTCTGCGGCGTTCTCTACCGAAGGAGAGTCTTCCGAAACGCTTTCCTCAGAAGCAGCTTCCGCTGGAAAGTTATCGTCCGGCTTAGGTGCTAATTCGATAGGTGTAACATTACCACCATGTTTATTATACTGGTCAATAAAGAAAAGATATTGGCTGCGAATCAACGGAGAATGTGGCATTTGTTTCACAGCTTCGGTTTGATACTTCACTGCATTTTCATAGTCATCAATGGCATAATAACAGTGCGAGAGCGTATCAAGATAAGCACCTTGGTTAGGGTAGAGATCAAGAGAAGCGTGACTGGCACGAATCGCAGCTTCTAAATCTCCCTTCGTGTTGCCAACCACCCATGCAAAACCGTTAAGAGTGCCGGACATTGTTCGTCGCTGCCTATCGTTGAGATAATACCCTCCTGGTTGCTTGATTAACTTCTCAACTTCTTTTACAAAACCAAAGGCTAATCCCGAATACTCTTTCACGGCCAGTTCATGTTTTAAATCGGCAAATTTTTTCCAGCTTGGGTCGCCAGACAGTTTGTAAATGGCAATCAGTGTATCGGCCTCTTGGTAATCAAATTGAATTGCCTTGCGCAAGTGGCTTTTAGCCGATTCAATATCCCCTTTTTTCTGTGCGTTTCGGGCAAAATATAATTGTTGTCTTGCCATGATTCCATCGTAGGTTTCTAGAGTCTCAACCTCGCGAAATCTATTTCTATCAATACCCTTGATGGCACTCTCGATGGCTTCAACTAATGGATTTAATAATTCAGCAGCACGCGTATGATTTCCTGTATCGTGATAGATTCCGGCTAATGTGGTACGGGCAAATCGGGCAAATATCTGTAAAGGTTCTAGGCCTTCAAACACCTGACGATATTCCATCTCGCACCAACGAAACAGACCTCGCTGATGCAAGAGTGCTCCTGTAAAATAATGGCTCTCGTAGTCTTCTGGATTGATCAAGAAAGCTTGCTTGGCAATTGCACTGGCCGAGTCTAACTTCTTCTGCATTAAATGGCTTTCGGCCAACAAATACAACAGCCTCGGGTCTTCAGCAAAACGTCCTGTAATTTTGTTGTCTTCCGCTGGTTGGTCTTGCTTGTCTGCGTGATATTCGGCCAGTTCATCTACTATTGGATAGCCTTGCCGGTCGAGCAACCAAGTGGTGATGTCTGCTATTTCCGAAGTCGACACATTACTGATTTTGATAATGTTACGCATTTCGGCCAACGCTTCTTCTTGCCGATCCAACGAACGTAGCTTGTCAACTTCCCAGCGAATCAAGTCTTGAATGATCGGTCGGCTGGTTCGCTCTGGTCGCACTGCATACGTTTTCATTTCTTGTTGCACCAGATCATGCCAACCTTTTGTTGCTTGATCCAGGTCGGTAAGACTCTCGCGATAAACTTGCAACCATTGCGGGCCTGTCCGTTTTGAGGAACCCAGTTCTCGATCAATGATCGCTGGAATCTTCTCAGCAAATTCTGGAAGGGCAGCCAAGCTGTAATGCAGGGCATTGGCGAGCGCCGCTTGTTTCGAGAGTTTTTCAGAAATGTCTAGCCGACTAATCCGACATAATGCGGCCACTGCATCCAGGTCTTTTAACTTGCCCAATTTTTCAACCCTGGTACTACGCTGGTTTTCATTTAACGAACCATAACGCTCAAGAATCGAACGTACTTCTTTTGAATACTCGGGATCAGACCAAGTGATCTCTAAGCTACGCACCAGATATTGGGCACGTCGGGCGATCTCCAAATCAGGGTGGCCCATCGCGACATGAACTTGATCAAACGCATCAATGCCCAATTGAATTAGTTCGGTCTCTGCACGTTCCCTAACCGTAAAAGAACGGTGCCCTAGATTCTTGATGAGTTCGGCAATTTCCGCAGTTTTTGCTTCGGTAATTTTTTGGGGGACTGATCCTGTTTTTGCTGGAGAAGTTTCTGTTGTATCCCCGTCTTTGCTCTCTGTTTTACTCGCAACAGGGTTCCGTGGTTGACCTACTGCAGGCGTAGGGCTTGGTTCTTCTGCGCTATTATCGACAGCGCTGCTTAGCATCACACAAGCGATCAGTACACACAACGTAGAACATCGAATAAACATGCGACCAGAAATGGCCATGGCAGCTCCTCCAGAAATGAAACCAGTAGTATTTGTTTAGGATACTCTAGTTGCGTGATGAAAGACAATAGAACTCGATTGCCGTGCTGGGAATTCGCGTGAACCGGCAGGAAATTGCCGAAAATGAGGCGTGATTGAACCATTTTCGGCATTCATGTTCAATTATTCAGGGCCTTGCTCGTCATCCATGCCTTCAATATAGCGTCGTAAACGCTCATTTTCGTTTTCAATATCTTTAAACCGCAGCATGTTCTCAACACGCTTGATCAGTTCGACTTTATTGACCGGTTTGGAAAGAAAGTCGTCGGTGCCAGCATCAACGGCCCGCTCGATATCGCCTAATTCGTTTAATGCGGTCACCATCAGAATCATGATTTTCTTAGTTTTAGGGTCGCTTTTCACCTTTTGACAAACTTCAAAACCACTCAATTTTGGCATCATTACATCAAGTAAAATCAAGTCAGGCGAAAAAGAAGCGACTTTATCTATCGCATCTTGCCCATTTACCGCAATTTCAATGTCGCAGTCTAAGTTGATCAAATAGGCCTCAAGCAGTTCAACATTCGCCTGATTATCATCAGCGATCAGAATTTTATTTTTATCTGCCATAGGGCAAGCTTTCTCTAGATTTTTTGGAAGACAGAACCCACACGAAGCGAGCGTTCTTCCCCCGATTATAGAGAGCATTGCCGTTGAGGAAAATCGGTACTACGCCAGTTGCTGCAAATTGGAAGAATCTTCGCCCATTTTCGAGCATTGCTGCTGGTTTTGGCCAAAAGCGGGGCAAGTTCGCATCCTAGGTGCCATGTTGTATGCCGAAAGCGGCTTATTTTCTTGCGATTCCAACGAGAGTAATTATTCTGGAGTGAAGGGAGTTCCTGCTTGAATAACCACTAAATTGCTTGTCATTTTGAACGGAAGTCGGCGTAATGAACTATTCCAAAACTTGCATGGTCTTGTTGTTGTTCGCATCTTTAGCTGCCTGTCTGACGGTGGCAACCGCCGAGCCAAGACAAGCCAATCGGACACCCGCCTCTCGCCAGTTAGAAATGGCCCGCTTGCGTTTGCGTATTTATGAACGCCAAGAGTACCCTTTGAAGCGGCGAAAATTATCGAGCGAGATTGAGATGACCAAAGCCGAACTCAAGTCTCTGGAGCGCCGCCAAAAAGAATACTCGCAGTTCACCAGATTCAAATACTCGGCCCCACTGTTTGACGAAATCGAACGCGTCCATCTTGCAGAACTAGGAACCAAACTGCGCCTCAACGATCTGATCGCAGAAAAAAGTCTACTCGAACGCTACCACGCCGACCGCCTCAAACTAATGCGTCTTGAACTTGAAGCCGCGGAAGAGATTTTGTTGGTGCGGTAGGTGATTCAGTCCAAACGGATTTCGGTAAGTTTACGGCTTGGTTTGGATGTCGCCAGGGTCACTTGGTGCCTCTTTGAAGAAGTAGAGGATGAGTGAGAGTGTGGAAAATGGTGTCAACAACTGCATTGCAATGTAAGAGTGCCCAGCGATATCGATCCCCTCGCGGTGTAAACCTGCGATAAAGAAGATCACCCAGGAGACTCCGCATACAACAGGTACAGCAAGCCGTGCTAAGCCAGGGCGGAAAACGATGCTTACGGATGCAACCGCAGCCAACACCCCAATTAACATAGGACGCCAATCAAAAGTCAGCAGCCACGGAACGGCAGCTATCGCCAACAGCACGGCAGCAATGAGTTTGCGTTTATTCATGTTGCTTCTCAATTGCCCTTAATATGGTAACAGTAGTTCGAGAGCACAAGTGCAGTCAAGCACAAAACCGCAGAGACAAATATATCACAACGATTAGCCCTTTGCCACAAACCAAGAACGCAACGCCCTCAACCTCTTTCGAGTCTCCCAGCGAAAAACGGCAGCCATCACAGGATGTAGAATCCAGCGAAGCAGGGCAGGGCGAGCGGTGAAATTGTACTTGTACTCGATAGTGGATGAGCCATCGTCTAGGTCGTGATGCCGGATGGTTGCGGCAAATGCCTCGAAGAAGAGCGGGCGGTTGAGCATTTTTACGGCAGCAACATCCGGCGGGCTAAACGTCACATATAAGGTTTTCAATGCGAGACAGCCCATGTACCTGCGGCCAGTACAAATGGAAGTTGCGTGAAGTTGGGCCTTGGCCAAGTTGTCACAGAGCCTAGCGTCTTGCAACAACGTGTCCCATTCCAGTCTACGGCTATAATCGTGCAGCAGTTGAAATACTTCCGCACTGCTTGCTGGAATCGTTTCGGTAATAGAACCATGAGGCATGTGAGGATACTCGCTGCATTGCTGATGAACAAGTATTGAACCGCAGAAACGGATCTATCATAACGCCGAAGTGTTCACGACAAACCCCTTTTCAAACCAGCATGCGGTTGACTCGCGAAAAGACGACAGCCATCGCAGCACTATAGAACGCGGCAAGAATTGAGCCTATGAATGCCCAGAAACTAAAATGGCTTAGCGGTTGTATGCTAGATATTATATAAAACAACGGCGACAGGCACCCGATCAATGAGATGAAGTGCCCAAATTCTAGCAAGAGCGAGGGAGATGGCCCAGGACTTCCCGACTGAACCAGTTCAACAGTTTCAACATCAATCCCATGCTTGGCCGCACTGGCCCGCACCTCCTGTTCGCTGGTAGCACGCATCCTGTCAGAAATGGGTTCCCCCGTGTTTTGATCGATCCCAGTAAATTGATATTCATTCATTGCTTCTGCCATTTTCAATTCCTCATAGTAGTCTTTGGTTGGTTAGTCCGAATTCAAGATGTACTCACAGTACTTCTTCACATATGGATTAGCGATATTTACTCTCTTTCGACAGAAGTTTTCCAGGTCTTCATTGGAATAGCATTTGACTAGTTTTACAAAATCTTTCATCTCGGCTTTGATGAATCTTTTATTGATAAATGATTTAAAAACTTCTCTTAGTCTTGCCTGTTGATTGTCTGTCAGAGTTACATGTTTCAGTTTTCTGGCAATACGTTCTCTGTGTCGGCCACTTCCGACATACATCGGACATTCTTCATAGAAACGAATGCACATTTCGATGGACGTCAAATCATCCTCGGCCAAACCATCAACCAGCCGGTACATGATGCTACTCGGAGATCCGAAACATTCTTCAGAAAACTCAATTTGAGATTGGCAGCCAATTTCTTTTGCGACAGCTTGATAAGCATCGATTAACGACAAGTCTTCCCACATGATTTTCTCTGGGTGTTAGTATTGAAACGGTGGAAATCGAATATATCACAAAGCCCAGGCGGTAGCCACAAAAACAATACTCACCCTACATCACTTCCTCACCTCAACACGAATCACCGGTTTCTCAACTTCAACGCCCCATGATCTTAGAACTTGATGGGCGATTGAGCGGACGGCGTAGATGGTGGTTTCGGTGCCGGGCTCTTCCTTCACTCCGGGCGAATAATTGCGGGTGATACCGGGGTCTTTCAGCAGCGTTTTGACCAGGGTGATATTTTTGTCTGACTTGAAGTACCGTAGGGCCTGGATGCCTTCGTAGCGTTTCATGTAGCTTTCAGAGCGTATGTAGGCTTGGGCTCTTTTCTCTAGTCTTTCGTCAGCGGGCACGGTCAACATCAGATGGCCGCCGGTTCCGTAGTATTTTTGCCATTGCGTCCCGATGATGATCTTATGAGGAACCGAAAGCCGAACGGTGTTGATTCGCTTGATGGCGGTCGGCATGCGGCGGATTGTTTCTCTGGCGGCCTTGAGCACCGGTTCTGGATTTCGCAGAAGTTTAAAATCGGCCGTCATGATTTCCATCTTGCCGGGCGTTAGTTCAATCACTTTGGTTTCGTACGGATAGTATTCATCATACGCAATAATCAGCAGCCGGGCTCCACGCTTTTGCCAGTCTTCCAGAACTGAAGCGGCGTGAGGGATAAAAATGCTCATCCTCTTGTAAGATTCCTCCTGAAGATAATAGATCTTCAATGTCTCCTCAATGATAATCGTGGCGTCATGCCCAGGGCGATCATCGGTTGGTTTCTTTGGATCGAACTTCTCGATAGTCGCAATGAACACCAAATCCGCATTGGCGACTGTAGTTTCAATGCTATCGGCATGAGGAATCAAAGGCTGAGCATACGCGTGTGCCGAAGACGCAAGAAAAATGCCGACAATCAAGAGGGACTTTGACCAAGTGGCTTGCATGATAATCTCCCGTGATGAAGAGGGTTGCTGTTCATTTAGTTTAAGGGTGAATGAACTTTATCATTCACTTTTACTCACTTCAAAGCTATGAAAATCTTTCAGTGGTAGCGATAATGTCTCTTGCCCCCATGGCATGCTGATTACTAACTGATTGTTCTTGAATTCAGGGTTCAAATATGGATCGTACTCTTCTTCGACAGGTGTCCAGTTTTTGGTTGGATAGATGCGAAGTTCATGTTCGGTTGTACTTTTGGTTTCAATTTCTAACAAAAGAAGTTTTCCAAAATCAAAATAGGTGTTTCCATCTTGATCGATTTCTGTTTCTTCGTCTTCCCAGGCAACCCACCAGTCTATGCAGTTTTCAGGAAGGGCCATCAACAGTTGGTCTTCTTTTTCCGAAAACCCAAAAGAGGCCGTTTCGCCCGAGTGGTAACCACTACTGTAAATTAAAGAGAGTTGATCGGTCACCTCGAACAACTCAAACGCTTCTTCACTTTGACCTGAGAAATAACTGAAAATAACATACTTCCCTGAAGCAGAAGCAATCAGTTGTCCGCCACCAAAGCCTGCATCGGGATAGGGCCGTTTGATTTCGAAAATAGTTTTCCCATGCTTTTTTAGAGAGTAGCTAATATCAGCTTCGACAATCACTGAAACTTCATAAATTTCATTGATGGTTAGCTGAATGATTTCATCGTCCATAATTTATACACATCATTGATAACGGAATAGTTTAGTAGGGTGGATGAATCTTTATTCATCCACCTTGAATTATTCACAATCACATTCGGCACAATGACTCTTTGGTCTATTGATGTTTCTACAGTTTAAAACATAAGAAAACTGATTCCAATGGAAAACCGAACGAAGGTGGATGGAAATAAAGATTCCATCCACTCTGCCTGACTTGTTATCCGGCGGTTTGCTGACGTTTTGCGCCAAACAATCCTATCTTGTAACCGCGGGCTTTGAGGTATCCGCTCGCATTCGAGTTTGCAACGAACATCACTATCAATCCAATCAGTGGCGCAGGAATCAGCACACCAATTGCGTAAAGGAATCGTGTCGAGCCCGGAAACAGTATGCGACCCATTCGAAATATTCCGATGGCAGCACATATTCCCGCTGCGAACATCCCGAGCATTCCTGCCGCAAGGACAATCCCAAACATGGGTGTAACCACTGGATTTTCGGGCGTTCCTTCAAGAAATGCATTTGCAGCAACCAGCAACGGCATTGAGCAGAGGTAACCGAGAATGGAATAGTTCAACAGCTTTTGACCAGATATTACAATGCTCGTTTCTGCATCACCTGAAACTGGGGCAGGGGAGCCTGTGTTTGGCGATTGATAAGGGTTTGACATCTCTTCTTCCTTTTTAGATCTTTAAGCCACATAACAAATATCAACCCGCAAAAACACAACAACCAAACACCGCACCATTACGGTCTAGTAAGAGTTAGCGAAATTAATTGCATCACATTTCTGCAAGCTGCACCACGATTTGATTGTCTTTTCCTGCGTCACGAATAAACCCGCGAATGCGGCGAATAACATCTACGAGATCAGAGACTTGCCATGAGACAAGTTCATCCATCAAAGCCCAATTGTCTGCGATAGATTGAATGTCGGCATCGGCGAGATCCCTTATTGAGGTGATGAAGTTCTCTGGAAGTGTAAAAACAAGCGATTCGCCTGCGGCTGCAACATCCGACATCAGTGTTCCATCAGATTCTGAGTTTGGCAGAGATTCCCACAATTCGACGAGCTCAAGGTCGCCGAGATTTCGGAGCCAAAGCGAAGTGTCGTCGTTGCGTTCGAGTTCTGGGGCAAGCAACGACTCGACATCGGCGGGGTCTACCCGGAATAGCTCTGTGAAAAATGCCGCCATCGTGAACCCTCGGTAATTACGGTCTAGTACGGATCAGTGTAGTTTAAATGTATCACAGTATCTAGGAGTTTTCAACAAAAACCAGTTTAGTAGGATGAATGAATTTTCATACATCCACTTTGGAATAATTCTCCATCACTCAGTTGTCTTAAAATCCGCCTCGACCAGTTTGATCAGACTCTGATAGGGAACGACAAAAAGTTCGTCGGGTTCTTCGGCATAGGCGATCTCGTCGTGGTTGAACGCGACTACCTGACCGTATTGGAAAGAACCAAACGGCTTGACCGCCACGCCCCACATTTCTGAGAACCCGTTCTCTTGGCATACATACAAGATGTTGCTGGAACACTCCAGCAGCATGTCGGTCGGCCAGTCCCATTCTCGGTAGTACTCGGCCGCGGTCGGCATTTCTGTGGTATCGAAAAAATAGGTCTCCCCATCAGAGTCTTTGATTCCGTTGAACTCCAGCAGAAGTTCGCGGAGATCTTCCGGCAGCTTTTCCGAGATGGCCGTTTCCAGTGCAGACAATTCCGCTTCGGTTGCCGGTGGGCCGAACGTGAACGATTCCTCCGTATCATATTCTGGGTCCAGGCTCTTCAAAAAAGCGGCCTTCCATTTTGCCATGGAGATGTTTCCTTCGATAACAGGTGACCAACGGGGGGCAAGACCGAACTTTTATGGTCAAGCGGAGAACAGCAGCAATGAATATATCACAACGCCTGCGTGATAGCCACAAAATACTGATGCATAATCCAAGCCGTGAGTAAAGACGCAGGAACCAATGATTGATCTTGGGTTTCTCTTCCGATAACATACAGTGCTTCTCATGTCATCCTTCTTCAGAGAATTTTGAACTGTCATGCCGTACTCTCTTGCCTGCGAATGTGGAAACCAGATTGAAGTCTCGGCTGCGCAGGCCGGTTCTGAGGTTACTTGTACTTGTGGGCAAGTGGTGAACGTGCCGATGTTGAGTGCTTTGCGTAAGACGGCAGGCAAAGCGGCGTATGAATCGAACACGATGGACACCATTAACCGGATGGTTCAAGAAGGAGAATTACCTTGGGGTGATACGTGTGCGGTTTCTGGTTATCCCACGACAGATTCGTGTCAGCTTTTTGTGCTTTGCGAATCAAAATGGCTCAAGGGCTCGTCCATGGGTGACTGGTTTATATTGTTTTTTCAATTGTTGATTCTGCCCGTGGTGATCTGTCTTGATCTGTTCGTCGATTCAGATAAAGCCTCACAGTCGCATGGACATGACAGGGGTGTCTATGTTCCGATCATCGCAAGAACCGAACATCACGCTGAGCTTAAAAAAATGCGTAACCAAGCCAAACTTCAAGAGATATTACGCACCGTGCCGATTTACGCGAAGCTGTTGGATGAGTTTCCTAATGCAAGGATTTCGGGGTAGTTTCACCCTACGCTCCGGTGTCTCAAGATCGCCCGCATCATTCTTCTTTGAGATCAATCCGTGATTTTCAATCGTATATTCTTAAAATGCACGATCATTCCAGGGTCGTGTAGTTGGAGTTGAAGCATTCCTTTTTGTAATCGTTTTGAATCAGGTAGATGTTCTGTGAACTCCGAGGCCAGTTTTCCGTTGATGAATAATTGGAAGTGATTATCTTTGGCTACGATATGAACGTCATTCCATTCGTTCTTTTTGATGTCCTCTTGATTAAGCCCGTCTGTTATGGCCGAGATGGTCGGTTGATCGTTTTTGCCGATCACCAAACTGTCACCTCGAAAACAACGATGTTCTTTACGGCCTGGGGTATGAAAATCCCACGCACCTAAAACGCGTCCGCCGATTCCCACATGGCCAAGATCAGCATGATAGGCCTGATAGTCTCTTTTTCCTGTCTTGTCCTCGATTGCACGGATATTCACTCCACTGTTTGCAGCCTGGCCAACTACGGGAAATCGATAAGAGAACTTGAGTTCAAAATTGGCCAGTTGTTTGTCTTTCGTGTACACAAGATAACCTCGCCCGCCCTTGTCTCCGTTACCAGCAAGATATCCATCCTCGACCTTCCAAGCCCCCACACTTTTTTCTGCACTAACTTCCCACCCTGTCAGCGTCTTGCCATCGAAGATCGAAGTAAAACCCGGTTCCTTTTTTTCTTCTGCGATTAGTGTGGAGTGCATCGAGAGGAAGATTATGAATAGGAACGCGGGGAATAATTGTAGGGGGTTTTTCATTTGATTATTTCCTAGGCTTTGGAGTAGGTTTAGGTCGGATTCATAATGTCATTATGGTTTGATATTACCCATTCTCGTTGTTCCTCTGTATCAGGAACTTGTATGCCTCGCTTTGATGAGATGTGCTCAAATGCTTCGTTGGGATCAAAACCACAATGTAATAGAACACCAGCAGCGACGATACCAGTTCGACCAATTCCCGCGCGACAATGTATTACCGTATTTATTCCACCGGCAATCTCTTGATAAAGACGCTTTGTAAACTTACCGAATTCGTTTACAGATTCAGGTAGGCACCTGTCACGTATCGCAAATGAAATATATTTGATTCCATTTTTTATACACAGAGACTCTTCTTCTTGTAATCCAACTGACACGGCCTCATCTATTTCGAGTAATGAAACAATTTGAAGGATGCCCGCGTTTGCGATTCCCAAGAATTCATCTTCGATCCATTCACCAGCAACAGGTTTAGCCATGACTGCTAAAATCCCACTACCAATTAACTCCACGTTGTAGATACTTGGCTTCATAATTTATTCACCGAAATTGAATTATTCTTCATCACTCCTAGCATTTCTGCTCTTTGATATTCTGAGATGCCTAGAGTTTAAAACATCTGAGGATCAATTTCAATGGAAAACCGTTTGAAGGTGGGTGAATAAAGTTCATCCACCCTTGTATCTAATCAATGCACGGCACTGTTTTTTGTTGAATACGCCTAGATCGTGTGATATATTTGTTTTTGCTGTTCCCTACAGTTGCTGTCCAATTCTGTTTATTCACCATTGAGAAGGCATCAGAGTCAAATGAAGAATATCCTGGTTGCATTATGCTTTGTTATTTTTAGTGCTGCGGACTTATCGGCTCAAGAAAAGCCCAACATTGTTTACATGCTTGTTGACAATTGGGGATGGGGTGATATCAGTGTTCAGGGAAGTACGGTGGAGACGCCACGCATTGATGCTTTCGCATCGCAGGGATTGCGATTCACGAACTTCAATGTACAAAACCAGTGCACTCCTACTCGTTCGGCGATCATGACGGGCCGCTATCCAATTCGCATGGGTACGCAGAAGGTTGCTGCACCAGGTGAGCCTGACGGGATGGCACCGTGGGAGTACACGATCGCGGAACTACTATCAGACTCAGGTTATGCAACGGCCTTATATGGAAAGTGGCACGTGGGATCTAAGGTTGGACGTCACCCCAATGACCAGGGCTTTGATGAGTGGTGGGGCATCAACGAGGGTTCGAATGCGGCAGCATACACCAGCACCCCGCAGTTCGACCCTACCGTGGCCGAAGTGCCACATTTCTGGGCTGGTGTAAAAGGCAAGCCATCTCAAAAGACTGAAATTTACGACATCCCTGCCAAGGCAACCATGGACAGCCGTTCAACGGCAAAGGCAATTGATTTCATTAACGCACGATCAGAGGAAAAGAAACCATTTTTTGTCTATCTAGGATTCACACACTTTCATCCACCGTGGGGAGTGCATTCTGATTTTGCCGGTAAGTCGAAGGCTGGTATCTATTCCGACACAAAGCTGGAAGTCGATTACAACGTGGGACAAGTGCTCGACGCAATCAACGCGGCCGGGATTGCGGACAATACCATCGTGATTCTTACCGGAGATAACGGTGCTGCAAACTATCCATCTCCGGGAATCGTCACGGGCGAAGTTGGTGGATCGAACGGCCCCTGGCGCGGCGGTCTTAGTACTGCGTGGGAAGGTGGCATGCGCACGCCAGCCATGATCCGATGGCCTCGTAGAATTGCCGCAAGTAAGGTCACGGATGAGATTATGGCTGACCTGGACTGGTTTCCAACTATCGCACATCTCATCGGGGAACAGAAGCGAATTCCCACGGACCGCCCCATTGATGGAATCAATCAGGCGTCCTTCTTGCTTGGTAGTCAAGAAAAATCTGCACGTGAACATGTGGTAACCTACGTTGGTGACACGGTGTTCGCGGTCAAGTGGCGGAATATGAAGGTCCACTTCGCTACAGCAGAGGGAACGCATTCGTATATTCGGAAGTACACATTCCCTCAAGTCTTTGACATCAAAGAGGACCCGAAGGAAAGCTTTGAACTTTGGGGAAATGAGGGCTACGCCCATGCTTGGGTGATGAGTCCAGTCTCGAAGATTCTTTCCGATCTACAGAAGAGCATGAAGAAATATCCCAATATTCTACCAGGGCAGGATTTTGACGGTTACCGGTGAAGTCAGGTACTTAGATGGAATGTTCATTCACCTTACTTCGCTCGTTGGTTACTTCACTGATTAGCCTTTCTGAATAGCTCTTCGGTTCGCTCATAGCAAAAATTTTCTCCAAAGAAGTCAGGCTTTTCGAGTTCTTGCAGAACTTGAAATAAACGTTGGATATCGTCTTTGCGGCAAGCGAAGTAGGTTGTGTTTTCAGCTGGACTAGTTGACCAAATTGTAACATCAATGCCACGTTTCTGCACTTCGCCAAGGAATTGACACGCATCCTCATCCGGCGGTAATCCATTTGCCACCGCAAGAGTCGTGGGATATGCGAAGAATGTAAATGGGCCGTGTCCAGAACTTCGATACTCGTCTGCATCAAACAGTAAATCGAAATTGACGGATTCAGAATTCATTGAGTGTACTCAATATATAAGGCAGGTTGGGTGAGTTTTTCATCCATCTTGGAATTATTCTCCATCCAAGGCTCACTAGCGGTTGGTTCTCAACGCATTGTCTGTCAACAGATTCAGTTTGTCGGCAGTGTCAGTATCGAGATAGAACCATATAGAGGCTTGTCCATTGTCTTTCGCATAGAATCTTTTTCCATCGCGTTCTATATCCTCCATCACAACACTTATGGTGTCTGGATCGGCCCAATCAGTGTCGACTGGAACAGTGTAGTGGCGTGTCTCGCCATCCATTGTATATTTCAACCACGCTTTGCCGTTTTTAAAATCAACAAAGTCTTCCAGATCAGTGATCAATTGTGGCTTGCCGGCAACACGACAAAGATTATTGACAATTGTCACATACGAGCCAGTCTCCTCAATACATTCGAGGTCAAAGTTCCATGCGATGTCACATATGTTTCGTCCCCATGGTTCACGTTCGATTTCCGAACCAAGCATAAACAGGATCATGTCGTACGGTTCGTTTTCGTATTCTTCACGGTCCTCTGAGTAAAGCAGGTCATCAATAGTAACGCCATCATTAAGGGTTAAACCCAGTTGGCTAAGCGTTTCGAGTTGATGTTCTAGCGTCACTGTTGTTGTTTCTTGGATCGGGGTCGGGGTATTATCGTGCCTTGGCTGGCAACCGGTAATAAGAGTGAGTGCAAGGAGCCATGACAGGACCGATTTTATCATATGAGTCTCGTAGGGTGGTCTGCTTGTCAGCCGCCTGTCTGTTCTGTGATTCTACACAACAAGCAGCATCGCAATAGTCGATATTAATATATCGGTGAAATGACCATCAATTGTCACATCCGGCAATCACTGCACGAGGGTCACATTGACGATTGCACGCAAGGATATATACCTGATTGCCAAGGAATAAACAGTATTCACTGGAAGAGAAGGAGTCAGGTTGTTCGGGGGCGTTGGTGGTTTGTTTGAACCCAAAGCCATCAGGGGTCTGGCAAATGAAAGACATTTCCCCACCGCACGTACACTGTTTGGCGATGCGATAATTCATCCAGCCTGGCACGCCTCCAATCTTGAAGTCGTATGAGCCTACTTTGAAGTCATCAAAGTCCTGTATCTCTTCTTGTGAACGTTCGAATGCAAGCGAATATGGCGCGATGTATGCGTCTAGCTGCCCATTCGATTTAAGTTCGGTAGGAGGAAACAGGAGCAGCGAAAAATGGCCGTCGTCTGCATCCCAATACGACTCCGGTAGTGGTGAGTTGTCGTAAATCGAGGGCAAACTAGGCGGTTCATTGTGTGTTGGACACATGAAAACGAGTAAATGAGAGCCTTCCTTGAACGGAATCTCGAATCTAGATCGGACATCGAACTGGAAAAAGAGCACCATTTTCGCGTCGCAAATACGGCATCGCGGAACTGGTTTACCGGGCGGCATAAAGAGCGAACCGCCAACCGTATCGCGGCAGTTTGCATCGGCGTTCGTGTCAGTAACCGTGACCAAATGCATAATGCGTTACACAGAGTCCTTTAGGATAACAAAATCAAACCGCAAAAATACAATAACCAAATCCCGCAGTTTTGCGATCTAGTTCGAATCAGTGAAGTTTTAAATATATCACAACTCCAAGGCGAATACCACAAAGAAAATCCCAAAGATCAAACCCCAGCATCCACTCTCACCGCACAGGCTTTATAAGACGGTTGTTTGGAGTAGGGGTCGAACGAGGCGTGGGTTAGTTGGTTGGTGGCTTCGTAGTGCATTGACATAAAGACTTGGCCCGGTTTGACGGCTTGCGTGAGAAACGCTTTGACGCGGACGCGGCCGCGTTGCGAGCGGACCACCACTTTATCGCCAGGTTGAATTGATAACCGACGGGCATCCATCGGGTTGATTTCGATGTAGGGTCTTTTGGGGTAGAGCTTGCGGAGGACAGCCGACTTCGATGTTCTGGTTTGTGTGTGCCACTGCGATGCGGAGCCGCGACCGGTGAGCAGCAGCATCGGATATTTCTCGCTGGGTTTCTCGGGCATGTCAGTCGGGTCTTCAAACAAAAACTTTGCCCGTTGATCGGCGTGGTAATACTTGCCATCTTCAAACAGCCGGCGTTGTTGTTCGGTATTGGGTGACTCTGCGGGATAGGGCCACTGAATTCCGCCAGATTGGTCAATGGCCTGGTAGTCTTCGATGCCGGAGAAATCACACGGTTGGTCTTTGCTTAACTGCTTCATCATTTGGAACACGGCTTCCGGCGAGGTCCATTTTTTGAACAGGTTGCCGCAGCCCCAGTAGTCGGCAATCAGGCGGAAGATCGAAAAGTCGGCCAGTGCTTGGCCCGGTGCTGGCGACACTTTTTTGAGCACGCTGAATCGGCGTTCGGAATTGATAAACGTCCCTTCTTTTTCACCCCAACCGGCGGCGGGTAAAACAAGGTCGGCCATTTTTGCGGTTTCGGTGGTGTGATACATGTCTTGCACGACGAGGAAATCTAGCCGACTTAAAATGTCTCGGGCCTGGCCTTGGTTGATCCAGCTATGGGCCGGATTAGTGCAGATGACCCAAAGACCGCGAATCTTTTTGCTGAGGATTCCTTCCATAATTTTATGGTACGGCAAGCCCAGTTTTTCAGGGATCAACGATTCATCGATCTCTAGAATCTCGGCAACCTTCTTGCGATCTTCAGCGTTCGCAAAATCATATCCGCCTAGCAAGTTCGTCGTGTTACTGAACAACCGCGAGCCCATCGCATTGCACTGACCTGTGATGGAGTTGGCCCCTGTGCCAGGCTTGCCCATATTGCCGGTCATCAACGCTAAATTGATGATGGCCTGGGCAGTACGAACGCCTTGATGACTTTGGTTGACGCCCATGGTCCACCAGAAGGAGACCCGTTTTCCGTCGGCGATAGTTTTGGCGATCTGTTCGATTTGTTCTTTGGGCAAACCGGTGTCGGCACTGACGCGATCTAGATCGTAGTCTTGAACGTGGTCTGAGAATTCGGCAAAGTCGTTGGTATGTTGTTTAATGTAATCTTGATCGACCCAGTCTTCTTCGATCAAGATGCGAGCGATTCCATACAGCAATGCCATGTCTGACTTGGGTTCAATTGCTGCATGCTGCGTGGCCGACATCGCGGTTTCGGTCATTCGCGGATCGACGACAATGATCTCCGGCGAGTTTGGGTTACGCATCACGCGTTCCCACATGATCGGATGGGCAATACACAAGTTGCTGCCGACCAATACGATCACGTCCGACTGTTCAAAGTCATCGTAGGTGTAAGGCGGTGCATCAAAACCGAACGCTTGTTTGTAAGCAACCACTGCGGTGGCCATACACTGACGCGTGTTGCCATCGCCATGCAGCATGCCCATGCCGAACTTGGTGAGTGCGCCGAGGAACGCCATTTCTTCGGTTGGTATCTGACCCGTGCCGAGAAACGCGATCGACTCTTTGCCATATTTTTCTTGAATGGCCTTCATGCGTGTGGTGAAAGTCGTTGCGGCGGTGTGCCAATCGATGGGCTGAAGCTTTCCGGACTCGTTACGCAATAGTGGCGTGGTGGCGCGGTCGTCTGATTTGAGAACGGTTAAGGATTCCCAACCCTTGGGACAGGCCATGCCCATGTTGACCGGATAATTGGTGGTGGGCGTTAGCGCAACCGCTTCTTGATCTTTGATGTGAATATTCAAAGAACAGCCGGTCGAGCAGTAGCCGCAAACTGAACTGGTGACCAAGTCAGGCTTATTTTTAGCGGGCATAAGCCCTAGTCCAAAGTTGCCAGGCTCTAGTAGAAGTTCGCGCGTGAGTGGACCTTGTTTGGCGTGCAGAATTTGTGGTAGTTCACGCGGTGGTTTTTTGGGCTTGGGTGAATCCGATTCGTTTTCTGGCGAGTTTTCGGTTTGTAAGTCAGCACTCATCAGCGAATTCCTCCAGGCATACGGGGCGAAGCGACTGCGGCAAAAAACAGGTAGCGTTCTAGTAGTTCGCCGACAATACAAGCGATCACTAAGATCACCACCGAGATGAAGAACTGTACGGTGATAGGCTCGCCGGCGGTTGATGGATTTTGCAGCAAAAAAGCTGGCATCATAATTCCACCTAATAAACCAGCAGCAAAACGGGCCATCGTAAAACTAGAAAGTTGGCGAGTCATCAACATGGCGGACCGTTTCAGGGAGGTCATCTGGCGACTTAATAAGTGCGTGAAGAGCGAGGCTTCCCAGCCTAATTTTAAGACCGAAAATATAATCAACAACTTCCCGCAGACAGGCCCTGCTTGCGATAACAGGGCATCAATCGACTCGGACGATTGCACGGTGGAGAGCACCAACAGACTGAGCCAAACCGAGGCGACTCCAAGTACGGCAGTCGTGAGGGTGAATTTGACGCCTGTTTGTACGGGGCTCCAGAATTCTTTGCGGGTGAAAATATAAATCATGGCCGAACAAAACAGGGCGATTAGGCCAGTGGCCGAGACCATCCAGGCCAAAATGTTTAACACTTCGATCCATACATACTCAGTGGAACCGAGGAAGTGAACACATAACGCATAGACGATGGCCAGTTTGGCGAAGATGCCGAATGCCAAAATTTCTCGGCTGAGCCACGAATGGCGTAAGCCCAACACAGCCCGAAAAGCGTAAAGAGGTCGCCCCAAATGAAACACACTGGAACTTAATGCAAGCAGCCCAAACAATAAGGCCCCGGTAGCATGAAACGGACGCATGATTTCCCACAGCTCAACCGGCAGTGCGAATTCTAACGAGAGACCTGCCACAAAACCGCCAACTGACAGTTGTGTTAGCACCAACATAATGACCAACGGCCAATGAGGCGATTGAGGGCTGACGTTAAAGTAATCGGCGGGCAGGAAATTGCGTGGGAAGATTTTCTTCGTGCGATACGTGGTGGTCGGCAGTGTGATTTGTGGATCAGGCGTAGCTGGTAAGAACGGCGATGCTTCTGCATCTTCGCTGACTTGATCGATGTCGATGATTTGAATGCGAATTGCTTCGTGTGGACAAGCCTGTACACAAGCGGGCGCTTCGTCGTTGGACAAACGCGTGGTACACATATCGCACTTGCGGACGATGCCCTTTTTGTGATTGTATTTTGGCACTTCGTACGGACAGGCCAGTGTGCAGTATTTGCAGCCAATACATTGGTCGTCTAAATGTTTGACAATGCCGGTGACTTCATCTTTTACATACGCATCGACCGGGCAGGCGATCATGCAGGCCGGTTCAACACAGTGATGACAAGCCGTGGTCACATGCTGCATGGCCGGCTGTTGGCTGGTGCCGCCGCACATCATGCCAACATCACGCCAAGTTTCGTCTTCATCCAAACCGTTGAGTGTATGGCAAGCTGTGACACACGCTTTGCAGCCAGAACAGCTATCGAGGTCCACATCAAACGCATATTGTTGACCAGGCCCAGGCGGGTTGGCTGGCATCAGTTTGCGATAGTATTGTGCCTGATCTGGAATGTCTCCGCTTTCGTGCAGATTCGAGAAACGCTCGACTGCGGTTAAATCTTGTTGCTGTTCTAGCAACATATCCAACAGGAAACTGCCTTGATGAATTGATTCATGCGGCACAGGAATTTCTTCCTGAGCAAGCAATTTTGAGATAGGGTCAACGGCAGTCATTGGTACGTTTGCACTAGCAAGTGGGAGTCAGTGAGTTGGGTTTTACAGATCGTTTTGACATCAGGCTGCCGAAGCAAGTTCCAGTTCCAGTTCACGTGTAGCCAATGCTTTTTGTGTGGCGTCCTCTGCTTCGTATTCTGCTTCTGAACTAAAAGTCACAGCAAAAGATAAGAAAGAACAAGCGGTCACTAATGCACCTAAAATAAAGAGCGAGGTGG
This sequence comes from Blastopirellula sp., assembly GCA_002733575.1. GTDB lineage: Bacteria > Planctomycetota > Planctomycetia > Pirellulales > Pirellulaceae. The sequence goes on along the minus strand of NVWB01000152.1, from coordinate 44,329 downwards.
CCCACTCTTCCACGCCAGTTTTAAACAGGAATCCAGCGGCAACAGCACAAGCATTTCCGCCTGCCCCGACAATTCCAGCGACTGAGCCTAACGACTTCTTATTGACAAAGGGAACTACCGAGTAAGTGGCACCTGAGGCCATTTGCACAAATATACCAAAAACAATCATCGCTGGCACCGCCAATATCAATACCGTCATTTGTGAAAAGAGCATCAAGGCCAGTCCTTCACAAAACAGAACGAGGAACAACCATTTGACCCGGCCTGATAGGCCCCATTTTTCACCGAATTTATCCCCGACTCCTCCGCCAATGGTTCGGGCGAACACGTTGGTTAAACCATAAGCCGATGCAAACAGGCCAGCGATCCACATTGCTTTGAGTGGATCCATATCTTTGAGGTAATCAAAGTTTTTGGCAAAGTATCGTGCGGCCACATTGTTCATGGTCAGTTCCAACCCAAAACAACCACCATAGATTATGAACAGCACCCAGACGCGATAATCTTTACAGGCATCCATGAACGAACCCGACGATTTTTTGGAAGCAGGCATTTTTCCTTGAGCGCGAAGATCGGCGAAGTTTCCTTCCGGTGTGTCTTGTGTCAAAAAGTAATAGGCGACCCCGGTCAATGCACAAACGGCTCCGGCAAGCATCATGGCCACGCGCCAGCCCATGTAGTCGCTGAATCCAAAGACGCCGATCAACAAACCAAACAACAGCGGCATGGCAAATTGCGTGGCACCGCCACCCATGTTTCCCCAACCGGCAGTTGTTGCGTTGGCAGTTCCCACACAGTTGGGTGCAAACATCTGCGAAGTGTGATATTGCGTAATTACAAACGAAGCCCCGATGGCACCAATTAAAACGCGGAACAGGAGGAACGTCTCAAAGTTTTGTGCTAACCCAATTCCCATCACAGGAATGGAACCGAAGACAAGCAGTACGGAGTAACAGATACGTGGACCAATTCTGTCACAGAGCCAGCCGACCAAGAGTCGAGCTAACACGGTAATTGCGACTGACCCAATGATGCACCAACCAATTTGGTCTGAGTTCAGACCCATTTCTTCTTCCACCGCGCCCATCAGTGGAGCGATACCGAACCAAGCAAAAAAGCAGAGAAAAAATGCAAACCACGACATGTGGAACGCACGCATTTGTGGTGTAGAAAAATCGAACAGTCGAATCCGAGTTGCTTTCGATTGTAAATCCATTTGACGTGTGGCCTCTTCGTGAATGTTAAGTCGTCTTCGTATGCTGGCCAATCTTTGGTGTTCCGCCAGGGATTAGCCATTGAGGGTTACCTATCGCATTAACCGTGCCTGAAAAAATTAACACGGTTGATTTCTTCGGAAATCCGAACGGATTGGGTAGGCAATTGAGATGAAGCCAGAATAACGTGCATTATTTCGCCGCAAAGCGTGATCGATTTCTAGGCAATGCAATTCGGAGAAAAATAATATGACGAGAGTATATTATCTCTAAGGCATTGTTATAGAAGAACATACGCCTTGTCTGCGTGTGCCTGCAAACAGTGCATGTAGAGACAATGGCACAGTATTTCCTATTACATTCTTCCGAGAGCACTAATCGTGCGCAGGAACAGAGTTGATTTAGAGAAAGGGCAGCAAACATCATTGTGAATAGTGCTGCGGAAATAAGGCCTACCGTTTTTGTGGTAGATGCTGACATTCATGTACGAGACTCGTTATGTCTTCTGATTGAATCATACGGGCATCAGGCACGCGCGTTTGCTTCTGCCAAGGAGTTTTACCAATTCTATCAGGCCGAGATGCCTGGTTGCTTGATCCTTGATGCGGGATTGGATTCACAATCTAGTTTGGATTTGTACAGCAAGCTGTTAGCTGAAGGCAAACGACTTCCGGTCATCTTTGTTTCGCATGAGTCGAATGTCGCCACTGCGGTGGCTGCGCTGAAGCTAGGTGCCATCGAGTTTTTAGAAAGACCAGTGCAATCAAGAACTTGGAAACAGCGTATCAAAGAAGCTCTTGCACTCGATAAAACTTGGCGAGAACAAACGGAGCGTTTTCGATCGCTTGAACAACAATTCAACTTGCTCACGAGTCGTGAGAAAGAGACTCTCGAATTAGTCGTCCAAGGCGACACTAACAAATCGATGGCATCGAAATTATTTATCTCTGAACGGGCCATCGAAATGCGCAGGGCCAGTATCATGAACAAATTCAACGTCCGCTCAGTCGCCGAACTACTCGACCGTACCGTGACCTATCGTCTACTGGCCGAACAACGTACACAGTAGGGTACGCTACTGCGTACCAAGTTAAAGACGGGCGCAAAGAGATCTTACAGCCCTAGTGCATGTTTGTTGGCCACAGGGACTTCGACCGCTTTGTAAACGGTTTTGGAGATGCGGAAGCCGAGACGTAAGTAAAGCCGGATGGCCGCTTCGTTTTGGGCGGTCACTTCCAGATAGGCTTGATCGAGACCCGCTTTGGTGAACCCTTCCATGGCCCGCTTTAATAAAGCCGAGCCAATGCCTTGGCCGCGATGCTCTGGCACGATTCCCAAGTTTTGAATCGAGCCGAGTCCTTCCCGATCACACACGCCTTGTACGGTTCCGATGGGAATATACGTGTCGGTTTCAAAATCGTGATATTCGGCCAACCAAGTTGCGACACCCAGAAATCCATCGCGCTTAGAAATTTCAATCATCAACCGCCGACAGCCTTCGGCTTCACCTAAGCAAGGGAAGACATTGGCATCGAGTTCATGCCGGAAGCTTTGAAATTTCACTGCGGCATGTGCGTCGATTAATTCTGGCCGCCAACTGACGAACCGGTAGCCTTCGTAAGCGTCGGCTGAATTCAACCGAACATCTTCGGGCGATATTTCCATGCGATACCGCTTGAAGTAAGTAAGCGTCACTGGATCGACAATATCCGCAGATAGAGAGTGAAGATTGGATGTAGGGTCCATCAATATAACAGGTTCTTATCTCAATTTATAAATCATCAGGCCGGGGGTCAACTTTATTGTCCTGGTTCAGCATTAAAATCTGATCTTTTCCAGGTATCGACCAGAATAGAGGTGAATCACCTGCCTGATCAGCCAGGGGGCCATGACCGTCACATATGTTGCGGCCCATTTTGACGGAATATGCCTTAGCCCTTGACTCTACTTTGGTTTGAAGTAGAATTATTTTGATTAGTCAAAAACTTGTTTATTGGTAATCAAAAACAAATCAGTCAGTTCATGCTTTTGTGAATCTACGCAGTTTTTGAAGAGAAATTGTGTTAAGTGCAATGTTTGTAATGGGTTAAGAGTTGGGTAGCACCGCCGATGATTCCGGCGTTGGCTGTGCTTCAGGATCAACCGTATTAGGAACATCGTCGGTGTCGCCGAAGGTGATCAGAGACTACGCAATCTCAACATTAAAATTTTAGGTGTAAAAAATGTTTCAAGCAAAAATTTCAGCTTTGTTAATTACTGGCGGTCTTCTCCTATGTGCCTTTCAAGGCGTAGCAACGGCCGAAGAGCCGAAGCCGCTTATCGTTTGTTCTACAACTCAGGTGGCAGATTTTGCTCGGCAGGTTGTCGGAGACCGAATGCAGGTCAGAAGCATTTTGGCACCAGGGCAAGATCCTCATCTGTACGAGATCAAACCGGGCGACGCAAAAATTGTGGCCCAAGCCGTGATTTGCTTTGATAATGGTTGGCACTTAGAAGGCAACGACTGGATGCGGAACCTGGCCAATACTGCGGGTATAAAAATTGTGAGCTGCACCACCGGCTGCAAGCCACTGGAACTTGAAGACCAAGGACAAAAGATCCATGATCCACACGCTTGGTTTTCACCCTCGAATGCCGCGGTGTTTGTGCGAAATATCCGTGATGCTTTAGTCGAACTAGATAAAGAGCATGAAGCCGAATATCAGGCCCGCACCCAGCTTTATCTTGACCAACTGCGTACTTTGCATGGTTGGATATTACGTCAAGTGAATACCATTCCACGTGATCGTCGTATCTTAGTCACAAGCCATGATGCGTTTAATTATTTCTGCCGCGAGTATGGCTTCAAAGCTGCCACGCCGATTGGATGGTCAACCGGATCAGAGCTCGGCGGGGGCATTACTCCCGAACGTCGCAAGAATACGGTAGACTCTATTAAACGCTATGGTGTGAAAGCCATCTTTGTTGAAACTTCCGTGAACCCGGCCTTGATTCGAGAAATCGCCAAAGATGCAGGTGTTGAAATCGGGGGTGAACTTTATTCCGACTCGATGGGCGGGCCTGGCACAGCCGGAGAAAATTACTTGGGCATGATGCGAGAAAATGTACTGACCATTGTAGGTTCAATGAAATGATAAGCTCATGCGATTATTAATTGCCTGTATTGCAGCAGTCGTTGCTTTTAGTTCGGTCGTAATTTATATCGAACTGACAGCACGACCCGTTGCAAACAACGGGCCGATTGAAATTGAGACTTCCACTGAAGTCTTTCGGATCGAAGTTGTGTTGTCTTTCAACGCAGGTGCCGATCTGTTTGCAGAAAACACCGAGGAGGCAACTTCGCTGCTAGTGAAGCTTGGCAATCGAGTGCTCTTCTCCGATACCAATACAATTAACGCTGGGCAAGCAATCATTATATCGGATGTTTCCAACTTGACCGTCGGAACAAATGAGTTGCATTTAGAAGCAACGCCGGAAGATGCGAGTCAATTTGTGCCTCGCACGGCAAAAATTGAGGTCTATTCGTCGTGGCAATCTGATCCGATTGCAACGCAGTTATTATGGGCCGATGCGACAGATACCAAACTGTCTGGCAATGTCATCTTCGGAGCCCCGGCAACGACACCCAAGTCCTTACACAATCACGATCCTTCTGAATAACACAAAGCCGTTAGAGCCTGTTGATGATCCATAATGCTCAACAATCCGATCCCGCAGTGCCTGCCATTGAAGTGGAAAACCTGACGGTTAGCTACGGGGCGGTGCCTGCTTTGTTGGATGTCTCGTTTACGATTGCCAAGGGACAGTTGGTCGGAGTGATAGGGCCAAATGGATCGGGCAAATCAACACTGATCAAAACGATTCTTGGTTTTCTCAAGCCCGATGTTGGCACGGTTCGAGTGTTAGGCACCCCGGTCGAAAAGGCAAGAAAAAGCGTGGCCTATGTACCACAGCGGGGAACCGTTGACTGGGACTTTCCGATCACGGTAGCGGAAGTTGCCATGATGGGCCGCTATGGACATATTCCTTGGTGGAGTTGGGGCCCTAGTAAAGAAGACAAAGAGATTGTTGACGAAGCGTTGGAAATGGTCCGCATGCAAGACCTGCGGCATCGCCAGATTGGTCAACTCTCAGGCGGGCAGCAGCAGCGGGTCTTTATGGCCAGGGCATTGGCACAAGGGGCCGAAGTTCTATTGCTGGATGAACCATTCGCCGGGGTCGACGCCGCCACCGAACGGGCGATACTCGATGTGTTAGAAAATGCGAAGCTGTCAGGCAGAACGCTTGTCGTAGTTCACCATGATTTGGCAACAGCCGCTGAATACTTTGATGCGTTACTGCTGCTCAAACAACGGTTGTTCGCGCTAGGCACACCCGATCAAGTCTTGCACGCTGAACTATTAAGCGAAGTGTACGAAGGTAATGTTCGGGCATTTTCTCAGCTTCAATCTTCGATAGAGCGAAAGGGGTAAGTGATGCTTGAACTTGCCTACGATGCTTTTATCGAGCCCTTTGTCAGTAATCGTTTTATGCTGAAAGCCGTGCTGGCGGGTAGTTTAGTGGCGATTGCTTCGGCCACGGTGGGCTGCTTTATCATCTTGCGCAGGATGGCCTTTCTGGGCGACGCGATTTCTCACTCGATGGTCGCCGGGGTGGTGTGTGGCTATCTGTTGATGAAAAAACTGACCGGTGCTGATGCCCATTATCCGGCCATGATTATCGGATCACTGTTGGCGGGTTTCTTTACCGTGTTGTTGGTTGGGTTCGTTTCCAAAGTTTCACGCATTAAAGACGACACCGCGATTGGGGTCATGTACACCGGTATCTTCGCGTTGGGCGGAATGCTGGCGAGTGTCTTCTCTGCCGATATCCATTTCCATCTTTCCGACTTCATCATGGGTGATGTGCTGAGTGTTGATAACGAACGGCTGTGGCTGATGGGCACGGTGACTGCCATCGTGTTGTTCGTAATTATCTTGTTCTACCGACAACTCAAACTGACCAGTTTTGATCCGATTATGGCCGCCTCGGTTGGAATTCCAGTGACATTGATTGGCTATGTGCTGACCACATGCACATCGCTGGTCGTGGTGGGTGCGGTTAATATCGTGGGGGTCATCCTCGTGATTGGGTTGCTGGTCACGCCTGCGGCGACTGCTTATTTGCTGTGCAATCGATTGAGCACTATGATGGTGATCGCTTCGGTGTTTGGTGTGACTAGCGTATTGTTTGGGGTCTATCTCTCGGAATGGTTTAACTTTGCGACCAGTCCTGCGATTGTACTTTTCAGCACGTTTCAGTTTTCTGTCGTGCTGGTTGTTTCTCCCCGGTATGGATTGTTGGCAACTTGGATACTTCGCCGACGCGCGATTTCTCAGCCTTTGATCGAGGATATCCTCGGCTGCTTAAGAAGAGACGATCAACCAGTCACTTCCCGAGAAACTATTTACGCTCATGTCGAATCATCCAGTCGCACCATCATCAGGGCCATCAATCATCTGGTGAAAAATGATCTGCTAGAAATTGTGTCCGACACTTCGTATCGATTAACAGAAGCCGGAACCCGTGAAGCACGTCGATTGATGAGGGCCCATCGTATCTGGGAAACGTATCTCCAAAGGCTGGGCACGCCAGACAGTGAGTTGCACGAAAAAGCCCATTTGCTAGAACATGTGCATGATGAACAAACGGTCGATTATCTCGATGATCGACTAGGACATCCGCTGAAAGACCCTCATGGAAAAGAAATCCCCGAAGATTTTGTGCATCTCGTGCCTGGCGAAGTTGTGAATTCGAGTCTATTAAGAGAAGGTCACTCGGGTCATATCACCGAGATCAAATCAGGCAGCGACCTTGGTCTAACGGTCGATGATTTCATTACGGTAGGCCCCCGCGAGAAATCGAACACGCTCTGGAGTTTCCAACTGCCCAATGGAAATGTAGTTCTGTTAGATCATCAAGACACCGAGAGAATCAGTGTTCGCTTAACGGAATCGAGCGATCAAGAGAATTAACTTCTCCGCTTACATCTTTTCACACTTCAAAAGTCGGCTGGCTGGGCAGCCAACCTACAAAATATTTGCCTGCGGCAGAACACATTCTGTTTTATTCCTTGACCGAAAAGTCTCGTCGAATTTGATGCAGGGTCTTCCAAATATTCGCGTCTCGATTGGCCGGCGAAGCACATACGAACACAAATTGGTGTTGCTGCCCTTTGACTGAAAACTGATCTACCGTGATCAGCAATTTCTGCTGCTTTTTCGTGACAAACGGTTCTGTCCAAGCGACGGTGCCAGAATACGATTTTACCTTGACCCAATCTGCTGACAACTCTTGACGTGCTTTACTCAGTTCAAGCTTTACCGTGGTCGAACCGGCGAGGTCATTCGCTTTCTTTTTTAACACCAAAGCCGAAAGTCCTCGGTAATACGCAGTCAACTCAGTTTGCAATGCAGCCTGATTAATCTCGCCTTCGTTCTCCAACGCAAACACAAACAGGTAACTTAAAAAGTCTTCAGCCTTTCTTTGGTACATCCCCGGCGCAAACCGCAACTCTTCGACCCCTGTAAATTTCATCTGGGGTGCAAATTTTGCCGGCAACGCGAACCGCTCACTTCGCCAACCTGCTGGCGTTTTGAATTCAAACTGAGGTTCTTCGGCCCTACACTTGGTTGAATACGCATTGCTACCCAAGCCCATGACGACAAGACAAATAATCAACATTCGGTTCATTTGCAAACGCTCCCATTCAGAAATTGAAGTAGCCGTTATTATAACGGGATCGAAATGAATGCACATCTGGCGAACAATGCATGATCGGGACTTCGGGTAATAAAAACGCATTGATGCCCCTACATGGACCTGCTGAGGCTCTGGAGTGCCTTCGGAAGAGTTGATCCATCCCAAGTTCTTTTCAGATAAAGGGCCGTACTCGATTGTCGTAGAGACCGGTTCCAAATAGAATGACTGATATTGTATTACCTTAGATTTTCGATGAGCGACTGGTATGGACCCTTTACGTCTTTGTATTTCGATTTGCCCTTTGGCCGCCTACTTGATGGTGTTAGGCGTGCTCAATATCCGGAAACATCCGTTTCTGACCACAGGCACTCGTGACCTTGTGGCCCTGTCTCTGGCGGTTTCGGGCATGATGTTTACCGGGCCTATTGCATTGTTCATGCCGGGTGAAGCGGCCGTGTTTTTTGGATTCTATGCCTGGGTGATGATGTTAGGCATATATTTTCTGCTCGTAATCTTTATTTCATTGATGCAGCGACCGCGATTGGTGATTTACAATATCTCGGTTGAACAATTGAAGCCCATTTTACGTGACATTGCGGCCAAGATTGACCCAGAAGCCCGATGGCGAGGCGATGCCTTGTATATGCCAGGGATCTCAGTCCATTTTGTGGTTGAAGATGTTCCAGCGATGCGAAATGTGCAACTAAAATCGGTAGGGCCGAATCAAAGCTACATGGCCTGGGTTCGCCTGAAGATGGCTTTGTTGTTTGCCTTGCGTCAAGAAGCCACGATCCCAAATAGCTATGGTTATAGTTTGATTGTCTTTGCATCGGTCATGTTCACACTGGTAGGTTACGAGATATTCCGTCAGCCAGAGTTAGTGAAAATTGCCTGGAATGAGATCATGTTTCTGTAAGTTGTTCAATAGAAGAAAGCATGGAAAACTTGAGTTTTTTTCTTACTCTTTTCTATTTCATTGACGAATGACCATCGATTGACTACGCTGATTATTGACCCACCTTTTTTTCAGGCATGGCCTGAGTTCTCTTAGATATACGATCCATGTATCGTTTACGAACCAACTTGAAGCTTGATTGGCAATCCGCAGTCGCCATTGCACTGTTGGGCGTTTGGCTACTTGTCACCATCGGCATGCCGGTTGATCTTACTGTTACCAAAGATCTAACGATTGCATTTCCTTGCCAAGACCATGGATGCGGCTGCAACAATGCCGAGGCTTGCTGGAATAGTTGCTGTTGCCACAGCTTGGAAGAACGAATTGTCTGGGCCAATGAAAACGAAGTGGAACCGCCTGACTACTTTTGGGCTCAAGTCGAATTTGAAAAACAACAAAATGTTTTTATCGCTGGAACTTCATCGGCAAATTCTAGTGTTGCAAAAAGTTGTTGTTCAAAAGATGCTTCCGAAAAACAATGCTGCACAACGGATTCTTGCGAAGACAACTCTTGCGAAGTGGTCATCGTGCTTGATTCAGTTCGCAAGTGTCAAGGTTTACAGCAGTTGATTGCCCTCTTATCGGTGGCCTTGCTTGATTATCAAACCGATTGCGCGCCTGTTGGGCCAGAACCATCGGGCTTTGTCGCTACTTCTGAGTCCTCGCTTGACTCATTCTCTACTGCGCCACCCACTCCACCCCCTTGCCGGTTTATCTAGGTTCTTTTTTAAGAAAGTTGTCGTCGTGTTACTGGATGCGCGAATGACAACCTTGTTCTTTTGCATTTCCGCGATTATTTCAACACGCTTATTGCGTGGCTTGAACTATTGGCTGGCCTGTAATTTCCCCTATCGATAAATCATATTTTTTTTCTGGAGTACTCTCTCATGAACCAACGTAAGGGTTTTACCTTAGTTGAGTTGTTAGTGGTCATCGCCATCATTGGCATTTTGATCGCGCTGTTGTTGCCGGCTGTGCAAATGGCCCGCGAAGCCGCAAGGCGAATGTCTTGCACTAATAATCTGAAGCAACTCGGATTAGCTTTACACAATTATCACGACACCTTCGGCACGTTCCCTTCTGGCTACTTGGCCAATAACGTATCTACCAACGATGGCTGGCAGGCCGAAGATGGTTCGGGCTTTGCCTGGGGTTCGTTAGTGCTGCCATTTATTGAAGAGTCCGCCTTACACGATTCGTTGAATTTTGAAGGCGACTCACGTGATCCGGCCAACTTGGCTTTGGCCCATAATCATGTTTCTGGCTTTCGTTGTCCTTCCGATGCTGGCGATGATCATTTTGAGATCGACATCTCTGGCACCGAATACGAATTAGACGTGGCCAACTATGTTGGAATCTATGGCTACGGAAATGTTTCGATGCGGCCAGGTAACCCGATGGGGAAAGGCATCTTTTATCGCAACAGTAGTACACGTATGCGTGACATTATTGACGGAACTTCCAACACTATATGCGTTGGCGAACGGGCTCAGACCCATGACTTTGTATCCGGGATGGATCAAGTCGAGTCTCATTCAACTTGGTACGCCGCAGTGCCTGGCGTTTCACGACCTGCCGGCATGATGTCTGGCGGCATGGGTGGAATGGGCGGCATGATGGAAGGCCCTGGCTCGTTGGTCTTGGGGCATGTCGGGCAACCGGCCATGATGTCCATGCCAGCCATGCACCATACACCTAGCACTACTAACCACATTGTCAACTTCTCCAGCTTTCATCCTGGCGGAATCAACTTTGTGGCGGTCGATGGCTCGGTTCATTTTTTGACCGAAATTGTCGAGTACGATACCTTTAAACATTTGGGCGAGCGTGCGGATGGAAAAGTGCTCGGAGATCATTAATCGAGCGTTCCTTTTTGAATAAATGATCAACAACAGATTCGCCTGATTTTGTTGAAAAAAACGTATGAGCCTGCCGAAGAATTCTTCGGCAGGCTTTTTTTGCAGTTTGAACTCTGAAAAACAAGTGTTTTGCAATCTTGATAGCTCTACTTGGGCAAAAGGCCCTTTTACAGTTACAATAGAATCTTCTTCGATTTCTCTTTTCTTATTATGGAGTCTCACGCAACGATGGCAGGTCATTCCCATTGGTCGAATATCAAACGAAAAAAAGGCGCGATCGACGCCAAGCGTGGTAAAATCTGGACCAAGGTTTCCAAAACCATTACAGTCGCAGCTTCGATGGGTGGCGGTGACCCGGATGGCAATCCGCGTTTACGACTGGCCCTGTCCGATGCCCGCTCTGCACGCATGCCCAAAGACACGATTGAACGTGCCATCAAAAAGGGAACCGGCGAAGGCAAAGATGCCACGGTGTTTGAAGAAATCATCTACGAAGGCTACGGCGTGGCTGGCGTGGCCGTGATGTGCGATATCATGACCGACAACCGCAATCGCACCGCACCTGAAGTACGCAAGATTTTTGAAGTCAACGGCGGCAACCTCGGCGCCACAGGCTGTGTTGCTTGGAACTTCGACCGCAAAGGTTTGTTCTCGATCTCCACCGAAAACACCACCGAAGATGCATTGATGGATCTGGCGCTCGAAGCGGGTGCCGACGATGTCGAACAAGAAGGCGATTTCTTCAGCGTCACTTGCGGACCAGATGTCTATTCCGATGTGCTAGAAGCATTGGAAGCGGCCGGCATTGAAGTCGAAAGCTCGCAAGTCACTCGCATCCCCAAAGAAACCGTGGACGTGACCGGCAAAGAAGCCAGCAAAATGTTGAAACTAATGGAAGCCCTCGACGATCATGACGACGTCTCCGGAGTCTCCGCCAACTTCAATATCCCCGAAGCAGCGATGGCTGAACTCGACGCGGAATAAAACGGTTTCAACTAAAGAGTAAAATGCACAACTGAAGAATTGCTACCTGTACCGTAAATTCAGAGCTTGTTTTTTCGTAAAAGAGATGTTGAAACATCATGTGGGAATGCCCGGAATGCAGTAAAAAAATGGGTGACTCGGATGTTGTGTGTTGGAACTGTGGCACGAGTGTCGATGGCGAAAAAGACTCTACGTTTGTTGAGTATGTTGATCAAAATATCGAGGTAGGCGAGGTCGAGATATTAATCTCCAAAGCGTGTCCAAAATGCGAATCATCTGCCTTTAAAACAGTACGACCTGAGAATTGGGTTGCATTTAAAAATGATCACATTTGCCTCGACTGTAACACTCGCTACTCTCTACCAACGCCAATCTGGGCATCATTGACTTTCCTGGCTTTGGGCTTATTCATCTTGGTGGCATGTATTGTTTCGATCAGCCTGCGATTCCGCTCCGAGAATCAAACGAACATTGTAGGAGCCATACCCGAATTCGGCCTAGCTATCATCGGGCTGCTTGCAATAAAGAAGGGCTATTCTTCTTTGTGGTAACAACGGTCTCGCAAGACGCTGTATTTAATCCAGCCGCCCGGATATCGGTTGTGTTTCTTGAAAAATAAAGATTCTCACGCGAAGGCTCTAAGCCGCGAAGAAGAGAAGGCTATTTACCACGAAAGACACGGAACCCACGAACGATTTTGTTTCAGAATGTTTTCGTGCCAGCCGCTTGTTTTTTGCAAGTTCATTAAGGTACACCATTTCATTTTACTCCCCATCAGGGTTGAAAGAATAGATATACCTTCGTCCATAGGCTGCAAAAATGGTTGAGTTCATCGGATGGCAAGAAATCGCGTAGAGACGTGGTTCCCCACTTACCGTTTCGTTGACGAACTTACGATGAACTTTTCCCGTCACAATATCGAATTCCTGCAAGCTGCCTTTTCCAATTCCTAAGATTAAATTCCCACTGAAAAACTGTGGCTGCTTTAATCTGATCGAGTGTTTCCTCAGCAACTTTAACGATGAAGCATCAAGAACTCTTAATTCATCACTGGCAATTAGCAGCTTATTTCCATCCCTTGATAATGCGATATTACAATCTTTTTGATTCAGTAGTATGCGTCTGGTATTGTTCTCAAAATCCCACGCGCAAACACTAAGGCCTGCGGTGATTATCTCGTTCGCATTTAAGCCAAAGGCAATATCGTAAACAAGGCTTCTTTTTTCAATATAAAGAGGGACGTTGTTCGTTATTAACTGAAAGATCGTGGTTGTCGTATCACCATAATCAAGATAGTAGCTATTGATGCTTCGCATAAAATCATATTTTTGTTCTGGATTAGCATCTGGAATAAATGCTTTTCGAAATTCGGTTACTTTGACTTCATCTAGAGTTAGCCGTTCTTCAAACAGTGAGTTTTTTAATTTCCCTGTTTGAGCATCCCAGACATGAAATTGACGATAGGAGCCAGCTGCGATATGTTTCCCATCCTCGGAAATTGCTACGGAACCGAACGGTAGCAATCGGAGATAATTGTCCTTATGAACAAAACATGGATTGCGAAGAACCAGTCGATTCTTGCCTGTTTTGATATCGATCACGATTACGATCCCTTGAAAACAACTAACGACTAGTTCTTTTCCATCAGGCGTAAATTTCATATCAGTTACATGGTTCGGATCACCGCTGAAGCCTGATTGAAAAGGGAATCCCGTCAGTTCTAGGACTAATTCATCGTTTTTCGTATTCCAAATTCTGAGAAAAACTCTTCCAGCCCCAGCCAATAAATTACCATCATCTGATCGAGCTAATACATCAACACCTGACAACTTATACCCTGGCTTCATCTGAAGAAAAGGCGCTTGCCCAGAAATGTCCTGAGCAAGCGTTGGGATTGGCAAAAAAAGAATAGCATAGACCGTGATTAAACCGATTGCTGTTTGATGAATGTTCATCATTCTGCTTTCTTTCTAAGAGTCAAAGTGTCTGTATTGGCATTGGGTGGCACCCTACTAGGCGTCACGCATTAATCCAGTTTCATCAATCTTTCTGTGAACTCAATAAGTTCTGCCGTCGATTCAAACTCATCGATCCGTTGTACATGTAGTACGTGTCCATGTTCTAGCCACGCGACTTCGCCCCAGCCATGGATCAACGAGCCGCCATCCACTTCTAATTCTTTCCAACCATCGAGAGCCCGCAGTGGCTTATATCCAAGATGTGTCACCGGCGTGCAATCAACGAAATGAAACATCACGTTTTCGTCAGGGTGAGCTTTTTGGAACTCGATGGAAAACTCGGCGAACTGTGGGATTTGGTGTGCCATGACTGACCAGTCAAGATTAATGAACATAATGGCCCTGTCTGCTGCTGCGGCATTGTCTACCACGGCTTGAACATCGGCTTCCGTTTCATTTTTGACGTTCCGCATGGTTACTTCTAATTCTTTCACTGTCAACGCTGGCTCCGTCAGTGTTGGTTCAGTCACCGCGAAATCACAGCCAGCAACGGTCAACATTGTGATCACAAACGCAAATTGAACAGGCTGGGTCATGTGTGAATTTCCTACTCGTTTGGTTCACTCATCGGCTGAAACGTCGCAACCACTGGGTAGTGATCACTAATTGTTTCCAGCACATCTGCATCACGAATCACTTTGGCCGAGTCGCAGTGGGCCGCAAGTTTTGGCGTGGTGAGTATAAAGTCGATGCGTTCTAGAAAACCTTGTTGAAGTTCTGGCGTTTTTACATGCCCTAGAACTCGTGTTGGAAAAGAACCCAGCAGCAGACTTTCTTCGTAACTCGGCTTCGTGTGAGTGGCATCGAATTTGTCCCGTACCAAGTCAGCTAGTGGGGCCTCGCTGATTGCATCCATGATGTCAAATATATATTTTCCGTCGACGATGAACCGGTCTTCTGGTTTCTTTTTCGCATCGCCTGGCATGCGCCGATCCAACAGTGGTTGTTGCCGGTCAAGCCACGGTTTATCTCGTGTACTATGGGCATTGAAGTCGCCCATCAATATCACCTCGCGGCCTTGTTTGGCAAGCTGTTGAACTAAATCGCGTAATGGATTCGCTTCACGCAATTGCCCACGCTTGGTGCCTGGCCACAGATGGCAGACAATCACATCGATTCCGGCGGTTCGGCAATGCAGGTACCCATGATGATAGCCCTGCGTGCGGCGCTCGATCACTTCAATCGGCGTGCGGCTGGTGATGCCGATATTGTACCCGCCGCTTTTCAAAGTCGCCGCATACGAGTGCTTCCAACGGGTGGCCGCTTTTTTCAGCCGCTGTTCATTCCAGCCCACTAACTCTTGCCAAGCCGCAATATCTGGCTCCACTGAACTCACCCAATCCACGGCCGCCTCAAAACTTCGCCCACCTTGGAAACCGTTGAAGATGTTGTAGTTCAAAACCGTAAGTGGTTTCTTCAACGCAAAAGGCTCTTCAGCATGGGCTGTTGTGATCAGGGCGTTATAGGAAACGACAAGGATTAACAGCAGCCGAGATTGTTTTTTAAGAATTGAATTCATTGGACTTTGTTGGGAAATGATGGGATGAATGAAAACTTGAGGGAATGTGTAGTTCCGAACTAACAATTGAGTTTCCTCTGCGGTAGCGAAGTGGAACTTATTATTTTAGTACTCTACATTTGGGAAGAGCTGCCTTGAGTTCTGACAGCCCGGTATCTGTTATTTTCGTGTTTCTAATGTCCAGAGTTATCAGGCTAGTCAAGACTTTTAGATGAACCAATCCATCATCCGTGATTTTCGTGGCGTTGAGGTATAGGGCAGTCAGACTGGTCAGTCCTTTCAGGTGCATCAGTCCAGTATCCGTGATTTTTGAGTTTTTGAGAAACAGTCGATTCAGACTGGTCAAGCCTTTCAGATGTTCCAGTCCTGCACCCGTGATCTGCGAGTCTTGGAGGCCCAAGCCATTCAGGCTGGTGAAGCCTTTCAGATGCTCCAGCCCGGCATCCGTGATCTGCGTGCCGATGAGTGACAGGGCATTCAGGCTGGTCAGACCTTTCAGGTGCTCCAGTCCCATATCCGTGATCTGCGTGCAGTGGATGCCCAGGCCATTCAGCCTGGTCAGGCCTTTCAGGTGTTTCAGTCCAGCATTCGTGATTTTCGGGCCGTTGAAGGCCAGGTGTGTCAGACTGGCCAGGCCTTTCAGATGTTCCATTCCAGCATCCGTGATTTTCGGGCCGCTGAAGGACAGGTGTGTCAGATTGGGCAAACCTTTCAGATGCTCCAACCCGGCATCCGTGATTTGCGTATCGAACAGATTGAGAAAATTTAGACTGGCCATACCTTTCAAATGTTCTAGTCCAGCATCCGTGATCTGCGTATTGTTGAGGCTCAGATGATACAGTCTGGTCAGGCCTTTCAGATGTTCCAGCCCGGCATCCGTGATTTTCGTGTCGTTGAGAATGACTAGATTTACCTCACCTGATTTGTTGAGCTTGACATGGCCACCTAACTTTCTGATTTCCTTAACAGCGACATCCTGTTGTGATGTTGGTTTCGTATCCTGGGCGAAAAGAATGGACACAGGCCCGCACAACAGTACAACGAGTGGAAACACCAAAGCGAGAAACGGTTTCATGATTGGGCCTTTGTTTGGATTGATAATTAAGGTAAGACGTTCGTGTGGTCCCAGGTGAATTTCCGGCGATGACATTGATCTGGCATTTCGCATGAGATGCCTCTGCGGTAGCGAAGTGGAACTTCATTATTTGCTTACGTTACATTTGGGAAGAGCTGCCTGGAGCTCTGACCGTCCAGCATCCGTGATCTGCGTGCGGATGAGCCACAGTGTTTTCAGACTAGTCAGTCCTTTCAGATGTTCGAGCCCGGCATCCGTGACCTTTGTGTCGATGAGGTTCAGGCTCCTCAGACTGTTCAAGCCATTCAGATGTTCCAGCCCGTCATCCGTGATCTGCGTGTTCTCGAGGTCCAGGAACCACAGGTGAGCCAGTCCTTTCAGATGTTCCAATCCAGCATCTGTGATCTGCGTGCTGCTGAGGCCCAGGGTCTCCAGATTGGTTAAGCCTTTCAGATGTTTCAGCCCCGCATCCGTGATCTGCGTGCCCATGAGACTCAGGAGATTTAGACTGGTCAGTCCTTTCAGACTTTTCAATCCGGCATCCGTGATTTCCGGACCGCTGAGACTGACTTTAATCACCTCACCTGATTCGTTGAGCGTGACCTTGCCGCCTAGTTTTTTGATTTCCTCTATAGGGTCAACCGGTTCTGCTGGTGACAACGGCTCCGGGGCAACAAGCGTAGGCGTTTCCTGGACTGTGGGTACAGACTCAGTCCCGCACCCGCAGAAGAGTAAAACGAGTGGAAACAGTAAAGCGAGAAACGGTTTCATGATTGGGCCTTTGTTTGGATTGATAATCGAGGTAAGACGTTCGTGTGGTCCCAGGTGAATTTCCGGCGATGACATTGATTCAGCAGTTTCTATGAGTTCCCTTTGCGGTAGTGAATTGGATCTTATTATTTGCTTACCATACATTTGGGAAGAGCTGCCTTGAGTTCTGACACTCCGGCATCCGTGATTTGAGTGTCGCTGAGGCCCAGGACTGTCAGACTGGTAAGGCCTTTCAGATATTCCAACCCGGCATCCGTGATTTTCGGACAATTAAGGATAAGCAGTGTCAGACTGGTCAAGCCCTTCAGATGCTCCAGCCCAGCGTCCGTGATTTTCGGGCCGCTGATGAAGAGCTGTGTCAGACTGGTCAAGACTTTCAGATGTTCTAGCCCGGCATCCGTGATCTGCGGACTGTCGAGGTAGAGGTATGTCAGACCGGTTAGGCCTTTCAGGTGCTCCAGCCCGGTATCCGTGATCTGTGTACTCATGAGGCCGAGCATTTTCAGACTGGTCAAGCCTTTCAGTTGGCGTTCCAGTCCAGCGCCTGTGATTTCCGGGCCACTAAGGCCAAGAAATGTTAGACTGGTAAGGCCTTTCAGATGTTCCAGTCCGGCATCCGTGATCTGCTGACTGTGGAGGTGGAGGACTGCCAGACTGGTCAGGCCTTTGAGGTGCTCCAGCCCGGCATCCGTGATCTGCTTACTGCGGAGGTCGAGCCCTATCAGATTGGTCAGGCCATTTAGGTGTTTCAGTCCTCCGTCCGTGATTTTCTGGCTAGAGAGATCGAGCTGCGTCAGACTGGTCAGGCCTTTCAGTTGTTCCAATCCGGCATCCGTTATCTGCCTGCAGTTGAGGTGCAGGATATTCAGACTGGCCAGGCCTTGCAAGTGCTCCAGCCCGGCATCCGTGATCTTCGAACTTATAAGGCTCAGGTGATTCAGACTGGTTAGGCCTTTCAGGTTTTCCAATCCAGAATCCGTGAGTTTCGAGTCGCTGTGGTTGAGATTGACTCGAATCACCTCACCTGATTTATTGAGTGAGACCCAGCCGCCTAGCTTTTTGATTTCCGCGATTGCGTCAGCCAGTTCTGATGGTGACAACGATTCCTGGGGGGCAGGTGTAGACATTTCCTTGATGGCTGGGGCAGCCGGCTCCTTGGCGGTGGACGCAGGCGTTATTGGAGTGGCAGGTGGAGACGATTTCTGTGCGGTAGGTGTAGACGTTTTCTTCGCGGAGGGTATAGACTCAGTCCCGCACCCGCAGAAGAGTAGAACGAGTGGAAGCACTAAAGCGAGAAACGGTTTCATGATTGGGCCTTTGTTTGGATTGAGCTAGAACCGATTTAGGTTCTCAATGCCTCACAGTTTAACATTACCCCCTGCCGTGTCAAATCTTTTCCCTCTTTGTGACTCCTGTCTTGCCTCTCTTGAAGTTGCGAGGATTCAAATCTTGGGTGGCAGCGATGACGATTCCGGAGTTGGCTTTGCATCGGGATCAAACGTATTCGGAACGTCGTCGGTGTGGCCGTAGGCCATCAGAGGTTACAGCGGACAGTGTTTCACTTACTACCGCCTTCGTTCTTCATCCTCGCTCATCGCTCGGCGAACTTAGTTGCTACCTCTGATCGACTAGAGTCGACCCCGACGTCGTTTTGAATATGCGTAAATGAGTGGCCAGCGTTCTCCAAAACCAACATCGCGGCCACCCCAAATTAAGGACCACGCAACTTCAAAAATCGTCGGCGGTGTTACCCGATGCTGTGTCTCACAAGAAATCAGGCCAGATACTATCACTAACTAGCAGCCCTGCGCGAGTGAGTCGCAGGTGATTTTGTTCGATCTCTAGCAGCTTGGCTTCGAGGTATTGTTCCAGTTTGCGCTGAATCAATTCCTGCACTTGGTAGCCGGTTTGTTGTTGGAAATCTGTCAGTTCAATTCCCTGCATTCTTCGCAGCCCAAAGACCAGACGTTCTCGGGCCAGCGATTCAGGGTCGAGCGTTTCGCTTTCCGCAGTAGGGCTCTCGCCGGCCATCACTTTTTTGATGTACGTGGTGGTGCTGCGGTGGTTGGTTTCTCTTTTTCCTTCTACATAGCGGGCCGCTCCGGCACCGTAGGCAAAGTAGGGATGCCCTAACCAATAGGCTTCGTTGTGTCGACATTGAAAGCCAGGTTTGGCAAAATTGGATACTTCATAATGTTGAAGCGAGTGCGAAGTTAAATGGTCGATGCCCAGTAGGTACATGTCTCGCTGCAACTCTTCTTCCGCCTCGTTCAATTCACTACGCAGCAAGCGACTCCAAAACGCGGTTCCTTTTTCAAAGGTCAGCCCATAGGTAGAAACATGATTGACATCGAACGAAGTGGCGGTCTCTAGATCGTTTTTCCAAGTTGCAAGTGTTTCATTCGGTGTGGCAAAAATCAAATCGACTGAGACGCTGTGCATGGCAGGGCGTAATAGATTGACCGCATTGATGGCCACTGCTTGATCGTGATCGCGTTCTAGTGTTTTGAGCTTTTCATCGTTGAACGATTGAACCCCAAGGCTCACGCGATTCACGCCGAGTGAACTCAATAGGGCCACTTTGTCTGCGGTGATATCAATCGGGTTCGCTTCGAGACTGACTTCGCTCTGCTGGTTCCAATGAAACGACTGGCGAATGATTTGAAACAAACGCTCTAACTGCTGAAGATTCAAATGGCTGGGAGTGCCGCCGCCGAAGAAGAGGGTGTCTAATTCAAGCGGCGACTCTCGCTGACCAATTTCAATTTCCAGGGCGTCTAGATACGCATGGATCAGATCATCTCTGCCTGCTACCAATGTGAAGTTGCAGTACCCACACCGATGCCGACAAAACGGGATGTGGATATACAAACTACGAGGTGTTGAAGTCATCGGCGAAATCACATCCAGAGATACAAACGGTCATCGAGCATGTCTGGCAACTGGGCCTTCACATATTGTCGAATCTGGTGATTGGTATAACGCGAACTAAAGTGCGATGCGATAATTCGCTGATTTTTAAACTTATCTTTACGCTCCACCACATCGTCGAGATGAATGTGACCCAGCTTGTGGATTTTGTCTCGGCGATGATCGGGCGCAAAGAAGGTGATCTCCATGATCAACACATCGGCTTCAAAAAAGACCGGATTGTTATCGAGTCCTTCGGGTCGGCTATCGCCCAAGTAGGCCAGTTTGGGATGTCGATGTTCCACGGTGACTTCTGTGCCTGAGAGACGCAGATCGCGGATTTGTTCGCCTGGCAATTCTTGAAACTCTGGCTTGAGTTTACGCCGACGCTGCCAGACCACATATCCGAGCGAAGGAATTGTGTGTTTGGTTTCATGCACAGTGACGACTAGCTCACGCGAGACTTCGATTTCATCTCCAGCGGCCACCGGCACCAAACTGCAAGGCATGCTTCCACGATCAAGCCGAGTAAACGCATCGAGCACTTGTTGTGCGGCATCGACTGTGCTTTCAGGCAAGTAGATGGTTGGGGGTTCCATCTTCATCATGCGCCGACGCGAGACATAGACCGGCAGTGCGGCAATGTGATCTAAATGTGCGTGCGAGATGAACCAGGTGGGTGTGCCCATGAAATCCCAGGGTGAAAGACCCAGGTCGAACCCTAGTTTCATTTCAGGGATTCGCCAATAGGTTTGCACCGCCGCTTTGGAATAGCCTTGGATGGTAAGGTCTTTATGTTCCAGTTGTTTGACTGGAGCGTTATTTGGCATGGTGTTAGTAATAGAATAAAAGGTGAATAGGTTTAATTGTTTATTAGGGTTCTTATCAGAAACAACAGGGCCGCAAAAGTTCACTTGGTTTTAGCTAATCTGCTTCGATAGCACCATGCTGGTAATCGTCGACACCTTCAAAGTGCATGTCTTTCTTGAAATCATCGCCTGCGGTTAAGCGAATGTCACTGTGCATTTCAACCTGTTCTGCGAGAACGGAATGATGGCGAACCAATTCTAACACGGCTAAGAACACACCAATAATTGCCGACTTGTGCATTGAGCTTGAAAACATCTCGGTAAAAAATATCTGGCCTTGCTCACTGATTTTTTGGTGTATCTGCTGCATGTAGACTTTGATCGGTGTTTCGTCATAAACAATGTTCGTTGGCTGAACGGCGTTGTTGTCTCGGACAATTCGCGTCAACGCACTGACCAAGTCCCACAGTTCCACTTCGTGAATCGGCTGATCGGCTGGCTTGATACGGCGGGGCGGCAAGTCATCGGTTTGACGTGTGTGCCGCTGCTGCCATTTACGGCCTTGGTCTTCTAGGAGGCTCGCAGCATCTTTAAACCGCTTGTATTCCAGCAGGCGTTCTACCAGTTGCTCGCGAGGGTCTTCCAGCACTTCTTCGTCAACAACCGTCGAAGGGAGTAACATCTTCGATTTGATTTCGATCAAGATGCTCGACATTTCTAGGAAGTCACCCACGGCGTCGATATCTAATTCTTTCAAAATATCGAGATAGACGACATATTGCTCGGTCACTAATGCAATTGGAATATCGCAAATATCGAGCTCATGCTTGCGCACCAGGTAGAGCAGCAAATCAAGCGGTCCGCGATAGTTATCGATATCGACACGAAACTTCATATTGAATCTCAGCAGGAGATGGGAAATCACCGAATTTCATCGTGGAAGCTTTCGGAGTAAGAAAACGGATTCACTTTCAAGCTTCAGCGATGCTTCGATCCTAATGAATTCTAGGCCCTTGCGATATCCCTTTTTGCGATCTCGACAGCAATTGAACCAAGGGATATCGTGGCTTCCATGGAAACCAGACGGCTGCCCGGTCGTCTAGAATAAATATGAAACCACGCTGCAGGATATAAATAATTGAATTCGTTTGAGATTAAAAAATGCGAATTTGCAATAAACCGCGGCATCAAACCACCCAGACGGGTCGTTATTTATGGTTATTTATCCAGAATTCACTTTTTTTGACTCTCCAAAACAGTTAAAATCAGATCAGTCATAAGCGATGCGTTGCTTGAATAAGAGGCTGACAAACGCTTGTAAATATAAACGAGTAACTAACGAACATTTAACAGAAGACTTTGAGCAGAGAATAACTTGCAGAGTTAGAGTAAAGCCTGGTAAGCGAACTTAGCAGGTATTTTGAATGTCCATAAAAAGTGTTATTTTAGAAACCGGACCTGTGCAGAATCACAATCAGCATTCCTTTTGAGGGCCATCGTTGGAGCGTTGATTCCAGATTTATTTCTGACCACATACCAACGGACTCGGTCATTCGATCAAGTCCGTTTCTGCACTGAATTCATGTATTCGACACGTCAATGTATAGCTTGGGAGTAATACGGTACGATGATTCAAATTAAACATAAAGAAACAGGCGAAGTACTATTTGAAGGGGAAGCCGATTCATTAGCCGGCAAAAAACTGGTAGGCAAAAACTTCAAAGGGGCCGACTTTTCAGGTCTTGTTCTACGGAAATGCGTGTTTGATAGCGACAATCTGAATGGTTGCATCTTTAATAAATCTGACTTGGAAGGGGCTTCGTTTTTAGGAGCTTCTCTGAAGGAGGTCGATTTTTCTCATGCAAATCTAACCGACTCAAATCTGACCGATGCCGTGATGATTGGATCGAACTTGAGCCATGCAAATTTAACACGAGCCAAGTTGCGTTATGCAAAAATGGAAGAGTGTGATCTCTCGAATGCGAGATGTGTTGAAGCAGATTTGAGTATGGCCGATTTACGCTGTAATTTAGAGAACGCGAATTTAACCCGGGCCGATGTGCGTGGGGCCAATTTAGTGAATGCCAATTTAACCAACGCCAAGATCGATGACGCGGACTTCACCGATGCAGACATGCTAGGTGCAAAATTAGAAGGAACTCTGATTGATCGGGCCAAAAATGTTTGCACAAAGCATAAGCCGTTTAAGGCAAAAAAGAGTCCTTGGTGGAAGGTTTGGGCTTCGTAGTTTCTAGAGATGTAGTTTCTAGAAATCCTTGTCATTCAGGGCCTGAATTGAAGATAATCGAGAGTTTTTACGGTGTCGCTATCAAGTAGGTCAGATAGAGCACCGCTGCGCCCGATTTTAGAGGGCACAATGCCTCGCTAAAACAATCTGCTGGGTGAGCCTCTTGTTCCCTATATCGTGGCCGATTATCATGCGAGTTTATTCTTGACCGAACTGGAGACACCAATGCGTCATGTGCTCTCAGCCGTGGTCCAGAATGTTCCTGGTGTGCTCGCGCATATCTCTGGAATGCTGGCATCTCGCGGCTACAATATCGATTCGCTTGCAGTGGGGGAAACACAAGATCCTCATTTGTCGCGGATGACCTTCGTACTTGTTGGAGACGATCAGGTACTAGAGCAGGTGCGCAAGCAGCTTGAAAAAATTGTCACCGTCGTCCGAGTGTTGGATATTAGTTCCCAAAACTTTGTCGAACGTGACCTGATGTTGATCAAGGTTGCCGCTGTACCAGGCGGAACTCGAAGTGAAATCATCGAGTTTACTACGATCTTTCGTGGCCGCATTGTTGATGTCGGCAACGAAGAGGTGATTATCGAGATCTCTGGCACGGAAAACAAAATTGAAGCGTTTATTGACCTGATGCGTCAGTTTGGAATTCGTGAACTCGTGCGGAGCGGAAGAATCGCAATGGTCCGCAGTGGCTGTTCCATCGAAGACCAAATGGTGGACCCTCACTAAATCCTCAACGCTGAAATAAGACAACAACGAACGGCCTGGTTGCCGTTCAGGGTCTTTGAGCCTTCTCAAGGGTACCCAACCTTCTTTGGCTCGGATGCCTCAAACCATTCCCGCTCATAGCTCACAAGACAGATAACGTCCCTACAATCAGGAAAACAAAATGGCTGCAAAGATTTATTACGATAACGATGCCGATCTTTCGGTTCTAAAAGACAAAACGATTGCCATCCTAGGCTACGGCTCACAAGGTCACGCCCAGGCACAAAACCTGCGAGACAGTGGCTGTAACGTCATCATTGGGCAACGTCCTGGTAGTGCCAATTACGACTTGGCTATCAGCCATGGCTTTGAACCAATGTCGATCGCCGAAGCCTCGAAAAAGGCCGACATCATCAATTTGTTGCTACCTGACGAAGTACAGGGCGATCTCTTCAAAAACGAAATCGAACCGAATATCGAAGCGGGCAACATCTTAATGTGCTCACACGGTTTCAATATCCACTTTAGCCAAATTGTACCACCTGCCGGAGTAGATGCTCTGTTGGTAGCTCCCAAGGGCCCAGGTCACTTGGTTCGTAGTGAATACGAAAAAGGCGGCGGTGTTCCTGGTTTGATCGCTCTCGGCGAAGGCGCCAGTGACAAAACACGTCAAGCTGGTTTGGCGTACGCCAAAGGAATCGGCGCAACTCGTGGTGGTGTTATCGAAACCACTTTTGCAGAAGAGACTGAAACCGATCTATTCGGCGAACAAGTGGTCTTGTGCGGCGGCGTGAGCGAACTAGTGAAAGCTGGTTTCGAGACTTTGGTCGAAGCTGGTTACCAAGAAGAAATGGCTTACTTCGAGTGCATGCACGAGTTGAAGCTGATCGTCGACTTGTTCTACCAAGGCGGTTTGAACTACATGCGATACAGTGTGTCAAACACCGCCGAGTATGGCGATTACACCCGTGGGCCTCGTATCATCACGGCCGAAACCAAAAAAGAAATGAAGAAAATCTTGACCGAAATCCAACGTGGCGATTTTGCTCGCGAATGGATTCTGGAAAACAAAGCCAACGCGGCTGGTTTCAAAGCCGTTCGTCGTCTTGAACGTGAACATGGCGTCGAAAAAGTCGGCAAACGACTTCGCAGCATGATGTCTTGGATCGATTCCAAAGAAGTGTAAGCCACACGCTTACATCTAAAACAATTTAAAACTCCAAGCGAGAACCGGTCTCGCTTGGAGTTTTTTTTATGGATAGAATGAAAGGGTGTTAGCAACTAGAAGATTTTAAATACGGTATGATTATGCAGGCCCAAAAGTTTGATCTTGTTTCGCCAGAATTCAAACGGAACCCGTTTCCGGTTTTTTCCGAGATGCGCAGTTGCGGATCTATTGTGCAGGCCAAGTTGCCGCTGATAGGCAGGGTCTGGATGGCCACCACGTATGATGCCGCGGTAGATATGCTACGCGATCATGAGCGGTTTCCACAGCAAGCAGTTCGCAATGGAAAGAAAAATGTGGCTGGCATCAAATGGTGGATGCCGAAAGCGCTCAAAGTGCTAACCAATAACATGCTGCTGCAAGATGAACCCGATCATCGACGACTGCGTGGATTAGTTGAGCAAGCTTTTATGCAGCACAGCATCGAAGAGTTTCGCCCTCGGATCGAAACCATCGTGGATCAGTTTTTAGACGAACTTGAATTGAAGTTTAAACAATCAGGTTCGGTCGACTTGATTGAACATTTTGCCCGACCGTTTCCGCTGGCAATCATCTGTGAACTGATGGGTCTGCCTGATGAAGATCGCCCGATGTTTTCTCGCTGGGCACAAGGAATCACGAATAGTGGGTCAATCTTTTCGTTCCTCTCTATGATTCCGAAACTGTGGAAGATGAATGGGTACTTCACACAACAGTTCAAGAAGTGCCGCGTGAACCCAGTGCCAGGCTTGCTTTCGTCACTTGTTTCCGCCGAACAAGATGGACACCAACTGAGTGAAGATGAACTATTGGCAATGGCCTTTCTGCTACTGTTTGCAGGGCACGAAACCACCGTGCATTCATTAAGCGGCAGTGTGTGGACTTTATTGCAACATGCTGACCAACTCGAAGCGCTGCAAGCAAATTGGAGCAACATTGATTTAGCCATCGAAGAACTGTTGCGGTTTCTGACTCCAGTTCAAATGACCAAACCACGAATTGCTGCAATGGACATGGAGTTCCACGGTCAACCGATCCAACAAGGCGACTACATCATCGCCCTGTTGGCAGCCGCCAATTGTGATCCTGAGAAGTTTGACCGGCCAGAAGTACTGAATTTACTGCGAGACCCAAATCCTCACTTGGCATTTGGATCAGGAATCCACGTTTGTTTGGGCCTCAAGTTAGCCAGGGCAGAGATGGCAATTGCACTAGAAAAGCTGTTCTCCAGATTCCCCAAATTGCACTTAGCCGTACCTGAAAAAGAGCTTCAATGGAAAAAGATGTTAGGGCTACGTTCTCTACTAAAACTGCCGGTGAAGCTGGCGTGATTTCAAAGGGCCTGAAATTTTAATCGGAGATGCACTGACAACTGAACCAGGTTTGTATCGAAAAGAACTAGGCGGAGTTCGATTAGAAGACATGGTCGTGGTCACACAAAAAGGGTGCATCAACCTCAATCAATTAAGCGAAGAATTGACATGGAATTAGGCTTGCCTCGCAGCAATGTCATCCATTGAGATAGATGAAAAAGACATTGCCCTCACTCAGGAATAACGAGAGATTTACACTCAGGTGGTTTTTCTAATAAACCGATAAGGCTGAGGAAAACATAATCCCAAAAGTCACTATTAAAAATTATTTTTACCCGCAAAAGCCCTTAAACTCCCTCGAAAAGACCTTGTTGATTTCTTGTTTCTGAATAACTTGTATTAAGAAGACACTGCTGAGACTTTTATGTCCTGGTTCTTTTCCTCTTTGTTTTCACTTTTTATTCTGATCTTTTTTCTCAACACCGAGGAGGGTGTACTTATGCGCATTTCTAGAAAAATGCGGGGCTTCACGTTGGTGGAACTTCTAGTTGTTATCGCGATCATCGGTATTTTGATCGCACTGTTATTGCCTGCGGTTCAGCAAGCACGCGAAGCGGCTCGCCGTAGCGAGTGCATCAACAAGCAAAAACAGTTGATCTTGGCGATGCATAATTTTCATGACACCCATGGCGCGTTTCCTAAAAATACTTATGGGAACCCTAGCTGGAGCGTCTGGCATAAGGCGAGTGCCAACTACAAAATTCTTCCATTCATTGAGCAACCAGCTCTTTACGATCAATTTAATTTCGAGGGTAGTTGGGGAGCCATGCGAAATGGTCCCATGGATGTTAAGCTTCAAGCCTTCCTTTGCCCTTCCGCATTAACCGCTCCTGACAAGTCTAGAATTAGCTGGGGTGGTCCTGGTGCAAATTATGGTTGGAGTTCTGGTAGTCGCGCAAGAACTGCCTGGGGTACACGAAACGAAAATGGTAATGGAATGATTAATATCGACAAAGAGCGCAGAATGGCAGACACCACCGATGGGCTCTCCAACACACTACTCATTTCCGAAATGTTATCAGGCGATGGCGATGGAAGTACAGCCACCTATCCGTACGATGTTTTCTATACAGGAGATAATGGTCTTTTTGATTCAATTGTAGATAAAGATTTCCCGTCTCAAGCTGAAATTGATGCTATTGGCGTAGCAGCAGAAGGAAGTGGCAGCCATAAAAGCAACAACGGAACGATGTGGGCTTGGTACTCACATGGTCAATCACAACTTAACACGGCTGCTCCACCCAACTGGAAATACCCAAGTGCAGGTGGAAGTTGCTGTCCTGGTGGTGCCCATGACTGGTCAGTTGGAATCATTCCACCACGCTCTCTTCACCCTGGTGGAGTGAATGCAGGACTAGGGGATGGATCGGTAAAATTTATCCCCAACACCGTTGACCTTCGTACATTTCAACGTCTCGGTAACCAACGCGATGGCGAAGTACTCGGATCACTATAAGAAAGGATTTACTATGAAACGCTTAAATCTATTACTAACACCTTTGGCTCTTTCACTCTTTTTGGTAGCCATCACAGGCTGCTCAGTTGAAGGACAAGTCGAAGAGCGATCTTATGACGTCAAAGTGACCTCAGGTGCCGATGAAGCCAAAGCTTTATTGGAGAACTACAGTTCCGGCACATCTGTCGGCAGTGAAGCAGATGGTTTTGATATTTTAATCAAAAAGATCAAAGAAGAATCACCTGAACAAGCGGCCGTTTATGAAGAAGCTTTAAATGCCATTACAGCGAAACCACGTGATCGAGCTTCGATCGCCAAGAAAGCTCTGGAAAAACTGTCTAGTGCAACGCCAGCGGCAGAATAGTTAAAGACATATCTAAAAAATAGATTTTATCGGCTGCATTAATCGGGTACACTATTGGTTACTAGATCGTTTTCTAGCAACACAAGTTACCCTATTGGTGCAGCCGATGTCTGTTTCTGACCTTGCTACTTTACCAGACGATACTGATTCGCCTGAAGTCACAACCATCAACCTGGCCGATTATCGATCGAAAGAAATGGTCGATCAATTGGTGGAGTTGATCAGCGTACCGTCGGCGATTGGAAAAGTGTTTTTCAACACGCTGCTGCTGATAGTAGGAATTCCGGTGGCTTGCTACTCTCTATTCTCCAGTAGCACTTTGTCTCTCTTGGGCTGGGTGTTTCTTGGCCCCTACTCGCTGGTTCTAGGATTGATTTTTGGAATCATACTGGGCTTACTTCGAGTTATCTCAACTGCCATGAAAAACGTGGAATCAATCTTGTCCATGATTCTCGATATCACAGATCGTGCGGCTTTAGACTACGATCAGTTACGCACAGGAAATGCCAAGCTACCGACAGGTCCAGAACTAGTGGAACAGGTTTACGAACAAGTGATGCTACCGATGCTCGAACAGGCAGTGAAGCAAGCATTTTCAATTTTCAGTTATCCTATTCTCTTTATCTATCGCCGTAGTATTCATTCGGCGGTTCGATTTATGATTAAACGTGTTCAGCGTTTCTCCAAATCAAAACCAGCAGATAAAGAGATTGAAGTCGAAGTAATATCAACTCGGGGCAAAATTGCCAAGTATTCAGACACGATCAAAAAGTATACTAGTAGTGCAAAACAGTGGATTGCACATGTCGGCGGCAAACTCCGATTCTATGCAATGCGGCCCATGTATGTTGTGTATATCATCGCAATGTTGGTGGCACTCTTGCCTGTGGGCCTACTACGTTATTGGGCTTCTGGTTCTGACATTCCATAAAATAATAATCTTCTCACCTTCAATAAAGGTCTCACCATGAAACGATTCTCGCTACTGACATGCCTGGTTCTCGCCTTACTTACCAACTCTGTTAAAGCAGCCGAAGTGGATATCAAACCGGATGTGGTCTACGGTCACAAGCTGGGTTTGGCCATGACCATGGATGTCTACACACCAGATGAAACAAACGGGGCCGGCGTGATGTTTATGGTCTCAGGCGGCTGGTATTCTCGCTGGGCTCCACCAGAAGGCCGATTGGGGTTTTTCAAGTCGTTGACCGACAAAGGATTCACCATCTTTTCGGTTCGCCATGGCAGCAGCCCTAAGTTTTCGATTCCAGAAGCTGTCTCTGATGTACGTCGGAGCGTTCGTTATATTCGCCTGAATGCAGAAGAATTTGGAATCGATGAAGACAGAATTGGAGTCTACGGCATGAGTGCCGGCGGGCATCTTTCGCTAGTGCTCGGCACCGCTTCAGACGAAGGCAACCCGAATGCCAAAGACCCTGTTTTGAAAATAAGCGACCGGGTCAACGCGGTCGTCGCTTTTGTGGCCCCGACTGATCTTCGCATCATGGTGCCAGAACACAAAGATCGCTTGCCTGCTTATGCTAGATTTCCGGCTTTGGATTTAGAAATGAAACTAGCCGCAGAGCACTCTCCACTGGTTCATGTTTCTACCGATGACCCACCCACTTTGTTGATCGCCGGAGATCAAGACACGCTAGTCCCTGTGGCACACAGCAAGAATATCTTCGCTGAATTCCAAAAGCAAAAAGTGACGAGCGAACTAATGATCCTCGAAGGGGCCGGGCACGGATTTCGCGGCGAAGACTTTACCCGCTCGATTCAAGCGACGACTGATTGGTTTGACAAGCACTTGGGCAAGAAGTGAAAAAAGAGGTAACCACCAAGGCTCGAAGGCACAAAGAAAGAAGGATTTTCTATAACAAACGGGTGCCACTGGCTTCGCCAGTGTGTGCTGCAATTAGATCGGAAATCATGTAAATCTTAACACAAGTTGAACCGTTATGCTTCAATATAAAAATTGTTGAGTGAAGTCAATTTGCAATTCCGCACTGGCGAAGCCAGTGGCACACGAGGAAGAAATACTCAAGCAAATAAAAAGCCCCATCTGAGTTCAGTAATATCTTGGCCGCTACCACCCGAGACGAAACACGCCCTAGCTGATGAACTCGTGGTTGTGTTACGATAACTGAATGAACTCTCAAAAACCAAACCAGCCGCATTGGCAGTTGCCGATAGGGGTGACTCGCGGGACGATGGACTACGTGGAGTCGACTGCGATTGCAGACGACTACGACGAGTACTTTGCGTTTAGCGAGTTGTTTCAGTTTGATGAAGATATCGTGCATCGCTATATTCCCGCCCAAGGGTTAGTCGCCGACTTTGGCTGCGGTACCGGCAGGGCACTCATTCCACTAGTGCAACGCGGCAACAGTGGGCTGGCGGTTGATCTTTCGGAAGAGATGCTGCGGGTTGTCGAAGAGAAGGCAGAACTTGATCAGTTAGACATTCAGTGCCAACTGGCCAACTTGGTTGACCTAAGTGAACTGGCAACCAATGGCATCGACCACGCGATCTGCTTGTTCAGTACACTGGGCATGATCCACGGGGCCGAGAATCGTCAAATGTTCTTGCAACATGTCAAACGTGTGATCAAACCAACCGGGCGGTTTGTGCTGCACATTCACAATTTCTGGTCGAACTTAACTGACCCGAATGGAACAAGTTGGGTAATCGGCCATTTGTGGCGCAGCAAAGTTCTAGGCAAAATGGAACGTGGCGACAAATACTATCCTTACCGTGGGATTCCCAATTTCTTTTTGCATCTGTTCAGCCGAAAAGAAATTGTCACCGCGTTGAAACAAGCAGGGTTGAACGTAGTAAAAGTCATCCCGCTTTCCACTTCACGACAATGCGAACTCTCTTACAAATGGTGGTTCCCTGGTATTCGCGCTGGCGGCTGGATCATTATCTGCGAAGCGTAGCCTGTCTTATCGAATGAAAAACAGAGGAACCGCTTCGCAGAACGACCTCGGCTTAGAGTCCTTTGACTTTAAACCCGTCACGGTATTCAATCCGCAGCAATTGATTGGCAGCGGCCATATTGGTGACTTCTAATTTGTCCGCATTCCACATCAGTTTTTGGTCAGGGAAGCGATTGGCAACCACGCCTAGCAGCAAGGCTTCGGTGAGTGGACCTGCATAACTGAAGCTGGCACTGGTTTCGCCTTTGCCCATACAAGCATCGACCCATTGATGATAGTGATTCACGTCAGCTAACGCCTCGGGCTGGTACTCGCGTTTCTTTCCTTCCTTGGTAAAGAGTTGAGCCTCGCCCACATGCGGCAACAACATCAACCCTGCTTCGCCCACGAAGAGTGCTCCCTGGTTAGGCAGTTTTACCCCTTCTGGCAGATCGATGTCTTCACTTTTTGGCGGAGCAAAACCGCCGTCGTACCAAGTCCAGATCATCGAATCGGTCGTGAATTTTGTACCGGGAAATTCGTACTGCACAATGTTCTTTCCAGGGTGCCCGATGCCGGTTGGTTTCCGGCAACTGGTCTTCGCCCATTTCGGGGCAGTTAAAGCCAAGGCCGCATAAGGTGTGTCAAAGATATGCACGCCCATATCGCCTAGGGTTCCGGTTCCAAAATCAACGGTCTTGCGCCACTGCCCTGGATGATAAACGCCTGGCACAAAAGGTCGCATCTGACGGGTGCCGATCCACAAATTCCAATCCAGATTATCTGGCACTTTGTGTTCGCCCTGATAAGGTCCGCCATCGTAGCCCCAGTTTTTGTTCGACCACGCATGCACTTGACTAACTTTGCCAATCACGCCGCTTTGAATTAAATTGACAGCCCTGCGATAGGTGACGCTGGAATGAACCTGAATTCCCATTTGCGAAACGAGCTTCTTTTGTTCGGCCACTTTGCGTAACTGACGGGCTTCGAAGACTTCGTGCGTCAGCGGTTTTTGACAATAGACCGGCTTGTTATTTTGCAACGCGGTCATCGCAGCCGGGGCATGTGTGTGGTCAGGCGTTGAAACGACCACGGCATCGATCTTGTCGCCCAATTCGGCAATCATTGCACGATAATCAGAGAAGGTCTCGGCCTTGGTATGCAGGGCTTTGGCACTCGCCAGTCGATTCGAATCAATGTCACACAAGGCAGCCACTTCCACGTTGGCGTGTGAAGAAACGGACCGCAGATCGGCTCCTCCCATCCCGCCTACTCCAATGTGAATGGTTCGTAGCTTGCCGTTGGGCGATGCTGAGTAAGCACCAGCAGGAAGAATGTTAAAGGCTGCAAACGCGGCACTAGCTTTTAAGAGATCACGGCGATGAAGCGGAAGGGACATGATTTTGAAGCTCCAGTAGAAAAGGAGGAATCGAAAGGAATGAGCCCATGATTGTAACAGCAAGCAAACGCAAATGCTAATTATTTATGAATTCATCTCAAACAAATCATGCGCTGGCCACTTTGCAACACTGCGTCGAACGGCCCACGGCAGTTTATCGAGAGCCCCGAAGTAGCCTGATTCTTTACTGCGAGTATTTGCCAGCACGGCCCAGCAATGTTGATCGTTGATTCTCGCCAGGATAGATGAGGTGCCAGGCAGTGAGCCAGAATGCCACCAGTTGTTCGATTTATTGACAGCCCAACCACAAGCGTAATTGGGCGATGCCGGTGTGGTTGCGGTCATGGTTTTGATGCTGCTCGGTTGAATCACATCACGCGGGTTCTTAAATCCATCGGCATGCACGGCAAACCGAACCAGATCGGTCGCCGAAGCAATCCAGCCACCGTGCGCATCCATCCGCGAAAGTTTGATATTTTTCCCATAAGGGTCTTCATTCTTCTGCCCATAGTAAACCACTTCGTCTGGCTGGCGATCCTTCAAGGCGTCTTCGCCCACTTGCATCCGAGAGACGCCCATTGGATTCAACACTTTCTTCTGTACATGTGACTCATACGAATCGTCCGTCAGCTCTTCAATCACCCGGCCAAGCAAGCAGTAGCCAAAGTTGGAATAGCTAGAATCAGTACCAGGGGCATGTTCGAGCGGACGTGTTTCGACGGCCCAGTGAATTAACTGCTTGTGATCAAACTCTAACGCCTCACGTACAAACATCGGGTCACGGCTTTTGTTGCCCCAGCCACCGCACGTGTGATGCAGTAAGTGGCTGATGGTAATCGCCTCTAAGCGTTTGGTGTTTTCTGCAGAAATTTGTTTTTTGAGATCAACATACTTTCTGAGCAAACCTTCTTCGGCAAACGGGCAATGATCGAGCGTCAGCTTGCCCGATTCAATGAGCTTCATCAACGCCACCGAAGTAATCGGCTTCGAGATACTGGCGATGCGATAGAGTTGCTGCGAAGCCACTGGCGTATTTGCAATCGAGTCGGATTCTCCAAAATCAAACGTGGCCTTGAGTTTTCCTTGGAACGAAACCGCCATCGACAACTGCGGCACCTTGTACTTCTGCATAAAGGCTTGAATCAAATCAATGGGCTCAGCGGCAGCCTTTTTGCCTAAGCCGACGATGGCATGCAGAGGTTCTTCTGCCCAGATGTTTTTAGTAGAACAGGCTGTTGCTCCAGCGATGGCCGTACAGTTCAATAAGAAACGCCGTCGATTGAAATGTGTCATTGAAGAATCGTTTCCAAAAACTAAAAAGGTAGGTTAAAGCGAGCCATTTATTCTACCATGCCCGAGTCATGGAGTAAAAAGCTCCTAATTTTAATCGTCCATTCTGTTGATTTCTCGTTGCGAATCAGTCAAACTTGGGGTTCCACCCTTTGATTTCCTTGAGGACCAGTTCCATGCGATACTTCATCATTCTCTGTGCTTTGGCAGGGCTAACCAGCGTTGTCTCTCCCGTTTCAGCCGCTGAGAAGACCAATATTCTCTGGGTCTTTGTCGAAGACATGTCTCCCTGGATTGGTTCGTATGGCGATGAAATCAACAAAGACCACACACCCAACATCGATGCACTGGCAGACCGCGGGGTGCAGTTCAATCGCTGTTATGTCCCTGCACCTGTTTGCTCGGCCTGTCGTTCGGCCATGATCACTGGCGCCATGCAAACCACCACTGGCACCCACAATCACCGATCTTCACGCACCGAAAAATCGGCCATCCATCTTCCAGAAGGTATACGCACGTTGCCTGAAATTTTCAAACAGGCAGGGTACTTCACTTTCAACCAAGGCAAAGAAGATTACAACTTCATGTTTGAAATGTCTGACTTGTACGCCACGGTAAAAGGCGACAGTCCTTGGGAAGGTCGCAAGAAAGGCCAACCGTTTTTTGGTCAAATCCAACTCAAAGGGGGGAAGACCAATACTAGGAAGTTAAAAGCGGATCAAAAAGTTGACCCGGCCGATGTTACAGTGCCTGCCTATTTTCCAGACCATGAAATCTACCGCAATATTTGGGCCAGCCACTACGATACCATTCGCGCCACGGACACGGACTTGGGAAATATCGTGGCTTCCTTGAAAGAAGATAATCTACTCGATAGCACAATCATCTTCTTCTTCACCGATCACGGACAAAATCACTCGGTCCGTCATAAACAGTTCTGTTACGAAGGGGGCGTCCATGTTCCACTAGTGATTGCTGGCCCATCCAAATTGCTAAAAGCTGGAACAGTTCGTGATGACTTAGTTTCCGGTCTCGATATTTCGGCAGCAACTTTGGCGTTCGCTGGCTTGAAGATACCTGGCTATGTCGAAGGGCAAGATTTATTTGCCAAAGATTTTACTCCACGTGAGTTCGTTATTTCGGCCCGAGATCGTTGCGATTACACCATCGACCGAACGCGTACCGTAAGAACTGACAAGTTCCGCTACCTACGCAACTTCAAAACAGATCGCCCGCTGCTACAGCCCCAATATCGTGACGGGCAAGCGTATGTAAAATTTCTCAGAGCGGGTCACGAAGCTGGCACCTTGCCGAAGCTGACCGAGCAAATCTTCTTCGGCAAACGCCCGGCCGAAGAACTGTACGACATGAAAAATGATCCCGACGAACTCAACAACCTTGTCAACGATCCAAAGTACGCCAAAGTGCTCGCCCAACATCGTGGCATCCTCAACAATTGGATCAAAGAAACCGGCGACCTGGGCCAACACCAGGAATCCGACGCCGGGCTACAAGCCACGTTGGATCGCTGGAAAGCGAAGTGTGTGAATCCTGAGTATGATCATTTGAAGAAGTGAGATTAATAAAAAAGATGGCTGGGAATTCCAGCCATCTTATGATTCAACTCAGAAGTGAATTCTGAAGCTACACTTATTTGTCACTATTAGTCCATGGCAAGTCATGTTCACTGACTTCCCTTGGATCGAAGGGAAGTTTACTCACATCAATGGGTGCCGAGTATATTTTGGTTGTCTCAGGCCGAACATTTTCGATTCCTGTTAACGCAGGCCCCTTAGTGGCATCAGGACGATTGGGATACTTTTTGATCCATAATTCATGACGGGCACGCTGTCGATTGAACATGCTCTTCACGTGAAACTGTTCAATCATCTCGCCGTGGACTTCACGAGGATCGGTATAGAGATCGTAGAACTCATTTCCTGATAGACCTTGTAGTGCGTTGGCCCAATCGCGTTTGAAGCGTCCTTTGACTGCGGCTGCTAAGTTAGGGCCTTGATAGACCATCAAATAATCACGTCGACTGTATCCATCGCCGTTGAAGAACAACGAGGTTTGATCGATTCCATCAATTACGCGATCTGTTGGAATGAACTCAGTTGCCCCAGCTAAACGGGCAAACGTGGTGAATAGGTCCGTGATGTGAAGTACATCGCCAATGATCTGCCCTGGCTTGATAACGCTAGGCCAAGTGGCAATACATGGAACGCGATAACCGCCTTCGGTGAAATCGCCTTTTCCACCACGGTACAAAGTTTCAACCATGCCACGTGGGCCATGATGAGTAAAAGGCCCATTATCAGCTTGAATAATAATAAGCGTGTTTTCAGCAAGCCCTTGTTCTTCGAGTTGCTTTCGCAGTCGAGCAATAAAGGCATCGATCTTGACTAGCCCTTCTTGCAACGCATTTTTGTTGGCAGTCAGTTTTTTTGGGTTACGAGCATCAGGCGCAAAGCTCAAAAGAATGGGCTGATACGAAACGTAGAAAGGCTTCTTGGCATCCGCATTTTTCTTGATGAACGCGAGTGTGCGATCTTGGCATTCAGTCTCAATATCCCAGTAGTTCGAGATTTTAGGAGGAGGCATTCGCTCGAAAGTCTTACCGCCCTTAGTTCCTTCTAACGCCCAAACCGATGCTCGCGGCTGCCACGAGTTATCAATATCGTAGATGTCTTTGCCATACATTTCAGGAAACAGTCCTGTGATGACATTGGCAGATTCCATCTCAGGCACCCACATACTGGGAACTTGGTTGTAAGGGCAAAAGAAAGCTTCGTCGAAACCT
Organism: Blastopirellula sp.; assembly: GCA_002733575.1. Lineage (GTDB taxonomy): Bacteria > Planctomycetota > Planctomycetia > Pirellulales > Pirellulaceae. The sequence goes on along the minus strand of NVWB01000152.1, from coordinate 7,699 downwards.
TGGTTATGGCAATAACTTGGCTCGGTATCACCGAGATGCCATTTGCCGTAAAACGCAGTTGAGTAGCCCGCTTTGCTTAGCACTTCGGCCAGTGTCACCTCGTCGGCATCGATTCCAGAGTTCTCAATTGGAAAACTCACGGTATGCATTCCACTCCGAATGGCATACCGGCCCGTCATAAAAGCGGCCCGAGTTGGAGTGCAAGAAGGTTCGGTACACATTCGCATGAAGTTGATACCCTCTTTGGCCATCTGATTCATGTTCGGTGTTTCAAAACCACGAAGCTTTTGGATTTCTGGAATTCCGACTTCGCCCAGCGGCGTGTCGTCCCACATGATATGAATTAAGTTCGGGCGACGACCATGCTTCTTCTCGAGTTCAGCCAATTTGGCATCAATGACTTTGTCTTCCGCAGCCCATTTCTCGCCATGTTGGGCTTCTAGCAGATAGTGTTCCGCATCGTGAATAATTTTCTGCGCATGAGCTTGACCAAACATTGTGGTCAGCAGGCCAATGCTTAGTAAACAGAGACATTTAATCCGCCATTTGGTAGAATTCATTTCTAGCACCTTTTTTTATTTTTCAGAAGAAGGGGATAGTAACCCTAATTTATCGATCAGTAACCACCTAAGTATTGCGGCAACACGCAAGAAGAGTAGGTTTTAAATGGCGTAGAGTCAAAGAAATAGACAAAAGATCGATACGACAGGCATTATCCGTCTAATACGACTTTAGAATGACTGAGAAGAAGCAGAATGCCTAAGTGTAGTAGCGACTGTGATCAAAGAAACCGGCGACCTGGGCCAACACCAAGAATCCGACGCCGGATTGCAAGCCACGTTGGATCGTTGGAAAGCGAAATCTGTTAACCCTGAGTATGATCATTTGAAGAAATGAGAAATTGTTAAGTAGTAGAATCTAAGCGGGTTCAAGCCACCATTCCGCTAAAGCAGCAGGCCAAAATGCTTCAGGCAATGGGATTGTTACCATGGGGGTTCTTGGCAGCACAATTAATGGAAGTAACCCAGTGCATAACAATCCAGCAGGGAGATGCTTTCGCGAAAAATATGTGGTAGAGATATGACATTTAAAATTGGGACTGATTTTGTCAGGAACTTCTAGGCTGTAGACTCGTGAATAGTCATCGGCGTAATGATCTATAAGCTTTTTGTAAGCTGGGTCTGGTGAATCACTATGCTTTATCTCATTAATTTTCATGGAAACTGAATGCAGTTCCGTAGGCATTGGCTGAGCGTTCTGATCCAAAGAAAATACAACATCCCCAGGCATATCCTCCGTACCTTCTGAGAAAATTTGATAATTTGCCTGAACGACTTGCCCCCATACAACAATTCCTTCTCGATACAGCATATCCAGCAAATTGAAAGTCTTTGCGAGTTGATCACTAGGTGAAACGCGAATCCAATAAGGTCGTTGAATTTTCAGATAAGCATTTAGTTTCCGACCTGTAAATTTACGAGGAGCAGGCCCAAAGTTTTCAATACATTGTTGTAAATTTGATTTCATAGGATTTAGGGTTCGCAAACGTCCTGAAAAAGAGTAGCACAGAAAGAAATCTATTAAGTGAGTGAAAGTTTAGGGACAAATCGTGAGGCAGTTATTCGAGAGATTGCTGCTTCAAAATCTTCTCCTAAATGTTCTTGAGCTTTCGCTATCCCTAGGTGGGCCTCGCCGCAACGAGGAAATTCGTTTGTGATATTTTCAAAGTTTTCTAAGGCCGCTTCATATTGCTGCATTGCTAAAAATGCTTCGCCACGACCTAGTTTTGCTGCGATGGAATGAGGTGAAATATCGAGTGCTTTCGCAAATGCTTCGGCAGACTTGCATGGATTATTTACTCGAAGAAAGCATTCTGCCATTCGAATATAGTTTATGGGATTTAGCATCTCATTGTCTTTTTTAATAAGCTGCTCAAACCGGTCAATCGCTTCATGATCTCGTCTCATTTTTGACAAGATGCTTGCTTCGCCTAACTGAAAATTTAAGTTCTTAGGATCTTTCTTGATAACATATTGAATATCAGCTAGTGCTTCATTGTATCTTCCTCGATTTAGATAAACGATTGCACGCTCCGAATAGGCTTCTGGATAGGGATCTTCTTTGAGTATTGAATTAATATGTTGTAGGCGAATTTCTTGTTTATAAGCCCTTAATTCAGCTTGTTCTCCCAATACGTGGTAAAATTGTCCATTCATCTCCGCAAGCAGATCAGCTCGATTTGAGAGGATGTCTAATACTAATCTACTATCTTCCTTTGAGCTCTGGGTTCCCTTTTGAGCCTCGTATTGTTCCGCAAGCCGCACTCTTTCAGCTGGAGCTGGATGCGTATCCATATTAGTGCTTGGTTGAGTGCAAATTTCAAGCAAAACCTGTTCACGATATTCGATCAATTCAAGATCAGAAGCATCTTCTTGGTTATAAAATGCTTTCGTGATGGGCTCTCCCCGTAGATAACCATCTATTTGGTTATCTATACGCTGAGAGAAATGAAAGTCACTGGCATGTGCTTGTTGCAATCCATCGCAAAATGCTTTAGCACCATAAGCTTTTACTGAAATTCTATCGGCTAAAATTTCTTGTAATCTTTCAGCTCCAAAAGAAAGCTTGTAGAAGAGTCGCCCATAGAAAAATAGAAACCTGACTGCGATATCCCACCAACGAATTTTTCCACGAATGATAATAGCATTGACCCACTGCTCCATAGCGATTCTTACTTGCATCGCTAAACCACCTCCTGCGGTATCACGATTTAAGAAATGCCCATATTCATGTGCGAGAACAGCACAAAAAGCATCTACTTGAAAACTATCAAGAATTCCCATGCCAACAACTAAGAATCGCTCTCCACGATCTCTCATTCGCTGCGATAAACTCCCTCGTTCAAACACTCCCAGATCGGTGCCTGGGGTTAATATAATTTGATCTATGGATCGTGTCCCCACCACTTTGGCAACTTGATCGCATAATGCCCATAGTTCAGGAGATTCGGCTCGCGTAAGGCTACGCATTTCGCCATCTTCATTCCATTTGACAAACGCCGCTCGTATCCCTGCGATCACGGTAAGCACGCTACCACTTCCCACGACTAATACGATGGCACCTAATACAAAACCAATTTCAGGTAACATTAGTAGGGCATATGCGAGCGAGGCAGGAAGGGCCAACGTAAGCACAAGGAGAACAGGAAGGGAGAGGAAGTAGTACAAAGAGGCTAAATTTATAACATATCGATAAAGAGTCCTTGTGGTCCAACCTATCTTTGCGATATCACCTCGATTTATTCGAATCGCCCTGAGGGTTTGGTAGGATAGAAATCTTCCGATGAAAATTAAAAATATCGAGAGGACAATCCAAATGCCAATTGCTACTAAGATTATATACACATACGTCCAAATCCACTTTTGATTGTCAATCGCCATCTTAATAAGGTGATTGATGCTTTCGTCTGACATACCCAGATCGTGAGCTTTGTTGAGTGAAACTTCCGCAGCTTTCCAGTCTTGAGATTGGAGAAATTGAATGCCCTGGAAGTAGGGGCCATATTCAGAGTTGGGGTATTTCTCGATCAGATTATTTGTGGCTTTGTTAAATTGAATAGGGTCGTTATCTTCTAGCGAAAACTTTGCGACCGCGATCCAAGGTAGCGGCGACTGAACTTGATTCGCATTTATCTGTTTATTGGCAAGTTCAAGAGCTTGGGATCGGTACTTATTGACCATCTCTTGAGGAGACGCTGTATTTTCCAATGCCCAAACCGCTGACATCGTAGATTCCAAAGATGATGAGTGCTCTAACTGCGAATCTAAGATAGCTTGTCCTTGTGAAAAATTACCCTGACGAAACTGAGATTCGATCTGCTTCCAAGAGCCGGTTTGGGGAACATTGATGCCACTATGAATCTGTCCAATAGAGTGACGTCCAAAACGTGGGCTATCAATTTGAGGTGATGAAACGTTCGTATTTGATGTTCGAGCACTAGGGTATCGTTGTCGCAAAGAGGGTGCCAGAGGTTGGCGCGTAGGTGATAAGGGAGTGGATGGTTTTTGAGACCATGGCAAAAAACTATTGTTTCTTGTTCTGTTCGTGTTGGATTGAGGGTTCTGAGAATAAGGAGTGCTGCTGGGTCTGCTTGAGTAGGGAGTCGACGGGCGATTCGTCCTTGAGCCACCATAAGGGCTTGGGCGAGATGGAGAAGGCCGATACGAACCAGGTCGGGGGGCGGAAGGTCTAGGAACTGAAGGTCTAGGAACTGAAGGTCTAGGCGCTGAAGGAATCGAAGGTCCTCCAGGAAACTGCGCAAAGATATTATCGCTAGTAAAGATTAGGCTCAGTAATAAAATTACACACGATGGGAAAGACCTTTTTAGGGGGCGAAGAAGCATGTGAACCAGCTTTGTACTGTAACAAAATGTAGATATTAATGCACTTAATCTGAATAGACAAAATGCCACCTACGTAGGGTATCAGATGCGAAAATGTAATGCAAGTATTTTTTTGAGAAAGTGAAGACAGGAGTAGGGTGGATGAATTTTCATTTCATCCACTCTACGCTCTACTGATTATTGTACCTGAGCTCGCTCTAGCCACTGCTGCGTAGTCTCAGGATTGGGGCCCGCAAATGGCTGATTTCCTATCTTTTCTTCGATCATTTTTTGTGCGGTACGAATACGTCGACCCACCATCTTGCTCTCGATGGCCTCATCCTCCTGCAATCCTCCCGCACTGGTTAACCAATCTTGAACCCAGTCTCCGAAGAAGATTTTAATCAGCGGGTCTTCTAAAGAAAGAAAGTATTTCAATTCCGTTCGGCACGGAAGGCTTTTAGCAAATAGTGTGATGCGTTCATCTTGAGATAGCAATAAATGTTTTTCATAGACAAAAATAGAAGTAATCGGTGAGAACTCGTCAACTTGCTTCGATTGACCTATCGCCCTAGTATCTGGCAACGACTCGGCTAGAATCACTATTGTGTTTTCTGACTGTTGTAAGAAATTAGCCGTGTCACGGGCATCCCAAGCGTGTTGAATATGCTCGAAATCAATCTGTGCCTGACGCAGTAATTCACAAACGAATTCCATTGAATCGACAAAATGCACAACGATAATCAATCGGTCATGTTCTTTGATATGTTGCTGCAAACGTTGAACGAATCCTCGTTGTTTGGCTTCATGTGTCATCCAAATTTCATCGGCAAGCTCCACATGTATTTTAGATGGAAACAGCCAGTCAAAAAAACCCATAGGTTGTCCCGTTGTAGGTTGAAAGTATCGTAGGATGGATGGTCTAAAACAAAACGTGATCGAATATTGAGCGATCTTCACAGACAATTTGTTTCGTTGAAACCTACCGCTTGGATGCCATCCATCTGTCTATTCGGTTTGTGTTGGTTTTTATTGTACGCTACATAATAACCTTGTACGATGTCTGACACCGATTGAGCGTAGTAGGCAGGCTGCTTGTCAGCCGCCTTTTGAATTACATTTTTTGTGTACTATCCACAGAAATAATCCATCGCGGTGGGTTCAACATATGGAGAAAGTATGCCTCTCCTTCTCTTTTAAGTATAGAGTGATATGCAGCATGACCTGCTGGATGTGCCCGAACAATCCTAATGAATTGGGTCGATGTTCCAAAATGTGATCGCGAGGATGCTAAACGGATATCAATTGGCAGTAAGAATACGAGCGTGATCAAAAACAAATAACCATGTTTGATCATCCTTCCACACCGGAATCGGAGTTCGACACAAAGAAGTAGCACGCAGGTAAGACAACCGAAGAAACGAAACGACACAAAGGAAAGCACTAAAACAACCAGCATGAATTCGATCAGAAACGGCCCTTTTGGTGGTTCCTTCGAATCGCTCGACACTCTTTTATTTTCTCGAATACTCATCGTTCCCATTTGAAAATCCGATTTGTTTAGTAGTAGGGTGGCTGCTTGTTATTAGTTGCCTTTTGGATTAACACGCTTTACTGATATTACATAGTTGCTTAATCGTTTCTTCATGAGCTTCGCCGACTAATCCAAACCCAGGATGATATCGAAAATCGGAAGTTTCTATCTGAGCAGCTTCGAGTGCTTTACAAGCTTGCTTCCTGTTATCTTGTATTAATGCAAATGCAGCATGCCACTTAAAATGTTCTATCGGATGTGTGAGCCTGTCTCCATTATCATGGAGGACTTTAATAGCATTATCGTATTCCTGTTCAATCTTTCTAGTGGCAACAATGTACGGGTAGTCAACGTAAACAGAAGAGAGACAATTGGGGAATTCGTCTTCTCGATCTAAAACAGATCGAAACGACTTCATCGCATTCTCGATATCCCCAAGATTCAAATATGCTAGGGCTCTTGCCCAGATTGCACGAACGTCATCACTATTTGATTTCTGTGAGGCAAAGTACTCCTCTACCAAACGCAAAGTGATTCTAGGGTGGTTTTCGCTCAGAATCATTGCTTGAATAACCAAATACTGTGTACGTTGAGACCTAGCACGATTCAGTTTTCTGAAAAACTCTCTCTCAATCTCTTCATTCCAATTCTCATTTCTATACCAGTCATCAAGCGACATAGATTCCCCTCTCATCTAATAGAGTCTTGCAGTTAAATGGAGTGAGTAAATTTCTCCTACTCAACTTCAAAACACCTCCGGCACAAAATCCCGATCTTCCCTCAAACTATTCGTATAAGGGTTCGACTCATCACGTTTCGGCAATTCAATCTCTCGAGCAGGTAAGTCTTCGTAAATGCCGAGGCTGAGGAGGTGGGACAGGCAGTTTAGATGGGCCCGGCGTTTGTCGTCGGAGCGGACGATGTGCCAGGGCGAGTCTTCGATGTCGGTCACTGCCAGCATTTGATCGCGGGCACGTGAGTAGTCGTGCCAGCGCAACCGGGCTTCGATATCGAGCGGGCTAAACTTCCAGCGTTTGTCACGTTGTTTCAGTCGTTTTTCAAACCGCTTGCCTTGTTCTTCGTAGCTGACGTTGAACCAGTATTTGACCAGATGAATTCCGCCGCGGATTAGCATCCGTTCAAACTCGGGGCAGCTTCGCATGAACTCATGATATTGGTCATCGGAGCAAAAGTTCATGACCCGTTCTACCCCGGCCCGGTTGTACCAACTGCGGTCGAACAACACGATCTCGCCTTCGGACGGCAAGTGATCAACATACCGCTGGAAGTACCACTGCGATTGCTCGACATCCGACGGTTTGCTTAACGCAACGATCTTGCAATAGCGAGGATTCAATCGTTCCGAGATACGTTTGATCGTACTTCCTTTGCCAGCCCCGTCTCGACCTTCAAACAGCACGACAACCCGTTGGCCAGTATGCCGAATCCATTCCTGGGCCTTGACCATTTCGGTCTGAAGTTTCTCCAGCTCTTTCTCATAGATCTTTTTGTTGAGTCTGGCCGATTTATCTTTCCCGGCATCACGATCAGAATGGTCCGCTTTCTTGTGATGCTTTTTCGTTTTGTCTTTTTTATTCATAGTAGTGCCCTAGTGTGAAGTTGTATTATTTATTCTGGGTGGCCGCGATGTCGTTTTTGGCAAACGCATGCCACTTTTATACGCATATTCAAAACGACGTCGGGGTCGACGCTAGTCGATCAGAGGTTAGAGAGGTTTCCTTCACTACCGCCTTCGTTCTTCATCCTCGCTCATCGCTCGGCG
>NVWB01000151.1 GCA_002733575.1 Blastopirellula sp. | reverse complement strand
TTGTAGCCTCTAGGTCATTTTTAAAAATATGTAACATACGCCGTAAGGCTGGCTCTCCGCCTGCTGCCAAGGCATAAATATAGGGCCGTCCAATATGCGCGGCTTGCGCACCTTGTGCAACTGAGCGAAAAATATCTTGTCCCGTTCGAATGCCAGAATCTATATGAATTTCAGTACTACCTTCAAGTGCATCAACAATTTCAGGCAAAACATCAATAGATGAACGTACGCCATCTAAAACACGACCGCCATGATTTGAAACTACGATAGCATCTGCCCCGCTTTTTGCAGCCATCTTTGCGTCTTCAGCGTCAATAACCCCGAGAGCCAAAAGAACGGCTACAACAACTCGACGTCGTTTATCATCTAATTCATCATTTAAATGAATTGGGTATTCATATTCAGTACCGGGTTTTATTGAAGTTGTACTACGTTCAATTACAATGGGCAGATCAACTCCTGTTGAGATGTTCGCTGCAATTTGTTTTACGTGATCTTCACCTGCATAGTTGAGTCTCCAACCTGCTGATCTTTCGGTATTCAGTTCAAATTCATGCTGATAGATTACAAACTTCGATGCTTCCGCATTTTCTTCTTGCATTTGGTTGATTTGATCTACTTCTGCCCCTAATGGTTTTGGTGGAGCAGGTTCAATTCTCGGGCCACTAGTGCAGCCTATCAAACTGACTAGCATTGCAGCAGATACTAGTATGCCAGATTTATATTGAATTTTCTTATTCATTTTGTAGTCCTCAATAGTCGTTCGATTTGCGGGAATCTATAAATCGAAGTATTGGTATTCGATTACTCAGAGAAACCTTGAGGTCCACTGATATAATACGATTCGCTTTTACGATAATGACGCTGTGATTTTTTGGCTTGATGTTGAGCTCTAAGAATCTCTCGATTCTCATGTTTGAGATGATGTTGATTGATTGGCCATACCGTGCTTCGATAATCGTAGCCTGGTACACCTTCAAACTGTTGATGCAAGAAGAATTCTTTATTCGTAGGGTCTGTCACAGACATTCCTGGTAGATAGAGAGGAACTTGTTCTGCTTCTAATGGATGTACCAGTTCAGGGCTAACCAGTACGATTAACTCCGTTTCAATACGCTTGGTAGATTCAACTCCAAACACTGCTCCAATAATGGGAAGATCACCTAAGAATGGTAATCGAGTACGTCCACCTTCCTGTTCATCTTGAATCAAACCAGCAATTGCTAACCATTGACCTTCTCGCAGGTCAACAGTTGTAGTTACACCGCGGATATCGAGTCCTGGGATACCTTCTACAGAATTATCACTATTGATTGAGCTAAACGATGGAGCGACTTGCAATCGAATCAGGTCTTTATCAAGCACGGTTGGTGTAAAACTAAGCTGTGTACCAAATCCTCGGAATGTAGTCGACACAGCTCCAATTCCACCGACACCTACAGCGGTTGGAACAGCAAATTCACCACCAGCAATAAATGTAGCCGGTTGACCACTAATTGTGACAAGTGTAGGTTCAGCCAATATCTTTGCTGATCCGTTGGTACTAGTTGCTTTGATAAACAAATCGATATCGCCACTGTCTAAAATGGCACTTAGATTTCCTGACCCACCACTCAATAGATGTGATAGTCCCCAATTCCCTCCGTCAATTGAAAAATCAACTCCGAAAGATCGTGCGGCATCCCTTTGTAATTCAGCGATTCTTACTTTTAGCATTACCTGATGTTCGCCTGGAACATTCAGTAGGTTAATGATTTGTTTCGTAGCCAAATCTTCTGCCCCGGGCAATTGGGCCACCGATCCGATATTGACTAACTGCCCTCCATTAATATTTCCATTTTGAGTGATCGACTGTCCACCTATCACTGCAAGTATTTGCGAAGCCTCTTGGGAGTCTCTCGCTTGACCTCGAATGATTAATTTATCAGCAATAGGTATAAGTTGTATTTGACTATTAGGAAACATCTCATTCATACGAGATTGTAGTTTTCCGTATTCAACTTCAGCTCTTTGATGTGCTTCTTCATTTGCGGCTACTTGTACTAAATATCGTAGTATTGTCGATGTCCCATCTGGATTGGTAAACCATAGTGTCATGGTCGTTTCACCCGACTTCATGCCGATGACTTCGAGTTCGTTTGGACCGTACTCGTTTATTTCTACAGTAGTAGGATCTGTGATCGCAACTCTTGAGATCGGCAATCTTGTACGCAATACCTTGGATCTTGAAGGATCGATCCGGAAAATCAACTCTGGCGATAGCACATCTTCAATCAACGATGCTTCTTTTTTTAGTACAGCATCACCAGGTGTTTCTAAAGTTGATTCTGTACTTTTTGATGGCAATTCTCCTACGAGTTGCGCATTAGCAACAAGAGGAATACCAGCCAAGGATGCAAGAGCGAAACATACTTTCCACTTCTGGCAACTAATCATTGATTGAAGAAGATTTGTTAATTTCATCGTTTATCTATCTCACCAATATAGTAATAATGGCTCGGTTTTTACTCTAGCTTTTCTATATATTTGAAATGCTGAGTGGGAATTTTATTTTATCATCTGTAATTGTTCTTTCTTTATTTTCGGAAGTAGGGGTAAATGCAATTACTCTATATCTGCGAATAGTTCATTTTCGTACGATAAATCAAATGCTAGCATCTGCCAGTTGTGTACATTTATTTCATGTTAGGTAATTTATGATTGATTATTCGGTGAAGCGAATTTTATCGCATTCTTTTGTGTGCAGTCGTCGACTATTAATCTTGTAGGTAAATCCGTATACAGCAGTAGACAGGATGTATTTACGCAATCTATTTAAATTTCAACTGCTACTTTTTATAAGTGGATATTTTTGAATGAATACTTTATTTGTACTAACTGTTGTTTTACTTGGTGGCAATGAAACAGCATCAAGTCAAGTTGTATTACAGCAACCCATAATTATTTCACCGGTGAGTCATACAGTTGAATACACTGCTTCTGAAAGTGGTCTAATAAAAGTTGCTGCGATTAATAATGAGGCCTCGAAGCTTTCAGTGGCACAGCAGTCCTTCACTCAATCGCTTGCACAACCTTCTTCGATATCAAGTCAGTTCTCGGATACCCAACCGGTTTCGTATGATACGATTATTGAGCCCCAACCTGTGATTTATGCAGAGGATGTCGCACCTATTATTGAACCGATTATAAATTATGATAATGAAGTGTCTTGTGGAAACATTACGGTAGATGAATGCGGCTGCGACACATGTGTAGAAACGTGTGATTCATGCAACAACTGTAATTCGTGTAGCAGTTGCGGCCACGGACATCCGCGGTTTAGTTATTGGGAAAGACACTGCCTGCCTGGCACGCATCGTGCCCCTGGCAACATGGCACAACACTTTCCCTATGAAGCATATCCCCGAACCTATTATTACTTTCGTCCCTACAACATGCTGCATATTCCAAACCAACAAGCCCATGCGGTATCTAATGGAGCCAATCCTCAACAGCCTTACTCAAATGCAATATTCGCCGATGTGTATGCTGAATTGGAAGCTGAATTAGACAACTAAGAATCTTAGATTCTTTCAAACAATGAATTCAAAAGGCGATTTCTTTATTCTGATAAGGAAATCGCCTTTTTTGAATTGATGGGCAATGTCTTATCGATTGCCATAACATAATCTCCCTTGAGTATGCTTACCAATATCGGAAGATCATGTTTATCTGAGATGCAGCGGAGACTGTTTTCATTTAACGAAAAACGCAAACCAAAGCGTAGTATGGTTTGAATCTGCCTGCGCATTTACGAATAATCAAGTCGTGCTTGCGGAAGAGTGTTTGTGTCGGAGGTCACTGGGTTAATAATGCTACGCAATAATCTCTTTGACTACGCGGCTTGGTTCAACCCCGGTCAGGCGTTGATCTAATCCTTGATGGGGAACGCTAAGACGATTGTGGTCGATCCCCATTTGATGCAGCATCGTTGCGTGAAAGTCACGAATGTGAACTGGGTCTTTGACTACGTTGTAACAGAAGTCGTCCGTTTCGCCGTAGCTCATGCCCCCTTTGATTCCGCCACCTGCCATCCAAGTGGTGAAACATCGAGGATGGTGATCACGACCGTAGCTGTTTCTGTCTTTCTTCCCTTGGGCAAATGTTGTACGCCCAAATTCCCCAGCAAATACAACCAGTGTATCTTCCAGTAGGCCTCGCTGTTTGAGATCTTTCAATAGACCTGCGATGGGTTGATCAACGTCTTTCGCTTGTCCTCTTAAGTGCGTTGGCAAATTCGAGTGATGATCCCAGCCTCGATGAAACAGTTGAATGAACCGCACATCACGTTCGGCCATGCGTCGTGCCAACAAACAGTTTCGTGCAAAGGAACCGGTTTTGTGGACTTCCGGCCCATACATGTCCAGCGCGTCTTTACTCTCATCTGTTAAGTCGGTCAGCTCAGGCACCGACATCTGCATGCGGAAGGCCATTTCCTGCTGCGTAAGCGAAGTTTGAATCTCTGGATCGCCTGTCAGTTTCTGCTGTTGCTGATTCACCTTGGCGACAAAATCTAGCATCTTGTGCCGTATTTTCCGGTCCACACCCGGAGGGTTCGATAGAAAGAGAACTGGATCACCCACTGTTTGAAAGGCAACCCCTTGATGTTTCGAGGGAAGAAATCCTGTGCCCCACAGGCGACTATAAAGGGCCTGAACATTGACTTTGCCTGACCAGAAGGCAGAGGTCAGCACTATGAAATCAGGCAGTTCTTTGTTCAAAGACCCAAGACCATAACTAAGCCAGGCACCCATGCTTGCGCCGCCTGGTTGTTCTTTACCTGTGCAGAAAAACGTTTTTCCAGGGTCGTGATTAATGGCTTCGGTATGTGTCGATTTGATTAAACAGAGATCATCTGCCATCGTAGAGAGATGGGGCAACAGTTCACTCATCTGAATGCCGCTCTCTCCTTGAGGGGCGAACTTAAAAATGGGAGCACAGATCACTTGCTCTTTGCCACGCGTCATGGTCGTGACACGCTGGCCTTTGCTAATCTCTTTTGGCAACGGCTGCCCATGAAGTTTCTCTAGATTCGGTTTGTAGTCAAACAAATCAACCTGGCTCGGCGCACCTGCCATGAAGAGAAAGATAACCCGTTTCGCTTTGGGCGGATGATGACACCCTGCGGGGAGTGCGGCGGTTGCTGGCATGGCCATGCCACTGGCAGCAGCGGCACCGAGACCGATGCTTGCCTGTTTGATAAACTGACGACGATTTTGTAGATCGCAGAACTGCTGAAATTTATTTGTCATTATCGTTTGACCTTTGCAAGTTCGAGGTTCAACAGACTGTGGGTCATCATTGTCCAAGCAGCGATTTCGACCCTTTGCTCATATTTCATGTCGGTTAGTTCAGGTGCGAGCGACTCAGTCAGTTCTTTGCTTTTCGAGTACATTACACGGAACTCATCGAGTGTGTCTCGCAATAACTCTAACCGGTCAGTGGCTGGTAGATGCGATGTCACTTTTTCATAAAGTAGTGTAAGCCCTTGATCTACATCGTTGTTCGTTTCCTCCAAAGTCAATATGGCACATGCTTTGGCCGCTTTGAAGAACTCCTGCTCGTTCATTAATAATAACGCCTGAAGCGGTGTATTGGTACGTTCACGTCTTGGAGTGCAAAATTCTCTCGAAGGTGCGTTCATGATGGTCATCTGAGGCGGAGGCAACGCGCGTCTCCAATAGGTGTAAAAGCTGCGACGATAAATGTTGTCATCTTTATCGGCAACATACGTGAAAGGTGCCGCCATGCTGACCGCCTCCCATAGTCCTGGTGGCTGAGGTGGCTTGACGCTTTCGCCATACATTTTTCGATTTAACTTGCCGCTGAGCATGATAATCTGATCGCGAATCATCTCGGCATCCATGCGATAACGTGCCCCGCGGGCCAACAAACGATTTTCTGGATCGCTAACATACTCTGCTGGCTTTGCGTCGGAACTCTGACGATAGGTTTTCGATAAAACCATCGCACGAACCAACTGCTTTACGTCCCAACCTGACTTCACAAAACTTACCGCTAATTCGTCGAGTAATTCTGGATGGCTGGGCCATTCTCCTTGGGCACCAAAATCGTGTGATGTTTTAACCAACCCGACACCAAACAATTGTTGCCAAAAACGGTTGACTGTCACTCGTGCCGTTAGGGGATGCTGAGGGTCAACTAACCACTGGGCCAAGTCCATGCGCGAGTAGGCTCCCTCTTTCTTTTTAAGTGGAGGCAAAAATGCTGGCGTATTACGTTCCACTTTTTCGCCTGGGCTATCATAGGCACCACGAATCAGAATGTGTGTTTCCTTCGGCGTCGCACGATCTTTCATCACCATTGCCACAACACCAGCTTCGCGTTGCTCATCTTCTGATGCGGAAAGTACAATCGAAGGAGATTGAATGCCCCCTTTGGGTTTGCCTCCGGTTTCTGGTGCTCCATCAAAATTATTGAAAAATGCGTAGAGTTGATAAAATTCCTTTTGGGTAATTGGGTCATATTTGTGTTTGTGGCATTGTGCACACTGAATTGTTAACCCAAGAAACGCTGTGCCAATAGCCTCGACCCGATCGAGCACATTCTTGTGATGACTTTCTTCCGGCAAGGCAGTTCCACGATCAATAATCATGTGAAGACGATTGAAACCTGATGCAATAAGCTGATCCTCTTTCGGCTTGTCATAGAGATCGCCTGCCACTTGATACTTAATAAAGTCATCAAACTTCAAGTTGTCGTTAAACGAACGGATTAACCACGAACGATAGGTCGAGAAGTTTCGGTAAAAATCTTTGTGCATCCCGTTCGTATCGGCAAGCCGTACAAGATCGGCCCAATACCGGGCCATGTGTTCGCCGTATGATTTCTCTTCAAGCAGACGATCAACCAGCTTGGTATATGCCTCGGGTGAGTCATCTTCTAGAAACGCATTGATTTCTGCAAGTGTCGGCGGAAGACCTGTGAGATCAAACGTGACGCGTCGAATCAGCGTTCGCTTGTCCGCTTCGGTTTTGGGTTGCTTTCCCTCTTCCTCAAGCCGGGCCATGATGTAGGGATCAATCATGCCTGTACGCCACGCTTCGTTTTTCACCTGGGGCGTATCGGTTCGCTTCGGCGGAATAAATGCCCAAAAATCATCGTACTTTGCCCCTTCCAGAATCCACTGTTTAAATAGTTGCTGTTCTTTAAGACTCAACGCCGGTTTATTTGAATCAGACGGAGGCATTTGCTCCCCTTCATCTTCGGTCGTGATGCGATGCCAGAGGGCACTCGCTTCAAGATCGCCTGGCTTAACGGCGGTCGAACCATCGCGGTCACTAAGGGCTCCCTGTTCACCATCGGGTTGATCAAGCCGCAGGTCCGCCTCACGATGCTCCTCTGCTGGACCATGACAATGAAAACAACGGTCCGAAAGAATCGGACGAATGTCTCGATTGAAATTAATGGGAGCCGCTTTGATGCTGTTATGAGAAACAAGAGCACTCAAAGTTACAATGACAATTGCTTGGATGATTCGTTTCATTTTAATTCAATTCTTTCAATGTCCACCGCGCGAAGCTGTGAACTTAAAAGGCTGCGACATATCAGATCTACCCAGAGTAAGGAGTGTGGCAGGGGAGGGATCATGTATGCGACTGAAGACCATGACTTTATTTTACTCTGCTGGATCAAGGCGTAAAGAGCGACGAAGCAAAAACATGCTTCCTGAAAGAGATTCTAGTAAACAATTGAGAATACCGGCGTCAAAGAACCTTGCTGTTGTGCCAATAAGTAGCAACCTGTGACATTTCTTCACATAAGAGATTCTCTCAATCATGTTTCTAGTGAAATCTGACCGAGCCTCTAATGGCCTGTGGCCACACCGATGACGTTCCGAATACGTTTGATCTTGAAGCACAGCCACCTCCGGAATTGTAGACGGAGTTAACTGATATAAAAAAAGTTCAGCACAGTGAAATTTAAAATGTGGAGATACGTTCAGTTCTCAATAATTCATTTCCCGGTAAAACGAATGAAACCAGCTAACTACCAGCGACACGCTTTTTGATCTCTCCATCGCCACACAATAATTTCACAAACATCTACATATATCATCCATCTCGTGCGATTACGTGCGGTATCGCACGCATTGTTTGTCTTACTTCGGTCTCAATTGTCTCAGAAACAGTGCCTTTTGTTGTTTTTTAAGAGCTTGTGAAAATTGGCACGAGGTTTGCGACTATCAATTATAAACTTTATGTAAACGAGCTGTTTCCGAGATCGGATTTTTGGATGGGCTATTCGTGAATCAAGTAAGAAATAATTTGTTGCGGTCGACGACCAAGGTGATTTCTAAGAAATCACAGACTCCTTTGAGTGGGAGTATTTTTCATCGTCTTGTGAGGCTAGTCTCTGTGGCTAGTTTGATCTTGTTTTTTTCTCCATCTCTTCAGGCTCAAGACACGCCTGACTATTTTCGACAGAATTGTATGAACTGTCATACGGTTGGAGGCGGTCGACTGACAGGGCCAGATCTTAAAGATGTCACTAAACGCAAGGATCGTGAGTGGCTTGCTAAATTCATGGCGAACCCGAAGTCGGTCATCGATAGCGGTGATCCGTATGCTCAAAAGATCTTAGAGGAATCACGGAATGTTCCGATGCCAACTCTCCCTGGTTTAACCAAGGAACGGCTTGAGAACTTACTTGATTTACTCGAAGCAGAATCAAAGCTAGAAGAGTCTCAGTTCAAAGGGTTGAAAATATCGAATAAGCCTTTTACGGATGAAGATCGCGCGTTAGGCCGTTCAATTTTCCTCGGCACAACCAGGCTAAAAGCCGGCGGCACGGCCTGTATTTCGTGTCATAGTATGCACGATACTTCAGCACTCGGCGGAGGTTGGCTTGGGCCCGATTTAACGAACATTTACGAACGCCTTGAAGGGCGAAAATCTTTGAGCGCCTGGCTCATGGCACCTGGTACTGAGACCATGCTGCCCATATTCAAAGATCACCCGATGGACGCAGATGAAATTAACTCGCTGGCAGCATATTTTGAATCTTCTGCTGGTAAAAGCCCCGCAGATCCGTCAGCCAATCGAATCGCATTTTTGTTGATGGGCCTGATGGGAGCGGCTGCTTGTATTTTCGGCTTTGATGCAATTTGGAAAAAACGTTTTCACAGTGTCCGCCGCCCACTGGTAGACACCGCACCCACACGAGGACATGAATGAGTATCATGCAGGACGCGATTGCCTGGATTCGCGATGAAGTTAATCCCAAAGGAAGACAGTGGGAGGAATTCTATCGAAATCGCTGGCAGCATGATAAAGTGGTTCGCAGCACACACGGGGTGAATTGTACCGGTGGATGTACTTGGAACATTCATGTTAAAGATGGAATCGTAACCTGGGAAATGCAGGGACTCGACTATCCGTTACTCGAAGCTGGTTTGCCCCCTTATGAGCCACGTGGTTGCCAACGTGGCATTTCGTATAGTTGGTATCTTTACAGTCCACTGCGAGTTAAATACCCGTATATTCATGGTGCGTTGATCGATCTCTGGAGAGAAGCACGTGCGAATCATGAAGATCCTGTCGCTGCTTGGGCAAGTCTAGTCGAAAATCCTGAATCAAGGAAACGATGGCAAAAAGCACGCGGTAAAGGTGGTTTACGGCGAACCGATTGGAAAACCTCTCTTGAGATCATTAGTGCATCAATGATCTACACCATCAAGAAGCATGGGCCAGATCGTATCGCCGGTTTCTCTCCGATTCCAGCCATGTCAATGATTAGCTATGCCTCTGGTGCTCGCTTGATGCAATTGATTGGTGGAATCTCTCTCTCATTTTACGATTGGTACTGCGATCTGCCGCCTGCTTCGCCTGAAACTTGGGGCGAACAAACCGATGTACAAGAAAGTGCAGACTGGTATCACGCCAAGATGTTGGTTTCGATGGGTGCCAATATCGGCATGACCAGAACGCCAGACTGCCACTTCCTAGCCGAAGGACGACACAACGGAACTAAACTCTGGGTCTTCGCACCAGATTTTAATATGGTTGCCAAGTACGCCGATGAATGGGTGGCCATCAATAGTGGCCAAGACGGGGCATGGTGGATGGCCGTCAATCATGTACTGCTTACAGAATTTCATCACCAGAAACAAACTCCCTACTTCATAAATTACACAAAAAAATATACCGATGCCCCACATCTTGTCGAAATAAAAAAAGGGAAAGATGGGATCTTACGACCAGGCCAATTGCTGCGAGCCCAACGGTTAGAAAAATACAGCAAAGAAGAGCATGGCGAGTGGAAATTCCTGATGTGGGATGAAGACGCCAAGACCCCTAAGATGCCTATGGGAAGCAGTGGATTCCGCTGGGGATCAAAGAAAGGGCAATGGAACCTTAAGCTCGAAGATGGCAAAGATGGTTCTGCAATCAATCCTCAATTGACCTTCTTAGACGATAGTGACTCGGTTCTACAGGTAGAGTTTGATGACTTTGGTGCAGGCGATGTTTGCACACGTGGCATTCCTGTCAAAACACTAAAAACCGCAGATGGCGAAGAAGTTCAAGTCACCACTGCCTACGATTTATTAATGGCCCAGTATGGAGTAAATCGCGGACTGGCTGGTGAGTACCCGGCCGACTATGACGATGTAAATGCTCCCTATACGCCAGCTTGGAGCGAAAAATATACTGGTGTTGGCCGCGATGTACTGATTCGCTTTGCTCGTGAATGGGGCACCACTGCCGAGCATACCGAAGGCAAATGTACCATCTTGATCGGTGCAGGTATCAACCATTGGTATCACGCCAACTTAATGTACCGAGCTGGAATTCATGCGTTGATGTTC
Source organism: Blastopirellula sp. (assembly GCA_002733575.1). Lineage (GTDB taxonomy): Bacteria > Planctomycetota > Planctomycetia > Pirellulales > Pirellulaceae. Next base: position 74,449 of record NVWB01000151.1, on the reverse strand, counting down.
TGCGGTTGCGTTGGAGTCAATGGCGGCGGTTTGGCTCATTATGTGGGCCAAGAAAAGTTGGCGCCAGCAGAATCCTGGGCATCAATCGCATTGGCCAAAGATTGGTATCCACCTTCGCGTTTACAAAACGCACCTTCCTGGCATTACGTTCATACCGATCAGTGGCGTTACGAAAAAGAGTTCACCGATTATCACACTGTTCCGAAGCATGGAGCAGAAGATACAACGGCCCAAGGGCACACCATGGACATGCAGGTTCGTGCGGTGCGACAAGGCTGGCTCCCGTTCTATCCACAGTTTCCAGAGAACCCTCTTGATGTGGCCAAGCAGGCGCGTGAATCAGGAGCTAAGACTCCAGAAGAGATGGCAGATTGGGTTGCCAAACGACTGCAAAACAAAGAGATGAAGTTTTCTGTCGAAGACCCTGATGCGGAAGAGAACTGGCCGCGAGTGTGGTTCATCTGGCGAGGCAATGCACTGATGGCAAGTGCAAAAGGGCACGAATACTTTTTACGACATTATCTGGGCACACATGATAACGCTGTTGGAGAAGATCTTGCTCAAGATTCAGTCAAAGATGTTGCTTGGCACGAAAAAGCACCAGAGGGCAAGATGGACTTGGTTGTCGATCTTAACTTCCGAATGGATACGTCGGCACTCTATTCCGATATCATTTTGCCTGCTGCAACTTGGTACGAGAAATCAGACTTAAACACGACCGATATGCACACTTTTATTCACCCGCTATCTCCAGCGGTCCCTCCTTGTTGGGAGTCAAAGAGCGATTGGGAGATTTTCAAGCAAGTTGCCAAAACATTCTCCGAAATGTCAGAGGAACACTTCCCTGAGCCTGTTGAAGATTTAATCACAACGCCGCTTGCCCATGACTCGCCTGCCGAGATTGCTCAGCCTGATATGAAGCAATGGATCAAAGGCGAGTGCGATGCGATACCTGGCAAGACAATGCCTGATGTTAAAGTGGTCACGCGTGATTATAAGAATGTTTTCAATCAGTACATATCTTTTGGGCCACTTGCCCGTAAGAATGGTCTCGGTGCTCATGGAACCTCTTACCCAATTGCCGAAGAATACGATGAGTACATGACATCACATCGTACAGAGACTTGGGATGGCAATACCTATCCTTCGCTTGACCGCGATGTCGATGTATGCGATGCCATTTTACACTTTGCTTCGGTCACCAATGGCGAGTTTGCCTATCGTTCGTACCAAGGCATGGAAGAAAAGACGGGAATGCCGCTGGTTCATTTGGCCGAAAAGAACCGGGGAGTCCGTACCACTTTTAAAGACATCCAGAGTCAACCTCGTCGTTTTATTAATACGCCCATGTGGTCTGGGCTGATCGAAAATGGACGGTCTTATTCACCGTTTACCTACAATGTCGAACAGTTGGTTCCTTGGCGTACTTTAACAGGTCGGCAGTCGTTTTATCTTGATCATCCAATCTATCAAGACTTTGGCGAACATTTGCCAACGTATAAACCCAAGCCGATGCCAACGCAGTATTCCGACTTGCAGTTTACCGAGATGGGTGAAGAGGCTGGCAAGACATTGATGCTCAATTTCCTCACGCCCCATGGCAAGTGGCATATTCATTCAACCTATGGCGACAACCAACGAATGACAACACTTTCACGCGGGATTTATCCGTTGTGGATGAATGTCAAAGATGCGGAATCATTGGACATTCAAGATAACGATTGGGTCGAGATTTTCAATGATCATGGGGTGGTTGTCACCCGGACGATTGTTAGCTCAAGAATACCACCGGGTATTTGCATGCAGTATCACGCTCCTGAAAGAACGCACGGCATCCCCAAGTCTCCACTTAGAAAAGGTCGGCGAGCAGGCGGTCATAACAGTCTGACGCGTACTCGTTTGAAACCGAACCTAATGATCGGCGGCTACGGGCAATTCACTTACCACTTTAACTACTGGGGACCAGTCGGTTGTAACCGTGATACCCATTTGCTTGTTCGCAAGTTGCCAGGCAAACCAGTTTATTAATTTTTCATTGCGAAATACGAAGCGTCAAGAGAAAGAAAACTAGGTAGATCAGCTTTCGTTTCTCACGTTGTGAATGGGTTTCGACCTACTTAAATTATCCTACTGACCAATTGTTAGGTTTTCATCTATGAATGTCCGATCTCAAGTTTCGATGGTCTTTCACTTAGACAAGTGTATTGGATGCCATACCTGTAGTGTTGCCTGCAAGAATATATGGACTGACCGCAAAGGTGCGGAATACATGTGGTGGAATAATGTCGAGACAAAGCCTGGCACGGGATTCCCGACCAAGTGGGAAGACCAAGAAAAATACAAAGGTGGCTGGGAACTAAACGGCAAAGGCAAACTTGAGATTAAGTCGACAAGCCGAACAAAAATCATACCCAACATCTTTCATAATCCTCACATGCCCAGTATGGATGATTACTACGAACCGTGGACCTACGACTATCAAAACTTGTTCACCGCACCAGAAGGATCAGATCAACCAACCGCTGAACCGATCTCGATGATTGATGGACAAAAGATTGATGTGCAGTCAGGCCCGAACTGGGATGATGACTTAGGTGGATCACCCATCTATGCCGAGAATGATCCAAACTTAGAGGGACTCACTGAACAACAGAAATTACAACTTAGTTCCGTTGAACGGTTGGTGTTCTTCTATCTTCCTCGAATTTGTAATCACTGTTTGAATCCATGTTGTGTGGCATCTTGTCCTTCTGGGGCACTCTATAAACGGGGCGAAGATGGAATTGTCTTAATCGATCAACAAAAGTGCCGCGCCTGGCGATCATGTGTTGCCGCTTGTCCCTATAAAAAAACGTATTTCAATTGGTTCACCGGAAAATCTGAAAAGTGCATTCTTTGTTATCCCAGATTAGAAACCGGCCAGGCACCTGCTTGCTTCCATTCGTGTGTTGGGCGAATTCGGTACTTGGGCGTGTTATTGTACGATGCTGATCGAATTGAAGAAATCGCCAAGTTGCCTGATGACGAATTGGTCGAAGGACATCGTTCCATGATTCTCGATCCGTTCGACCCTGAAGTGATTGCCAACGCTAAGAAGAGCGGAATCTCAGATGGCGTGATCGAATCGGCTCAACGGTCGCCGGTTTATCAGTTTGTGATGAAGTGGAAGATTGCGTTGCCTCCACATATCGAATATCGCACTTTGCCGATGCTGTTCTATGTGCCACCGATGTCGCCAGTGCAAGCAAGCAGGGATGGAGACGTAATTAATCATATCAGTGATAATCTTTTTCACGATATTGATGAGTCTCGCGTTCCTATGAAGTTTCTCGCAAACTTGTTCGGTGCAGGACACGAAGGCGTAGTTCGATATGCCCTGAGAAAACAAAAAGCAGTGCGCTGGCACAGGCGAGCAGAAACTGTAGGAGATGTAGATCGAGCAATGGCAGATCGCATGCTTCAAGAAGCCAACTGTACGCGTGAAGAAGCAGACGCGATATACAACTTGACGTCACTTTGTACCTTTGAAGATCGGTTTGTCATTCCACCAATGCACCGAGAACAAGCGATTGAAATGATGAAAGAACCGCATGAACACCGAACCGAAGCAGGCTTTGGTTTCGTGGGTGGTCCACATAAAGGATTGTAAGAGTTCCGTCAATAACAAGCGACACATTTAGGCTACCCTGCACGAAGGAAAACCATGTCACACCTACCTAAAGTATTGAACGCATTTGGCCGTTTGCTGAGTTATCCAGATGAGCACACGGTTCAAACTGCTGAACTGTTGTATGTACTATTAATGGACGAACTGCCAGAAGTGGCTAAAGATGCTGCGAAGTTTGGTGCATTTGTCGAACAACAAGAATTATATAAGGTGGAAGAATCTTACACGCAAATCTTTGATATTAATCCAACCTGCGCCTTGGAAATTGGGTGGCATCTATTCGGCGAAGAATATGCACGCGGAATGTTTCTCGTGAAAATGCGGGAAGAGATGCGTAAATACGAATTGCCAGAATCTGCCGAATTGCCAGACCATGTTTGCCATGTGTTGGAAGTGGTCGCCGCCATGCCGGCAGAGGATGCACAACGATTTGTAAAATCCTGCGTTCAACCAGCAGTCGAAACGATGAAAGGAAAGCTGGAAAAGCATGAGACACCTTATCGCCTTGTGATTGAATGTTTGTCGTCGGTACTAACACACACCTGGGGAGAGCCTGCCCCTGTGACATCAGTTACATCGGAAACCAACCCGGAAGACTTGTTGCATCGGCATCCCGTGCGTCACAGTTCTGCGACCGAGGGAGAGGTTCCCAACGTGTTTGCGAGTGAAACTGCTTATGAATTAAACGTGGCCGATATGGGCCAGTCTTCCTGCTGCGGATCACAAGAACTTGTACAGATTGATTTGTCCACAAAACCTCAAACAGTAACGAGAAAGCAATGAATCATTTTCTCGATCAATTTATGTTTGTCGCACTACCCTATGTGTGCTTATTCACATTCTTCTTGATGACGATTTACCGTTATCAGATGCAATCGTTTTCTTACTCAAGTTTATCGAGCCAGTTTCTAGAGAATAAACATCATTTTTGGGCGGTTGTCCCTTTTCATTATGGCATCTTAGTGGTTGCTGCTGGGCATTTTATTGCCTTTTTGATACCGAGAACTATTCTGCTTTGGAACGCCCATCCTCTTCGATTATATGTGCTCGAAGTTTCTGCATTGGCGTTTGGGTTGTTGACGTTAGTAGGCTTGATTGGGATCGTTGTTCGTCGATTCTCAAATACAAAAATCCGCTATGTCACCACTTATACCGACTGGATTTTATTTGCGATGTTGATGCTGCAAACGATCAGCGGCGTTGGCGTAGCACTATTTCATCCTTGGGGATCTTCTTGGTTCGCATCGAACTTGTCTCCTTATTTATGGTCAATCGTCATACTGAATCCAGATATTAGTTTTGTAGTCGCGTTACCATTTTTGGTGAAGTTTCATATTGTCTTAGCATTTCTAACCATAGGGTTCTTTCCATTCACTCGTCTTGTGCATGTGTTGGTGATCCCTAACCCGTATCTCTGGCGAAAACCGCAAGTAGTTCGTTGGTATGGAAGGCGTTAATTTATGACTGAAGATAATAAGGATGAATTGTCTTCCGCAGAAAAACGGCAGGCGTGGTGGATATTAGGAGTCAACACCTTCGCGTTTACGGTCTGCTTTGCAGCCTGGATGATGAATGGAGTATTGATCACCTATCTTGTCGATAATGGAGTCCATGATTGGGATCCATCTGAAATGGGTTGGTTGATCGGAATTCCTGTTTTAACCGGTGCCATCTTTCGGCTTCCGCTCGGCATTGCTACTGACAAGTATGGAGGACGCATTGTCCTTGGATTACTGCTGCTGTTTGTTGCTGTGCCCATGTATATGGTCAGTTTCTGTGATAGTTATTGGCAGTTCTTTGCTGCGGGGCTAGGGTTTGGTTTCTGTGGCACTAGTTTTGCGATTGGCATCGCCTACACGTCCATCTGGTTTCCCAAACATCAGCAAGGAACTGCACTGGGGATATTTGGAGCAGGTAACGCGGGAGCAGGATTAACAAGCCTGGGTGCTCCCCAACTTTTGAACTGGCTTACTGACAACGGACAGAACATAGAAAACTGGCGTTATCTTCCCAAAATGTACGCCGTTATCTTGGTTCTCACTGGACTACTGTTTTTAGCAACCACGACTAAACGCTTGCCACTAGGCAGTGCAACAAAAACTCTTATTGATCGTCTGAAACCATTAAAAGAAATTCGCGTCTGGCGCTTTGGATTGTACTACTTCTTTCTATTTGGCGGATTCGTGTCATTGGCTCAATGGTTAGTGCCGTATTACGTGAATGCTTATTCAACCACCGTTGCCCTGGCCGGGGCACTAGCGGCCTGTAACAGTTTGCCATCTGGGGTTATTCGCGCTGTGGGTGGCTGGATGTCTGACAAAATCGGGGCTCGAACAGTCATGTATTGGGTTCTCGGGGTCTCATTGGCCTGTTGTATTTTGCTGATCGTGCCTCAGATGGATATTCATTCTCCTGGCAGCGGTATCATGGCCAAAGCACCTGGCGAAGTAGTTGCCGTCTCAGAAGCTAAAATCGTTGTTGAAACTAAAGACGGACAGCAACGCACCTATGAATTGAAACGCAAAGAGGGTGAATTGGTAACGGAAGAAGAACGGAACAAGGGAGTACTCATTCTTCCAAGATCAATGGCTTGGCAGGAACCTGCCGTAGAGGTTGGTCAACAGGTGGGCAAGAAAGAATTGCTTGCCCGCGGGATTACTCGAATCTTTTTTCAAGCAAACATCTGGGTCTTCACCTTATTAAGCATGATCTTAGGTGCAGTCATGGGGATAGGCAAAGCGGCCGTTTACAAACACATTCCAGATTATTTTCCTAATGATGTTGGAGTCGTAGGCGGCATCGTTGGGGTGCTGGGTGGCTTAGGCGGATTTATTTGTCCTGTCATCTTCGGGTACCTACTTCGGTCAACCGGTTTGTGGACCTCTTGTTGGATGTTCTTCGCAGTATTGATTGCTGTTTGCCTGATTTGGATGCATCTGGTTATCCAGAAAATGCTACGTGAGAAAGCACCAGACTTGTATCACCGAATTGAGGATCACTGACATGGCTAATACACCAGAAAAATGGGATGTTGAAGACGAGGCCTTTTGGGAATCCGAAGGTAAGCAGATTGCTAATCGTAATCTCTGGGTATCCGTTCCGAACTTGCTGTGTGGATTTGCGGTCTGGCTCTATTGGGGCATGATCGCCAAAGCGATTCAACGACTTCATTTCGCCAATCCTGAACTCTTCAATTTTACATTTCGTAATGACGGGCTTCCTTATGATGATGCTGGCTATCGAGCACTCATGTTTACCTTGCCAGCAGTGGCAGGCTTGGCCGGAGCCACATTGCGGATTCCGAATTCGTTTATGATCGCAATTTGTGGTGGCCGCAATGTCAAATTCATGACAACCGTGCTACTGATCCTTCCTGCAATCGGTGCAGGCTTTGCATTACAAAACCCAAGTACACCTTTTTATATCTATATTATTCTGGCAGCCATGTCGGGTGTCGGCGGCGGTGCTTTTGCATCTAGTATGTCGAATATCTCTTTCTTCTTTCCCAAACGTGTGCAAGGGTTAGCTCTCGGCTTGAATGCAGGACTAGGCAACGCAGGCGTAAGTGTGATGCAGTTCTTAGTTCCATGGGCGATTACCTTTGGCATGTTTGGTGCGATAGGCGGAGAACCACAGGAATTTGTGAAGGATGGCGTAACTCAGCAGTTATGGATTCAAAATGCGGCGCTCGTTTGGGTTCCTATCATGCTGGTGCTGGTGGTCGCCACTTGGATATTCATGAACAATCTACCACAACACAAATGTGGTTCAGCACCGGTTGCTATCGGAAAATATCTATGGCTACATATGATCGGGTTCTTTGGTGCCGCTGTAGCCGTTGCATTGCTTGTTTTTGTTGAACTGCCTTCTGAGTATAGTTGGCATGGACTTTTCTCGTACTCATTGTCGCAGTCGCGGTAACCATGTTAGGGATGAGATTCTGTACGCCGCAAGCAATCCAGGAGCCGCTAAATAAACAGTTTGCCATCTTTAGTAATAAACATAATTGGGTGATGACCTGGCTCTATGTCATGACTTTCGGGTCATTCATCGGCTATGCCAACGCCTTTCCCAAATTAATTGATGATGTGTTTCTTACGGATTCAAAACAAATGGTCAACTGGTTTGGCTATGAAGTAGAACTGGTGACGGTCCACTATATATGGATCGGAGCTTTTATAGGTGCCTTGATTCGCCCGGTCGGTGGATGGTTGGCAGATAAGTTTGGCGGCGCACGAGTCACTCAGTGGGACACCTGGATAATGGTCGCTTCGACAATACTGGCTGGCTATATCGTTTCGTTGGCTGGGGAGTCTCCGACACCGGAGCAATACTTCATTCCATTTTTACTGACATTTATTGTACTGTTTGCAACCACCGGCATCGGAAACGGATCGACGTTTCGGATGATTCCGATCATTTTCTCCAAAGAACAAGCAGGGCCGGTACTCGGTTGGACATCAGCCATCGCCGCTTATGGTGCGTATTTAATTCCCAAGATTTTTGCGACGCAAATTAAAGCAGGCACACCTGAATATGCCCTGTATGGATTTGCGATTTACTATGCAAGCTGCCTCGCGGTGAACTGGTGGTTCTACGCGAGAAAGAATGCCGAAGTGAAATGTTGAGTAGTGAGCAGAGATGACAGACAAAACTAACATACTACGACAGCGAATTATCACGGTCATACTACTAGTGGGCCTGATGTTCGGTGCTGCGACGTTGCTTTCCGGGATGACATCTTGGCGATTGCCAGATCATGAACAAGGTTACGTTCCTCAGCAGCCGATCAATTATTCGCATCGTTTACACGCGGGCGAATTGCAGATGGATTGTCGGTTCTGTCATTCTGGGGCTGAAAAAAGCCGACACGCGGGCATCCCCTCGACCAGTCTCTGCATGAAGTGTCATAAGAATGTGACCAGTTCTTTCGATGTTTTGCAAGAAGAATTGAATCTGGCCGATGAAGAAAAACGCAAACCGAATCAGGTGGTCTCTGTTGAACTAAGAAAACTTTACGATGCATTCTCTCTGGATGAAGAACTCAAACCCATCGATGGAGTAGAACCGCAATCCATTCCTTGGGTTCGTGTGCATGACTTGCCTGATTATGTTTACTTCGATCATCAAGCACATACCGCGGTAGGGGTTTCGTGTCAAAGTTGTCACGGACCTGTGGAGTCAATGCAGCGAGTACGTCAGCACTCGAGCCTTTCGATGGGTTGGTGCGTGAATTGTCATAGAGATGCAACCGAGCATGGCATGAACGGACAGTCGGTTCATGCTTCGACTGACTGTGCGGTTTGCCACTATTAGATGAATTAAAAATGCTTTTGATATTACCACATTAACTGGTTTGCCATGAATAAAGAGACCTTACAACAGAATCACACCGAATCAACTCAGGTGAGTCGTCGACAGTTTCTTGAAGCTGCCGGATTTTCTGTTTCACTTGCAGTTTTAAGCGGTTGTGGTCGCGCACCGATTCAAACGGCATTGCCATTTGCGGAACAGCCTGTTGGCGTTATCCCAGGCGTGATGCGTTCGTATGCTTCAACCTGCATTGGGTGCTCTGCTGGTTGCGGAATGTTGGTTGGTGTACGTGATGGTCGACCGCTGAAAATGGAAGGAATGCCGGAACACCCAATTTCAGGTGGCGGTTTATGTGCGATAGGTCAAGCATTGCCATTAGGACTGTACGACAATCATCGATTGAAGCAGCCCTTGAAAGATGGTGAGCCTGCCGACTGGGAATCTGTCGACAAGGCAATTACAGAGCAACTAGCTAGCAATGGATCTGCCGTTCGTTTGGTCACATCAACCGTTACCAGCCCTACACTGCAAGCGACCATTGATCAATTCTTAAACCAGTTTACTGATGCCCGGCATATTATCTTTGATTCTGTTAGCAGTTCAGCTATTCTCGATGCACATGAAAAGACACACGGCACGCGTCTGCTTCCGCACTATGACTTGAATCATGCGGAAGTGATTGTCAGTTTTGGTGCAGATTTCTTGGGAACTTGGATTTCCCCCATTGAATTCGCAAAAGCTTGGAGCTCTCGACGTGTTCCCACCGAAGAAAATCCAACGATGTCGTACCATGTGCAACTTGAAGGACGGGTATCATTGACTGGTTGCAACGCAGATCGAAGATATCGTTTGTCGCCAGACGAATATGGGATCGTGTTGAGTCATTTGGCGGTAGAAATTTCGAAATTGGCTGGAAAAACACCGCCAGAGGGAAATCTTGCAGCTTCTCCAATTTCCGCCGAAGAACTATCGGACCTTTCGCACCGTTTATGGCACGCCCACGGCGCAAGTTTAGTGATCTCCGATAGTCAAGATTTTGAAGTACAACTGTTAGTCAATCACATAAACCATACACTTGGCAACTACACTCACACCATCGACATTGAGCGTCCAAGTTATCAATGCCAGGGCAATGATGCTGAAGTTGTGAAATTGATCGAAGAGCTGAAATCAGGCAGCGTCTCAGCTTTGCTTGTTGCAGGCACCGATTTTACTCACAATCTGCCAGACCATGACAGTCTAACCTCGGCGATTAGTAATGTGCCGTTGGTGATAAGTTTTGCTCAACGCGAAGACGATTTTGCATCGTTGGCTCACTTTGTCTGCCCTGATCATCATGCGTTGGAGTCGTGTGGAGATGCTGAGCCAATTTCTGGAAGAGTCAGCTTGCTTCAGCCCACTTTGGCGCCTTTGGGTAATACGCGATCTGTGCTTGAGAGCCTTTCGCTGTGGTCTGGCAATCAATCATCGGCGTACGAGATCCTGCAAGCATCATGGAAAGAAAATATCCTTCCACGCGTTCAATCCGAAGTCAAATCTAAATCGTTTGTCCACTCTTGGGATATTGCGGTTCAACAGGGGTTTGTGGAACTTGAAACCGAAGCGAATTCCGTGGGTGAGTTTCAACCTACCGCGGTAAAACTAGTCACAAAACAACCTGTCGAGGATGAATTCGTACTCACTCTTTATTCTAAAACGGGTCTAACCGACAGCAGTCACGCTCATAATCCTTGGCTTCAAGAATTACCGGACCCGGTGACAAAGATCACTTGGGATAATTATGTCTGCATCTCGCCCACGGCTGCAAAAGAGCTGGGCGTTTCGGATGGCGATGTGATTCGTGTTGAAACAAAGGACGGTCCATCCGAAATTGAACTGCCTGCATTGATACAACGCGGCCAACATGATCGCGTGATTTCCATCGCACTAGGCTACGGAGTTCGTGGCACGGATCGCTTTGCGAATATCGGGCCCCAATGGCTTGAAGGCCGACCAACAGTTGCCGCCGGAGAACTGGTGGGCAAGAATGCCGCCAGCATGATTGATATCAATGGCGGATTGTTTCAATACTCAAGAGCAGGCATCTCATTACATGCGGTCAAAGAGAATCGTCCTCTGGCAGCAACTCAAGAGTATCATTCGCTAGAACTTCCCAAACACATTGCACCGCCAGGTGCCGAGATTCGTGATGCGGTTCAAACAACAACGCTTGCTGAATATAAAGCGAATCCAGAGGCAGGTGCGCCGCATATGCACCATTTTTCTGATAAGCAACTCTGGGCCGAAGATCACACTACATCAGGCCCTCTTTGGGGCATGTCGATTGATTTGAATAAATGCACAGGCTGTTCTGCTTGCCTGATTGCTTGTCAATCTGAAAACAATGTGCCAGTGGTTGGCAAAGACGAAGTCTATCGACAACGCGAAATGCACTGGCTGCGGATAGATCGATATTTCATGGGCGAAGATGACGACATGGAAGTGCTGCATCAGCCGATGATGTGTCAACACTGTGGCAATGCCCCGTGTGAAACTGTTTGCCCTGCCTTGGCAACCGTTCATAGCGAAGAGGGACTCAATGAACAGGTCTACAATCGCTGTGTTGGCACTCGCTACTGTGCCAACAACTGCCCTTACAAAGTTCGCCGATTCAACTGGTTTACTTATCCTCAAGACGATCTACAGACCTTAGCACTGAACCCTGACGTCACGGTTCGTACACGTGGGGTGATGGAGAAGTGTTCGATGTGCGTTCAACGGATTGAAGATGGAAAAATTGCCGCTAGTCACAGCGGAATACCGCTGGCTGATGGTGATATACAAATCGCCTGTCAGCAGTCTTGCCCAACCCAAGCAATCGTGTTTGGTGATATGAATGATCAATCAAGTGAAGTTTTAAAAGCCCTACATAAACCACGTAATTTCAAGGTGCTCGATGAATTTAATTTCAGACCTTCAGTCGGATATCTGCGAGTGGTAAAAAACCGAGATGACAACCACCATGAAGGAGGCACACATGAGTGAGCCGAATGCACCTCTTCGCCCACCGCTGGTCACTGGCGATAAAACTCTCAGCGATGTGACGCAAGATATTTGTGAACCACTTGAATGTAGGCCGAATGCTTTATGGTGGGTCGCATTTTTGACTTCGCTGTCATTCCTGTTGTTGGGAGTTGTAGCGGTTTGGTATCAAGTTGCCACGGGCATTGGAACCTGGGGGCTTAACAAAACTGTTGGCTGGGGATTCGATATCACGAATTTTGTGTTTTGGGTGGGGATTGGCCATGCTGGAACATTAATTTCCGCTGTTCTGTTTCTATTTCGTCAGAAATGGAGAACCGCGGTGAATCGATCAGCAGAAGCAATGACACTGATTGCCGTGATGTGTGCTGGGATCTTCCCATTGATCCACATGGGTCGGCCTTGGTTGGCTTTCTGGATGATGCCTTACCCGAATACACGCGGGCCATTGTGGGTGAATTTTAAATCACCCCTGTTGTGGGACGTATTTGCCATATCAACCTACCTGATGATTTCAGCCGTGTTTTGGTATGTCGGATTAGTGCCCGATTTAGCAACCGTTCGTGATCGCACCGAACCTGGCTGGCGAAAAAGGATCTACTCGATTCTCTGCCTAGGATGGGATGGGTCAGCACGCACTTGGCATCGATACGAAACGGTTTACTTGCTACTCGCAGGTTTGGCAACGCCACTGGTGTTTTCGGTTCATACGATTGTCAGCATGGACTTCGCCACTAGTGTGATCCCTGGTTGGCATACGACTATTTTCCCCCCTTATTTTGTAGCCGGAGCCATCTTTAGTGGACTTGCGATGGTGCTCACGCTCATGCTGGTTGCCCGCAAGGTGATGACCCTTGAAAATTACATCACGAAAGTGCATGTCGATAAGATGTGCAAACTGATCTTGGCAATGGGCTGTATTGTTGGTTTGGCCTATAGTACTGAATTTTTCACTGCTTTATACAGCGGAAACGCATACGAACAATTTGTGTTCATGAATCGAGCACTCGGGCCATTTAATTGGGCCTATTGGACGATGGTAAGTTGCAATGTAATTGCACCGCAGTTCTTTTGGTTTCGTAGTGTTCGGTCTTGTTTGCCGGTGGTATTTGTACTGACTCTATTCATTAATGTGGGCATGTGGTTCGAGCGATTTGTGATCATTGTGACTAGTTTGCACCGAGATTTTCTGCCTTCGAGTTGGGCCAGTTATGTTCCTAGCTGGATTGAATTAGCTACGTTTGCAGGTAGTTTTGGGTTGTTCTTTACTTTGTTTTTGATCTTTTGTCGAGTGCTACCCGTAATTGCAATTGCCGAGATTAAAGGGGCCGCACATCTCAAAAAAGTTCCATCGAAGCAAGCAAGTGTTCAGGAGAAAGTAGTATGAGTGAACGAGTGATCCTTGCTCATTTTGAGCACGAAGATGATCTTCTGGCAGCCACCAATGCGGTGCGTTTAGAAGGTCTACAGATTGTTGATGTATTCACCCCTTATGCAGTGCATGGACTTGATAAGGCCATGGGATTGAAGCCCTCTCGATTGACCTGGGTTTGCTTCGTCTGCGGGATGGTGGGAGGGTTGGGAATGTTATGGTTTGAACATTGGAGTGCATCGATTAGCTGGGCCATAAATGTTGGGGGCAAGCCGTGGAATTCACTTCCTTCCGATGTTCCTGTAGCCTTTGAAGCGGCAATTTTGCTGGCAGGATTCGGTTCTGTCTTTGCCCTTTTTGCGGTCTGCAAACTTTATCCAGGCAAGCATATTCGGATGATTAGTCCCCGAGTGACCGATGATCAGTTTGTATTAGTCATCAATGAAGCGAATGCTTCATTTGATCTATCGGCTGTGCAAGATCTGTTGCATAAATATGACGTTGTAGCCATAGAAGAAAAATTGCTGTGATTGCGAGGAGCGTGTTGTGAAGCTAAGTCTTATTAATATTATACTGAGTGGGTTATTGGCAATCGTAGTGATCTCGTCGTGGATGCTCCGTGTTGACTATACGCAACCCAATTTCGAAATACTTCCTGATATGAAGTACTCGACAGCTTGGAATGCGTACGCCCCTAACCCTCATTTTCCGAATGGGCGAACTCTACAGTCCCCTGTTTTTGGCACAATTGCCCGTGGTGAATTGCCCCTTCACTACGAAGCTACCAAAGAAGATGCGATTCGTGCTGGCGAAGAATTAATCAATCCTCACGGTCAAATTACAACAGCGGAAAAAATAGAAAGTACTGCGAGCGAGGACGATTCAGAACAAGCAGTCAGTCTGCAAGAGAAGTTGAAAGCAGATCGCGAAGAGTCTAGCAAGCAATATCAAGCTTCTGTCACACGGGGTGGAGAACTATACCGAGTCTTCTGTAATTGTTGTCATGGAGCAACGGGCAAAGGGGATGGCATGGTGCCGCAACGTGGATTTCCTCCCCCGCCTTCGATGCTAACTGGCAAGTCCGTTCAAATGAAAGATGGGCAATTGTTTCACATTCTTACTTATGGACAAGGGAGCATGTCGGAAATGGCAACCCAAGTTTCTCCAGACGAACGCTGGGATTTAATAAATTACGTTCGTTCGCTTCAAGCTAAAGCTCCACCCATTGAAAATACCCCAGATCCAAAACCTGAGGCAGAATTAGAGTCAAAGCCTGAACAAGATGGAGGCAAAACGGAATGAACGATACTTCATTGTCGACCAAAGAACAACGCAAACCGCTGGTCTATTTGGTGGCCGCAAGTGCCTTGGTTTTGCTGTGCGGTGCTGCTTTTGCACCCGATCATCTTGAAATTAATTTAGGCGAGAACAGCACCTGGGTTCTCTGGGATCAACTGAGGCTGCGCATCTGGAGCAATCTTTTTGTGGTTGCCTTCTTTTTGCTAACGATTGCCCTTGGTGGAACTTTATTTATTGCACTCACATATATCAGTGGTGCTGGCTGGCATGTCGCATTTCGCCGAATACCCGAGTCGCTCGCCAAGGCATTGCCGGTTGCAGGTATCTTCATGCTGCTGGTGTTGGGGCTACGGTTTCAAGAATATGGCTGGCATCACGATTGGCACGGAGGGCCTGGCACATTTTGGTTTAAGGAGCTTTGGCTGACGCCTTGGTTCTGGATGATACGCTCTGTAGCGTACGTGGTGGTGTGGAGTTTACTCGGCAAAATGCTAGTGAGTCGCTCTCTGAAACAAGATGAATCTGGCGATACAAAACTCAGTGATTCGAATGTTGGATTGTCGGCGTTGTTTTTAGCCGTTTATGCAGTGACGTTTTCGTTAGCCTGTGTCGATTGGATTATGGCACTTGATCCACTTTGGTTTAGTACGATATGGGGCGTTTACAATTTCTCAGGCATGATTCAAGCAACCCTGGCCGTTATCATTATTTTAGGGTTGTTACTACGCGTGCAAGGTCGCCCCTTGCACGGAGTCTTTACCGACGAACACTTGCATGATCTTGGTCGGTTAATGATTGGATTTAGTTGTTTTTGGATGTACATCTGGTTTAGTCAATATATGCTCATTTGGTATACAAACATCCCAGAAGAAACGTCCTACTTCATCATTCGCACCCACGGATCATGGGGGCCGGTAGTTGTCGTCTCGATAATTCTCAACTGGGTCATCCCCTTCTTTGTGTTACTTCCACAACCGGCCAAACGCAGTTCAGGCATCATGATGAAAGTGGCAATAGTGGTACTGATTGGCCGTTGGGTCGATCTTTATGTAATGATTTTCCCGTCCACACTCATAAGTAAACCAGTCTTCGGAATATGGGAAATCGCATCAATCTGTTGTCTGGTAGGCGCCGGAACCCTGTTGATTCTGAGATGCTTTGACGCAAAGAATCCCGTCCCAGCAAAAGACCCTTATTTGAAAGAGAGCCTACACTATCACGCAAATTAAATAACGATATCAATTTTTAGATCATTCATGGTTTATCGATGCGTCTTTACTCAGCGAACAACGCATGCTCTGGATTGCCGCCGGAGATGAGGTAAGCGAGCAGATCAAGGATGTCTTCTTTTTTCATTGTCGAAAGAAGGCCAGCAGGCATCATGGAAACGGGGGAAGCCTTGATTGCTTCGATGTCATTCAGGTTAATTTTGGTAATGGCACTAGGCTTCATCATGTCGGTATTAATCCAATAGGTATCGCCCTTCATGTTCATGATCCGACCGTTGATAATGAGCCCACTATCAAGCATGAAATTACTCGCACTATACTGGTCACTGATTACCTTGTTCGGATCAATCACTGATTCTAGTAGATCGTGCGGACTGAACTTGCCGCCTGCCGCGGTCAGGTCAGGGCCAACGGCTCCGCCTTCGCCTTTGAAGCGATGACAGACGTAGCAAGATCCGGCACCAAACATCTGTCGCCCATTCTTGAAGTCGCGGCCCTTCTGCAATCCCTCGCTTAGTAATTTGTTTAGATCTTTCCTGGCCCACGCTTTGACAAAATCTCGGGGTTCGAGGGTAAACTGTGGATCGCCCTCTTTGGGTTGGGTCTTGATAATTTTCGCCAGAGCAGGAGTTATCTGTTTCGCTGGAACTGAGTCGATTGCGTGCTGTTTAACGTCGTCCAGATAATTCCGTAGACGTGCGCCGCCTTGGTAGTTACCGGCTCTGACAAACCACTTGAAATACTGCTTCCTTAATTCCGGTGTCCACTCTTTCTTAACGTGACGCAAGTTGAGGGCATATCCGATTTGCTCTTCCTGACCCGAGGCATTTGCCAATAGTGCCATTCCTTTCTTGGCGGCAGATGGTGCCTGAAGAAATGCCATGATGCCAGATAAGTCACGGTTCTCTTCCGGTGTGCGTGCAGGATAGATCTCATCTAGCCAAACGATTAGTTTGTTTTTCAACGCCGGCTTCGGTTCTCCACCACGAGTCAGAGCCAGCGTAATGCACCGAAGGAGATCAAGACGCTCTTGGCGGTTCCTAAGTGTGCCGTAGTTGAAGCTCATTGATTTATTGAGGATGACCGGTGCCGAGTTTTCTCCATCGGTCCGGGCCAACGCGATCATTGCGGCGGTAGCCAGAACTGGATGCTGTTCGCCAGCGAGGCGTGGCTTCCAGTTTTTCACCGGCTGTTTCTCAAGTGCCACGCGAGCCGCATGTCGGATGCCACGATCTTGCGAGCCTAGCGATTTCCAGATTCTATCTAACTGTCTCGCATCTGCTTCGGCTGCATCTTTTTGAACAAACGTTTCAAGAGCATGTCGCTGTTGACGGGCCTTTTCACCATTGGAATCAGATGGTGCTGGCGCAGTAGATTCATCCCCGATGTAAGTAACACGGTAGAGACCAGACTGAACTCGGCGGCCACCGATGGTGAAATACATGGCGCCGTCTGCTGGGTTGACCAGGATGTCGGTCAAAGGAAGTGGTTGAGCACTGGCGAATTCTTCAAACTTTGCAGTGTAAGTGGAGCCCTTGGGTTCCATATGAACGGCATAAAGTTTACCGTAGGACCAATCGCAAACGAACATTGCGTTCTGGTATTTAGCAGGGAACTTGGCCCCGTAGCCAAAGGTTACTCCAGTCGGAGAACCAGGACCGATATCAACAACGGCTCCAAAGGTATCACTACAGTAGTCCATGAACTTACCTGAACCGACACGCCAGCCAAACTCGGCTCCATCGATCACGTGGTTGATGCGAGTTGGTCGATACCAGGGCGTGTTTAAGTCCCACTCCATATCGGCGTCGTAGGTAAAAAGTTCTCCATCTTTGTTTACTGCTGCGTCATACTGATTGCGAAATCCGGTTGCGACGATTTCCCAAGTTTTACCTTCTGGATCGATCTGTGCAACGTGCCCAAGCGGAGCCTCTGCTCCTCGCATGAAATGCTGAAGTGAGGGGAAGAGTTGATCTTCAGCCCAGACCTCTGGTACACGAGAATGTGTATAATCTTCAGGCAATGCTGTCTGATTCCCCATGACTATATAGAGATGTTTTCCATCTGGTGCCGGCAAGATTGCGTGCGGCCCATGCTCTCCACCGGTGGCATCCAACGCTTTAATGGTCACAATCTTATCGAATTGATCATCGCCATCGGTATCTAGTAAGCGAAACACGCCTGAGCCTGTGGAACTCGCCCGAGAGTTGACCACCACGTAAAGGCTGTCAAACGCATAACAGAGCCCTTGAGCGTGCCCGATATTGGGAAGTTTCCGCAATTCGGCGTTATCTGCTTTCTTCGGCTTCGGTTCATCTGGTCTGGCCTTAGTGTTATCCTCGGTATAAGTGATTTGCTCGATAGATGCTGGATCGACTTTCTCGCCTAGTTTGGGAATAGGAAAGCGAAACAGTCCGCCGTACTGATCGCTGACGATCAATCGCCCTTTGTCGTCTTGGCACATCGCAACCCACGAACCCTGGTCGTCGCGAGGAACAGAATAAATTAATTCGATATCAAAGCCTTTGGCAAGTCGAATTCTGTCTGACGTGGTCGCACTCCGTTGTGGTTCGGCGATAGTCGTCGTGGCAACTGAAGCCACCAGAATCATCTGAATTATTATTGTTGGTTTCATTGTGATACCTAAAGTTCTTTACTGATTAATTAATTGGCGACGACTTTTACATCATCAATTTCAATTCCTTGATCACCACCATTGAGCATCCAGTATAATTCCTGCTTTTCATAAACAAAACCAGGACGCGATAACTGTTTGGTCCATAAGTTGTCATCGAGACTGATCGTCACTTTATTTTTTATGAACACCAATTTTACTTGATGCCATTTATTTTCTGTAAGATTGACCTTATCCAACGGCAGTTTTTCGGGCAAACGGTACGCACCGCTAACTTTATCTGGCTTCCTGTCCGCTTGTCGTTTTGGATGGTTAGCATCCTTAGAATGTCCATCGACTTGAACCGCAACTCCGGCTCTCGTTAATTTAACCCGAAGAAGGTGATCAAAACTGCCAAATCCATCTTCTCCATTAATGAAAAACCAGATCATACCCCCATCACCCAAGTGACGGTATTTGAAGGAAAGCGTGCAATCTTTCTCAGCAATGGGAATGCCAACCGATGGTGGATATTTGTTCCCACTTTTGCCATGAGTCCAGAGGACACCTTCTCTGACTCGGGAATTCTTTTCAGGGAATTTTGTGAAATGCTCTGGCTTCAGAACATCGAAGGTTTCGTGCCCTCTAAAAGGAGGCTTGGAACTTTTCTCCAAGGCGTGAAGTGAACTACTTACGAGGGAAACACATGAAACGATTAGAATACGATTGATGCTTGGACTACCGGTCACGCGAGTATTTCCTTAATCACGTGCCCATGCACATCGGTCAGTCTTCGGTTGAGGCCATTGTGGTACCAGGTCAGTTGTTCGTGTTGGAATCCTAGCAGATGCAAGACCGTGGCGTAGAAGTCCCAGACGGTCGTTGGATTTATTTCCGCGCGACGGCCGAATTCGTCAGTTGCTCCGTAGCTAACACCCGGTTTCACACCGGCTCCCATCATCCAGCAGGTGAAGCCGTCTGGATTGTGATCCCGGCCTGCGGTACCAGCCTGATGTGTAGGCATACGACCGAACTCGGTGGTCCAGAGCACTAGCGTGTCCTCCAGCAGACCTGATTGTTTAAGATCGGTCAGCAGTGCCGCGGTGGGTTGATCGAAGATTGGACAGTGCCGCTCATAGTCTGCTTTGAGCGTTTTATGGGCGTCCCAATTCAATAAACCATCGACGCCAGATGCTCGCGAGGCGCAATACAAATTCACATAACGCACATCGCGTTCCAGCAATCTCCGAGCCAGCAGGCAGTTCCGTGCGTAAGCCGCCTTGAGCGAATTCTCATCTTGCGTGCCATACAGTTTATGCGTTTCGGACGTCTCGCGCGAAAGATCAGACACTTCCGGTGCAGACAATTGCATCCGTGCGGCCAGTTCATACGCTGCAACGCGGGCTTGCAGATCACTCTCCGCCGGATTGGCTGCCGCGAAGTTGCCGTTTAGTTGAGCGAGTAGCTTTCTTGATGCGATGTCTTCTGCTTCAGAAATTGAGCCAGGTCGGGTCAGATTCCGAATCGACCGCTGATCGCTCATCATGATAGACTGATGTCGGGCGGGCAGATATCCGTTGGACCAGTTCGCTTTGCCGTTGGGCGGTTCGCCTCGGGTATCGGTAATCGCTACAAATGCCGGTAAATTTTCGTTTTCACTGCCGAGTGCATAACTGGTCCAGGCACCGGCACTAGGAAATCCTTCCGTCGGATGTCCGGTATTCATAAATACGCAGCCGGGGCCATGCGTGTTGGTCTCACTATGCATCGAATGGATAAATGCAATGTCGTCGACATGCTTCGCCATGTGCGGCAACATGGACGTGATTTGCTTGCCACTTTCGCCCGATGGAGTGAAGGCCCATGGGCTCTGCATAATATTACCGTTCTTGCCCTGAAACGATACGAAGTTCTCTTCGCCAGGCAACGGCTTGCCGTGGTACTTTGCGAGCGATGGTTTGTGTTCCCATAAGTCGATATGCGAAGCTGCACCAGGACAGAAGATTTGCAGAACGCGTTTGGCCTTCGGTTGATGATGCGTCTGCCCTCGCCCTGGCTGCCATGCTGATTGTTCAGCCGAGGCCGAGCTGCTTAAAAGCTGCATTAGCCCAATGCCCCCAAGCCCAGAGGTAACATTGCCGAGGAATTTGCGACGTGTTAGTTCCGCAAGTTGGAATTGATTAATTGACATAAATCATCTCGCTGGTATTTAGAATAACACGGCAGAAGGCGATCACCCCGTGGTCGCGGATTAACTCTCGACACGCGGTGATCTCTTCAGTGGATGCGTTTCGTGCATAACAAAGCTGGTACGCACGATCGATCTGCGCCGTGATGTCGTCACCTGCTTCCTGGTTCAAACGCTCTGCAAACGCGGTAGCCATGTCGAGCGTAAAACTGTGGTTAAGCAGAGTGAGTGCCTGTAGCGGTGTAGTGGTATTGGAGCGTCTGGGAGTAGAGAAAGTGCAATCTGGCTGATCAAACTCGGTCATCAAATCAACCACCGATGCGCGGGCATTCTGATGGTACACGGCACGGCGGTAAGTCTCTGGGCCGTGTTGATCAAGCGGTACATAAGTACTAACATTGTCCCGCATCAATTGGTAAAGCCGGAAGCCTGGGCCACCGACTGTAGCCTGATTCACCGATTTGGGTTTCTCTGAATTGGAATTTGATTTAGAGAGACCAGACACATTCAGTTTTCCACTCACCATCAGGATCGTATCGCGAACTTCTTCCGCCGAGAGTCGGCGAGGTGGAAATCGCCACAACAACCGCGAGTCTCCATCAATCTTCGCAGCTTCGTCTCGAAATGCGGACGATTGCTGGTAAGCCTGCGACAACATGATCAGCCGGTGCATTTCCTTGAAACGCCAGCCATTCTCTTTAAGCTTGAGCGTAAGGAAGTCAAGCAACTCGGGGTGCGACGGTCGCCCACCCATGTAGCCGAAATCACTGGGCGTATCGACTATTCCTGTCCCGAAATGGTAATGCCACAATCGATTGGCCAGCACACGCGGCGTGAGCGGATTATCAGGATTCACTAGCCAGTCGGCGAAAGTCAGTCGACGTTTGGCTTCAGGTGCATCGGCAGCAAGCCGATAGTTGGCGTCACCCTGTTTAGAGAGGATGGCTAGACTCGCGGGGACAACTTCATCCCCTTTCTTCTGAGGATTCCCACCAATAAACACGTTAAACGGCCCCTTTGCATCGGCCGCTACACGGCTACCAATCCAGACGGAAGGTATTGTAGGAACTTGAGCGATCTTCCGCTTCACCGCTCCAAGTTCTTTATTAAGACGTTGCTTTTCGTTGCGGTCTTCGTTGTTTGTTTCGAGTTGCAGCAGGCGGTGGTTTACAAACGCCGGTTGAGCAATCGGCTTGCGATCACGACTGCTAGAAACCTCCTGCCACTGTTTGCCGTTTTCAGAAACTTCAATTCGATACTCGGCGACAAAGGTGAACTTACGTTGTTCGGGTGTCGTCTCTTTTCGGGCACTGTAAAACACCACGCGATCAATCGATGTCGGCTCGGCTAGTTCAATCGTCAGATCATTGCTCTTCGCTAAAAACCGGGCACCCGTCATTCCATCAATAGCAAGTTGTGGTCCGTAGGCTCCGGGGAAGTCCTCAATCGTTCGGGCGTTTCCGGTTGCCTTGCCGCCGTTTTTGGCCAGTGCAACATTTTTTGAGTCACTTCCAATCGACCACACTTCAAATTCTTCGATACCAAATCCCGATGTCGAGTTCGGGTTGCCATCCTGCGCTTCACACACTAGCCGGATAAATTTTGCCGTGATCGGCTCAAACCGGTCTTCTGTCCCGGTGCGGTCGACAGGTTCGCGGGGCCAAGTGGCTTCGTAATCCGCCAGTTTTTCGCGAGCACGCTTTAGAATGTTGGCATCGACTTGGCTCTTCGTTTTTTCCAATTCCGCTTTACGTTTGTTCAACGGCTTGAGTTTTTCCCCACGTGCCGCATGCTCTTGTGGTGTTGCCAATGGCACCGAACCGTGACGAATGCCTGAGAAAGTTGCATACAAACCATAGTAGTCTTCCTGCGTAATCGGATCGAACTTATGGTCATGGCATCGCGAACATCCTAGCGTCATTCCGAGAAACGCTTCGCCCGTTGCGCTAATGATTTCGTCCAGGGTATTGGCTCTAATCTGGGCCGCCTGGACCACATCCTGATTTCCGACGCCGTCATAGGGGCCCGCTACTAGGAACGCTGAGCCTACGGCCACATTGGGATCGTCCTTGCCGAATACATCGCCTGCAATGTGCTCTCGAATAAATTGGTCGAACGGCTTATCTTCGTTGATCGAACGAATGACATAATCTCGAAACGGCCAGATGTTATCGATGATGAGATTTTGTTCATAGCCAACACTTTCCCCAAAACGGACGACATCTAGCCAGTGTCGACCCCAGCGTTCACCATAATGAGGCGACGCCAGTAATCGGTCGATTAATTTTTTATAAGCATTCACATCGGGATCATTGACGAAGGCTTTAACTTCTGCTGGTGTCGGTGGCAGGCCAATCAAGTCGTAACTCGCACGGCGAATCAATGTACGACGGTCTGCTGGCGAATTGAACGTCAATTTGTTTTCGGCTAGCTTCGCTTGCAAGAAATCGTCGATGGTCTCGTGGCTAGTGCTTCCAGTCTGACCCGTTTTCAATGGCTGTAGGGCCCACCAAGTTGCATCCGCCTTGGACTTTTCCTTTACAACGACATCGCTAGGCCAAGCTGCACCTTCGGTAATCCATTGCCGCAACAGGCTAACCTGTTCCGGCGACAGTGGATCAGCTTTCTGCGGCATGGCAGACGGATCACCATCTTGCGATGTGACCAACTCAATCAGATAACTGCCATCAGGATCACCGGCGATGACATACTCGTTCGCCTTCAGGTCATCAATAGTGGCCAGTGAAAAGTCGCCCTTTTTGATGTTGGGTGAATGACACTTTACGCAATGTTGCTGAAAGATCGGTGCAATCTGATCCTTAAAATCAACAACAGTTTCGTCTGCATGCACGGGAGTGCAAACTGCAAGAACCAACAATACAAGAGATATCCGATAAATGATCACGCGGTCATTTCTTTCTTTTTATAGACACGAACCAACACGGTCACAGCGTTTAACGTAATACGTTAATTGACGTTGGTCATAAATAGAGGAAATACAGTGCCGTTTATTTCTTGTTCCATTCGGTTTCAGCGGCAGCTATCTCTTCGTCTGACAGACCCAATGCTTTCAACACGCCTTTGGCCATCATCTGGTTGCCTAATGCGTTCATGTGAACTCCATCGCTTGTGAGCTGCTTGCCTTTTTCTGCATCAGCAGGAAATTCCTTTAGTGCAGCTTGCATCTCTGCATTTACATCTGCAAGCAAACATTTCTTTTTCTTCGCTAGTTTTCTAATGAACTGATTGTAGGGTGCTAGTTTTTGATTTAGGTCATTGGCTTGATCTTCTTTGATCATGGTGGAAGTCAACAGCACGACCTTGATACCAGCAGCTTGGGCTTGGTCAACAATTTCAGTGATGTTCTTTTTGTAAGGTTTCAGTGCAACACCACGCTCGCCGTGCCAAACATCATTCACGCCGCAAGAAAGTGTCATCCAATTGGGTTTGTGATCAAGCACATCTTTCTCTAATCGGGCCAGCATTTGATTTGATTTGTGACCACCGATGCCAGCATATTGAGATGTCAATTCTAAGCCACGGCCATTCAGGGTTTTCATCACAAGGTCGCAGTAACCACCGTTTCGGGCTCCAGCGGCAGTGATAGAATCTCCAAGAAATGCAATTTTCTGACCTTTTGTTATGGCAACCTTGTCTGCTGCATTGAGTTCAAAAGTAGAGAGGCAAGTCATCAATACGGCAACGGTGAAGCATAATAGTTTCATCAACAGTTCCTTGATTGTGTTTTTAAGAGAGGGAAACCCAAAGTCTGGACTTTATCTATCTTACTCGAAACGGCTCATTTTCTCAAATGCTATGATACTCGCATGATAGAAGTGCAATTCAATCTCAACAGTGATATTTGAAAGCGTATTAATCGCATAGAGCAACACCGGAATGCGACATAGAGTGCTTTATTTACATTGTTGTTCCGCTACGAAAATATCAGCTCCGCAACGGATTTCGTATGCCGGGTAGCACCGCCGACGGTTCCGGAGTTGGCTGTGCTTCAGGATCAACCGTATTCGGAACGTCGTCGGTGTGGCCGTAGGCCATCAGAGGTTAAAGCGGCCAAGATTGACCGAACTCAATTGGGGCTCTTCATTCACGTGCGTATTTTTTCCCAATCACAAGCGCGAAGCGTTAGCGAGGAGGAAGCACAATTAAACTTCGTCCTCGCTTACGCTTCGCGCTTGGGATTACTTCTGCACGAGGCAAATAGAAACCTCTCTAACCTCTGATCGACTAGCGTCGATCCCGGCGTCGTTTTGAATAAGCGTTATTGAGTGGTTCGCGTTCTCCAAAACCAACATCGCGGCCACCCGAAATTAATACCGCGCAACTTCAAAACTTACGCTTTGCGCTTGAGATTGGGATACTCGCGTGAATAAAGGGCTCTCATCAGAAATCGGTGAATTCCTGACTCCTGTCGCCACTGATGGCCTACGGCCACACCGAGATTAAAGCGTTCGGCACAGGAAAATTATAAATCGTCTAAAGGACGTAATGTTAAGCAAGAATATCTTTGATCACATTTCCATGGACATCGGTCAAGCGGAATTCACGACCTTGGTATCGATAGGTTAGCCGTAGGTGATCAATGCCCAACAGGTGAAGCATCGTGGCGTTCAAATCATGGACATGAACTCCATTTTCAGCTACGTCCATACCAAAGTCATCCGACTGCCCATAGCTTGTGCCCCCTTTGACGCCGCCTCCGGCCATCCACATTGTATACGCATCTTTATGGTGATCACGGCCTGTCAGCCCTTTGTTATTTGGCTTGGCACCTTGTTGCAATGGAGTTCTCCCGAATTCTGACCCCCAGATAATTAAGGTGTCTTTCAGAAGATCTCGGCGTTTTAAATCTTTAATTAACGCGGCGATGGGTTGATCAATCTCTTTACACTTCTTAGGTAAGCTAGTTTCGATTCCACCATGATGATCCCAATCGGCATCGTAGAGTTCGATGAGTCGAACGCCACTTTCAACCATTCTTCTGGCTAACAAACAATTATTGGCGAAGGAAGCCTTGCCTGGCTGTGCCCCATAAAGCTCTATGGTTTCTTTGGTTTCATTATCAATGCTCATCAGTTCTGGCACCGATGTTTGCATACGATAGGCCATTTCGTATTGTTTGATTCGTGTCTCAATCTCAGGATCACCGGTCACTTCAAGTTGCTGTTGATTGAGTTGACCTAGTGTGTCTAGAACTCTTCTGCGATCTGCCTGAGAGTGTCCTTCTGGATTTGAGAGAAACAAAACCGCATCACCTTGTGATCGAAATTGAATTCCTTGATGAACACTCGGCAAAAATCCACTTGACCACAAGCTCGCACCTGCTCCACCGGCAGGCCCACTCAGTAAAACAACATAACCTGGCATGTCTTTGTTTTCAGAACCGAGTCCATAATTGACCCACGAACCAAAGCTAGGGCGTCCGCCCTGGCCGAAGCCAGAGTGCAACATCATCTGCGCCGGGGCATGGTTGATTTCGTCGGTATGCACCGAACGCATGATGGCCAACTCGTCAGCAACTTCACCGAGATTGGGAAGTAGTTCAGACAGCACCTGACCACTTTCGCCATGCTTCTTAAACTTCCATGGAGAGCCACCGAGTGTTGATGTTTTACCAATAAAGGCAAAGTCACGGTCTTTGGTCACCTCAGCAGGGCAGGGCTGGTTATGTCGTTTCACCAGTTCCGGTTTTTCGTCATACATATCAAGCTGCGACGGGGCACCAATCATGTGCAAATAAATCACATGTTTTGCTTTGGGCTCAAAGTGCGTTTTAAGCGGGGCAGCCCCTAAATCGTCATTTAGCATGGAAGCCAACGCTATGCCACCAAATCCAATTCCACATGAATTGAGAAAATTGCGACGAGATAGAGAATCGATATGTGAGATAGTCATGACTTAAATTCCAGTTGTAAGCAGAACTGCTTTTACTAAATATCAGGGGTCGAATTAGTCTTTAGTAATTGTTTCATGCAAATTCAACAGTACCGTAGCAACGCTTGTCCAAGCATTCATCTCGGCAGCTGGAGCCTGTTTGTCTGAGTTTGTTTTTTTATAACTACTTAATTGCTGTTGATAAAGATGCTGAATCGCATTGCGTTCGCTATCAGTTGGTTTGCGAGCGGTGCAAAGTTGAAACGCATAATCTAATTGTGTTTCCAAGGGCTCTTTGCCACGGTCAACAATCACACGCTTTGCCAGTGCTTTCGCCGCTTCGACATAGACGGGGTCATTCAGTAAAGTCAAAGCTTGAAGCGGCGTGTTGGTTCGAGAACGGCTGACAGTACACGCGAGCCGGGCCGTTGCGTCAAAGTTACTAAAGCTGGGATAGGGTGAGCCACGTTTTAGAATCACATAAAGACCTCGCCTATATTGTTCAGAACCGGGGCTGACTTTGTAGTTATATGAATCACCACCTACCTTTTTCCATAAACCATCTGGTTGGTACGGGTAAATCGATGGACCAAACTGCTTCAAGCTAAGTAGGCCTGAAACGGACAAAGCGTTGTCACGAATCATCTCGGCATCCATTCGGAAGCGAGGCCCGTGGGTCAGCCATTGATTTATATTGTCTTTTTTAGCCGCCTCTGGAGTGATGTTCGACGACTGTTGGTACGTGTTTGAAAGCACGATGGTCTTCAACAGTTTTTTCATCGACCAACCATTTTCCATGAACTCGACTGCTAACCAATCTAAAAGTTCTGGATGCGTGGGCGAATCACCTTTGATGCCAAAATCTTCTTGCGTTGGCACGATCCCTCTGCCAAAAAGCTCGGCCCACCAGCGGTTGACAGTGACTCGTGCTACCAGCGGATTCTCTTGAGCAACTAACCATTTTGCTAACGCCAATCTATTGGACGGTCCCTTCGGCAAATCATGCAGTGCGGCCGGCGTGCCTGGCAAAACACCTTCGCCAGGATTCCGGTAATCACCCCGTTCAAATATCGTGGACTTGCGTGCTTCATCTAATTCGATCATCACGAGTGTGGTATCTGGAGCCAGTTGTGTGATCTGCTTCTGAACCTTTGTGGAATCTTGTTTTAGTTTTTTTGTCACTTTATCTTGAGCGACACAATAATCGAGCAATTTCTTGCGATCTTGCTTTGACCATTTCTCGGTTGGCTTTTTGGCCGCTTTAACAATATCGCCAGGTATCGAATCCGCATCGTAATTACCAGTAATCGCTGATATTTTCAGATTACCTATCGCTCTTGCTCCACCATATTCATGGGCAAGCGATACCACGATTTCCATGTTTTCTGGAACATTCAGCGGTTCGTCTAAAATGAACACGGCCCAATGCGATTCATTGAATTTTGGTGCAATAGCCCAACCTGATTTTGGTGTGTCATCTAACGCTCCGGCAACATCCCAACCAGTTTGTGAAAAACTGGCTTTGGCTGACGAGAAGGCCAGCTGCTTTGTCTTACGTTTGCCATTCTCATCTGCATCAATCTCACGGAGTTCAACGGAGAACTTATTCAGCACAAAATTCCGCCGAACAGGATCACCTCGACCTGGTCCTTTTCCTGGAAGAGAATCGTGCTGCAAGGCATCAAGTCTGAATGCTCGAATCTCGGGAACTTCGGTACGAAAACTTGCCTGATAGTGGTCGTTCGTAGGCGGATCGCCACCTACTAACAAGATGGAGCCATCTTCAAGAACTTTATAAGAATCTGTCGTTCCTTCGGAAAGAAACTGATCTACAGCAAGAGTATGCGTTTGCGGTGATTCTTCAAGAGTTTGGAAAATGCTGGCAACCCATTCTTCAAGCGTTGCATCTAGTTCTTTACTTCGCTCAGCCTGTTGTTTTTTCACAACCGCTATTTGTTTTTGTAGTTCGACCCGCTTTGAATCTCGCTCTTTATTGACGAGCGACATCGACGGTCCTTTGAACTTAATCGAGCTCGGAGATTTCGACACTCGGTCTGCTTCCATTTCGGTATTGTTGAAATAGGCCAGCAGTTGATAGTAATCTTTCTGACTGAACGGATCATACTTATGATCATGGCACTGACAACATTCGAGAGTTGTCCCTAACCAAACGGCGCCCGTGGTGTTCACCCGGTCAATCACCTGTTCGATGCGGGTCTCTTCGGGCAACGATCCGGCTTCAACATTGGTCGGTGTACAGCGGTGAAAACCGGTGGCAATTTTCTGCGATTCGGTTGCATTGGGAAGTAAGTCGCCAGCGATTTGCTCAATCGTAAATTGATCAAACGGCATGTCATCGTTAAGCGCCTTAATCACCCAATCTCGATAGGCCCAAATGTCACGCAAGTTGTCACGCTGAAACCCGTGCGAATCAGCATAGCGTGCCAAGTCTAGCCACGGTCTGGCCCAACGCTCACCAAATTGTGGACGCTTGAGTAGCTCATCAACAATTTGTTCAAAGTGCTTTTCGGTAGGGTTAGCAACAAAGGCATTGACTACCTCCGGTGTTGGCGGCAGGCCGATCAAATCAAAATAGGCGCGGCGAATTAATTTCTCTGGCCTAGCTTTTGGCGAAATAGAAAGCCCTTCTTCTTCCGCACGCTGTAACACAAAAGCATCAATCGGTGACTTGGCCCAGTCTGCATTCTCAACCTCAGGAAGTTCTAATTTCTTGGGAGACAGGTATGCCCAATGTCCTGCTGGTTTGAAGTCTTGTGGCCAGTTTGCCCCTTGTTGAATCCAGCGTCTTATGATCGAGACCTGTCTCTTTGATAGAGGTTCACCTAGAGAAGGCATGACATCGTCGTGACCGCGTGGCAGCAAGATTCTATGTATTAGTTCACTCTCATCCGAATTGCCAATTTCGATCATCCCAGAATCAAGTAAATTCTCTCTCTCATCCAATCTCAGATCACTTTCCTGCTTTTCAGCGCCATGGCACTCAATACAAGAACGTTGAAAAATTGGGAAAACCTCGCGAGCAAAATCGACCGCTTTACTCTGGTTAGGTTTTGCCGCATCAACTGCTTGGCTGCTGGAAATCGTGAATACAATAGCCAAGCCGAAAAGGGTAGAAGCGAGCTGTTTGCTCATCATCATAAGACTCTCTAGAGAGGTAAGTTTTAAGCCTGACAAAACCAGGGGATGGTTGTCTGTTCCAACATGCAAAGCGGGACTATTTATTATAGCACAACTGCCTGAAAATAGAAATTGAGATCAATAGTCGCACAATTGAACGCATTCATGCTAATAACCCACTAAGAATGGCCACTCCAGGCACCTGGAGTGGCTGACCGGTCTTACTTCAATTCTTTAATTCGTACATTGCGATACCAAATGCGTTTGGCTTCGTCTTGGAAGCTAATATACCCTTTGGCTGGGCGGTCACTCAGTTTCGTTTCGCTCAAGTCGAGGTCTTGAATTGGTACTCCGTTTTGAATTACTTTGAGATGACTGCCTTTCAGCGTGATCGTGTACCGATTCCATTCTCCGGCTGGTTTAACAACCATCTTCGCTGGGGCCGATGTGCCGATTAATCCGCCACAATCATGGGCGCCGAATTTCTTCTTCCCATGGGTGTCCAAAATCTGAATTTCAAAACCGCTGGTGACATGGTTCTTTAAGTCACCTACTCGCATGAAAACGCCTGAGTTCCCGGTGGCGTTGAATTTAAACTCAAGGTCTAAAATGAAGTTCCCGTACTTCCGATCGGTGGCAATGTAATCGTCGTACCGCTGCCAGCCAGACTCTCCTTCACGCGGTTTTAAGGTAAGCACATTTCCCTCTTCAATCACCCAATTGCCGTTGGTCTTCCAACCAGTGAGGTCTTTGCCGTTGAACATTTGTACGAAACCATCTTTGTCTTCTGCAAAAAGGCTACTGGAAATGAGGACGCCTAAGAGTAAGAAGCATCGGGTCATTGTGGACTGATTCATTTTGGATTCCTTGGTGGGTTTGGACTATGGGCTAATCGAGATACTGCTATTGTGATGTTTTAAGTTCTGAGATGCAAACACTCCTATTATGGGTGGCTCATTGCACATCTGAAATCCGTTTTTTTTTATTTTTTTCCTCCAATTTCCAATATGCCCTTTTGTTCGCCATTAAGTTCACTATAATGAAGTTCTACTTTCACTTAATTTCCTACACTAATTAAGTACTTTTCACTATACCTGCTCTGCTTTCATAGCGTGAAGCTACCTTCTTCTTTGATAAGTTGAAGGACCGGTGATGTAATTCCTTGGTTTACCAATACCAATTTGATCTCACTGCTCTTTTCCACGCATTGCCCTTTTCTTTTGACGTTTAGTCTTCATGCTCTTATTTATCCTTTTCTGTAAAAGATCCTCTGGGTTGAAATTACAGTAAAGACTTTTTTTTCATAAAAACATATCAGGAAAATCTAATCATGCTTCTTAGAGTCTTTCAGATCGGTTCATTGCTTTCATTAATCGCGTTGGTTGGTTGTGATGGCGGTGGCCCTTCACTCACTCCTGTCTCTGGCACAGTTACCAATGGTGATGCTCTTGCCACTAGTGGAACTGTCACTTTTGAACCCGATACCGCAAAAGGCACTACCGATGGCCAATCAACGGCATCAGGGCTGATCGAATCCGATGGCAAGTATATCTTGTACACAACTGCCAAAGAGGGAGCAGTGCCTGGATGGTACAAGGTAACGGTTAATATCGAGGGTACTGCTGCTGAAGGTGCTGATGAATACGCTGAAATTCCCTCAGCAGTTCGTGCTGAATACACCTCACTAGAAAAAACACCTCTGAGTATTGAAGTCAAAGCAGGTGGTGATTTTAACATCACACTAGAAGCAAAATAACAATTTTCCCTTCTACCTTTTTAGGATCATCCATACTTATGCTTCGTAGGGTTCTTCAGTTCGGTTCATTACTATCATTAATCGCTTTTGTCGGTTGTGGTTATGGGGCCCCTACACTCATCCCTGTCACTGGCACGGTCACCAATGGAGACGCGATTGCCACTGATGGAATGGTCGCATTTGAACCGGATGCTGAAAAAGGCATTCCTGGTCAGATCACAGCAACAGCTTTGATAGAGCCAGATGGCAAATATATTCTGTACACAACTGCCAAAGAGGGAGCGATCCCAGGTTGGTACAAGGTAATCGTTAATATCGAAGCGCCCGCAGTGCCAGGTGCCGATCCATACGATCCAACACCTTCAAAGGTTCGTGCTGAATACACCTCTCCTGAAACGACACCACTTAGTATTGAGGTCAAAGAGGGGGGAGACTTTAACATTGTGCTAGAGCCTAAAGACGGGGTTGAAGCAAACTAACTATTCTATTTTTATCTATTCACTTTTCTCATTTCTATTTTTGGAGTACTATATTATGCGTTCTTATTCATCATTGGGTTTTAAGCCCAGGCGAGGCGGTTTTACGCTCGTCGAATTATTGGTCGTGATTGCGATCATCGGAATTTTAATTGCTTTACTCTTGCCAGCGGTCCAGCAAGCACGTGAAGCAGCACGACGTATCTCGTGTACGAATCAGCTAAAGCAACTTGCTTTGGCATCTCACAATCACCATGATACGCATGGCACCTTCCCGTTTAATGTTCACGATGGACATTATAATGACAGTAGTAAAGGCTATAGTTGGATTGCATTTGTTCTCCCTTTTATTGAGGAAAATAATCTGCATGACCAAATCAAGCCAGGAGAAGGCTTAGATGCTTTGGCAATGAAAGACCTTTTGGTTGGCGGCAAACGAGTTCGACAACAGACATTCGATGGCATACGTTGTCCTAGTGATAATGTGAAAGAACTTGCTCCGTCTGCAAATGGTGGGTTCGGCTCTAACGGAGGTTCTTTTTGCACAAGCTATAAAGGAGTTTCTGGATCAAATTGGCAATGGAGAGATCACAGAGTTAGCCAACCTGGAGGATCAGGCCATGGTCTAGATAGAGGCAATGGTTGTTTTGATCGCCTTATGGTGCGCAAACCTTGGAACAGCTCACCAATTCCCTGGACCGAAATACCACATGGGAGTGCTCAATTAATCAAGTTTTCGAATATCACCGATGGCACAAGTAACACTTTCCTATTTGGAGAATCTTCAAATACCTTCGCTAACCATACGGGAAGTTGGTGTCACTACAATCATACCACTGGTACATGTGCTATTCCACTTAATTACAAACAACCCAATGGCAAGATTTGGGGCCGAGGCGATTGGGGACGGAATTATAGTTTCCATAGTAATCATCCAGGCGGTGCTCAATTTGCCTATGCCGATGGTTCAGTTGCGTTCATTCCTGATGTTGTTGATATCAATACCTACCGTGCTTTAGCAACTCGTGAAGGTGATGAAGTTGTTGAAAAACCGTAGGGTTTAACGCTTAATCTAATCTGAAAACTTCGAGACCACTTTTTGCTATTCGCAGAAAGTGGTCTTTTTTTATGATCAGATTTTATGATCAGCTAATCCACACCCATTGATCAATCATTCAGCGTGTCTCTCTACTAGCGGTGATATTATAGCACACGATTGTCTATCAATAGATCGTCATATTTGAATAGGTTGCTCTGTTGATGCTTGGCAAAGTCTGAACAGTGACCCATTTGCTGTAACTCTTGTCGTACTCTATCTCAACGATGATTTTCTATCCGTTTTAAAATCATCAACGCATGTTGATCTGCGAATCTACCTGTTGCAGTTTTGAACAATTCGGACTGTGTTTTGTTGCTACACCACGCTGTCACTGCGGTGATTGTCTGAATCATATTTTGTAATCTCTACAAAAAGTCTAGCTCGAATTAGGTTTCGCGTAACAATGCTGGCCGATGTGCCTGCGAATGGTTTCGAGGCCAATTCCTAATTCTTTTTGGAGAGAGTTCCAATGCGTTCTAACCGATCCAATTTTCGACCTTCCATGCCTGAACAACTTGAAGAGCGTCGCGTAATGACAGCAACGCCGCTTGATTTGGATTTATCCGAAGTCGAAACACAATCTGTGTTTGTCGGTGAATCGATTACATTTAATCTGTTTGACACCGGTGCAAGTTTTAGCGAAGGCGAGCCTGGCGACCGTGAGTTGATGATGCAGCTCGACCCTGATCCCGATGAAACGCCCGAGGGTGCTTTCATGACTTTTGATGGAACATTCTCTTGGACACCTTCGGAGGCACAAGAAGGGCTGCATCGCATTCGTGTGATTGCGGTAGAAAATGGACAGCCGCAACTGGCCGATGTGGAAGACTTATTTATTGATGTGCAATTGGGAAGACCAGAGATCGACCTCAACGGTGCTGAAGTCGACGGCACCGATTATTCCACCGTATTTCATGTTGGTCGTTCGCCAGTCGCGGCGGTAAGCAATGAACTTACGATCACCGATATGAATAACGATTCGTTAGTTTCAGCAAAAATTGAGATGCTCAATCGTTTAGACGGCGAAGCAGACCAACTAACGATTGACACTTTGGATACGGCTATTTCTGTTGAGTTCGTCGAAAATAGCATTCTACTCACAGGCCAAGATTCGGTTGAAAACTATGAACGTGTGATTCAATCTCTGACCTACACCAATAGCAATGCGGAAGCCGATCCGATTTCGCGTGTGATTGAAATCACAGTCAACGATGGTCAACACGAAAGCCTGGCTGTAACCAGTACGATTGCCATCAATTATTCTCCAGATATGGTCGTGATCGAAAATCAAACGGTTACCGCTGGTGAATCAATTCAAATTGATGTTCCGGCCACTGATATCAATCTCGATCAAACATTGGCATTTCTTCTCGATGTTGAATCACCCAGTTATGTTTCGCTTTCACAAGAGCCAGATTCTCGATCTGCCACACTGACGATCTCGCCGGAGATTGATCATCTGGCCGAAACAGTGGTCGTTCGCTTACTTGTGCTAGATCAATACGGGTTGGCCGACAGCCAATCGTTTGAATTATCGATTACACCCAACGAAGCACCAGTGATCAGTGAAATTAATGATCAAATCATGGACGAAGGGGCCGAAGCGTCTGCACTGGCATTCACGGTAAGTGATGCAGAAACTTCTGCGGATAATTTACTTGTCCAAGCCGCAACAGATAACCCCGAATTGATTCCGTTAGAAAACATCGTGATCACCGGTTCGGGCGAAGACCGTTCAGTAACAGCAACTCCTATTGCAGGACAAGCTGGTCAGGCATTAGTGACTGTCACGGTAAGCGATGGAGTGAACGCGACCAACGAGACTTTTACGGTCACGGTCAACGAAGTGGACAGTACACCTGTCGCTGTTGAAGATTTGTATGCAACATCGGCAGATACTCGATTATCAATCTCGCCAGTTGGTGTCTTGACGAATGATACTCATAGCCAGGGCGACTTGCTTACGGTGACTGAAGTCAATGGTGAAGCGACTGCGGTAGGCACTTCAGTTGTGTTAGATTCTGGGGCAGAACTGATACTGAATGCTGATGGGAGTTTTAGTTATGATCCAAGTGGCAAGTTCGATGAATTAGCGGCAGGGCAATCTGCTACCGACTCATTTCAATATACCGTTGCAGACAGCAATGGCGAAACCTCAACGACTTCGGTTGAGATCACTATTGAAGGGGTGAATGAAGCACCGGTTGCTGCGGACGATTCGTTTAACACCGACGCCAACACGGCCTTAACAATTGCTCCCAATGGCGTGATCAACAATGACCAAGATATTGACAACGGAGATACTCTCACCGTCGTCTCAATCGAAGGGAATTCAGAAGCGATGGGCAACGAGATTGAGCTGGCGAGTGGGGCTCTGTTAAGCATGAATGCCGATGGCAGCTTGACGTATGACCCTAATGGCCAATATGCAGAGCTTGTCGATGATCAATCTGCGGTTGATTCGTTCAGCTATGAAGTCTCCGATACACAAGGTGCCGTGTCTTCTGCGAACATCGAGATTACAATCACCGCACCTACTAGTGGGCAAGATCAGAATGCCCCACCGATCAATGCAGTGCCTGCCCAGCAAGAGGTTGATTCAGACTCTGTGGTTGAGTTTTCGGTTGCAAACTCCAACGCAATTTCAGTGAGCGATCCTGATGCAGGCAATGCGATTATCGAAACTTCGATCATGGTAGACTCTGGCAGCTTGACCTTGAGCGATGGATTTATCAATGCACGGCATAAACTGGTGGGAACCATTAATCAAATCAACCAATTGCTAGAAGGTATGATTTACAATCCTGCCGCAGACTTTGTGGGTAATGTGTCCCTGACGATCGTCTCGAACGATCTCGGGAACCAAGGACTCGGCGGTGCCAAAAGTGATAGCGATACCGTGTTGATTGCAATCAACCAGCCAGTGGTCGCACCGCTTGTGGTTGATGAGAATTTATCGTCGGATTTAATCGATAGCGTATTTGAAGATGAACTAGCAGTCGATGATCTGATTGTTGATTCCATTTTGGAAGTGTAATCTACAGGGAACTCGCGGAAAGGTTCATGGATGACCTCTCCGCTTGATTTTGGGCAAACATGATGAGACAACAGAGTTCGCCGAGCGATGAGTAAGTGCGATTGCAGTTCCCTTGCGTGTGCCACTGGCTTCGCCAGTGCGGAATTGCAAATCAACTTCACTCGATAGCTATTATTTTGAATCACAATGGTTCAACTTGTGTTAAAAATCTACATGATCTCCGGTCCAATTGCAGCACACACTGGCGGAGCCAGTGGCACCCGAGGGACTATCTAACTCTTGAATATCTTTCCTTCTTTGTGCCTTCGTGCCTTCGTGCCTTCGTGCCTTGGTGGTTCATCTTTTTACACTTCCTCCTCGCTTACGCTTCGGGTTGAGATTGTTTTCCCCGTCTCTGCGCGAGGCCCTTCCCACACTAAGCCGCAGCGGCCAATTTAGCATCCAACAGCAAAGATATCTTTTGCTTCTCATCATCAAAATCCAGTTCAACGCCCTGTTCTCTCAATGTGTTTTCCATCGATTGCACCAGTTGCAGTAGCGGCTCAATGACTTCGGTTCCATCAAGAATAATATCTTGCGGCCCTCGGAACACATCGGTCAGTTTGCGTGGCACAAATGAAACGCCGAACGATTTGTTGAGAAAATTAAAACTCGTCCATACGCCAGTTCCAATTTTCACTTCGCTTACCACATCATGCAGTTGCTGCCAGGTTATTTCTTTCACACTGCGCAGTGGGCACGTGTCTGACAGCAATTGCTCGTTGGTCGTCGCCAGGGCCTTGGCGATCAAGTGATCGCTGCCGCCACGCAGGGCATTCAGCAGGCTGCCTGGGATGGTAAACAGGAAGAAACCCAAGATCGAATCGATAAACGGGAGAGGCAATTTACCCAACAAGCTTTTGGTGGTTTCGACAAACACCAGTTTGAGACCTGATTCCATCGAAAACAACCGGAGCCTTCGATTGCTGACTACAAACACACCCCGGACCTGACGTTTGTTGTACCCAACATATTTGCAGTAGCCTTTGGCGATTACCTGTTCGGTGTCGCTTGCCAGAACTTCGGCCAAGTGGCGGTCGATATCTTCACAGTCATCTGGCACACAGAATTCGACCAGCCGCAACGCGGAGTTGATCTCTCGGGCCGTCACCGTCTCTGGCACAGACATGGGTTGAATTAAATCAAACGTCTCTCGCGTTGATTCGGCTAGTCTAGGGCCACGGAATTCAGGCGGCCCAGCTATGATTTCTTCGGCAGGCACATCAGCGGAAAATTCATGGGGAAGTGCATCGAAGAACTCGATGAGTTTCTCTTGTTGTTTCGTGAAGCAGCAAGTTGCGATCAGATGTTCTTCGCCAGCATGCGTGTTGATTTGAATTGAGTAATTCGGAAAGCCCGACTTCCGCGTTGCCCCGGCCACTTCAGACAGCGGCACACTAAATTTTTCATCCAATGTTCTGGCATACAGAGTTTGATCAGTGATAATCAACCCTTCTTTGGCCGATCCAAACACGGTGCCATCGGCCAACGCTAGCACCCTTTCATTGATCGCCGGTTGTGCGTAGGTTCTAATCGCATTGGCCCGTTTCTTCGAGGGAATCCCCGAGCTATGAAACCACTGAGCATCAACATTCTCTGGCAAATACTGGTCTAACAACCGCTGAATAGCAGCACGCATAAGATCACCCATCAAAGAAACGAAAAGCCAAAACCAGCCAACACACAGGCCGAGAGACTATACGCGAAATGAAGGGGTAATAGCAAGATCGAAATGGGATTAGTGATGACGCTGAGCAAAGCAACTTACCGCGTTGACGCAGCAGACGCTTCTTGAACTCGTTTTTCATTTGCCAGAATCTCTTTGGCTATCGCTTTTAAATCGGCTTGGTAGTCGAGCTTCAGTTCGGCCTTGTCGATATCGACTTCGTAAAGAGCCGATAGCCAGACTACCGCAGCAAGATCGAGCAGCATGGCGTTCGCGTGACCTAATCGATCTCGATAGATGGCGTCTTTGGTGCCCATCAGTTGTTTTAGTTCGGGCAGTTTGCCGGATTCAAATCGTTTCTTTAGTTCCGAAGATGCTTGGCCGTAGTAGGTAAATCGAATCTTGTTGTTAGGGTACATTTTGCGAAGCTTCACAATCGTGATGGCGTAAACCGTTTCATGAAATTTGTTGCCTGCTGCGACATACTCATCCACTTCTCGGCCGGCTCCATTGGTCCCCCACGGTAGCCCAATGAAGAATTCTGTTTTTGGGTTATGCTTTAATGCTTCGTCGATCCATGTTTTGTAGTCTTCAATTGAACTGTTGTCTTCGTTGTAATAGGTCATCCCCAACAGTTCGACTTTGCCGGTTTTTAGAAACGCCAGAATCTCGGCCTTCTTCTTTTCGTTTGCCCACAAACTACCCGGTGCACCACTTTTGCCGCCAGAAAAAACACCCTGCTGCGTATGCTCAGTTACGCCCGCCTGTTTCGCAAACTCCGGAAACCGCCGCGCCACCGGAATAAAAAAGCTGTGTCCAATAAACAAACAATGAACTCCCTTGGCAGTCTTCGCTTCCGCCGAAAAGGCCGAAGATGTTTGCAGGAGAAGAACGAGGAGCAATAGTGAGGTGATTTTTTTCATGGGAGATTTTGCTTTGGAAAGGAGTAATCGTGAAAGATCGCATCGAAAAGTAAACATCAGCGTAATAATTGCGTCCTAAAATTATTTTCGTGCATTTCGTGGTAAAAAAGAATGAGCCACGAAAGACACAAAAAGCACGAAAAAGAAAACAATTAGAATACCTTCGTATCAGAATATCTGTTCTAAGTCAAAGAAATTCAAAGTATATGAACCCAATAATTTACAAAGAAGAATGTTTTGCGATCCAAGGTGCAGTGTTTGAAGTGAGTTTCTGAACTGCTTCATTTTTAGTCCCGAAAGGGACGCCGAAATCAGTTTGAAATCATTCTGACAAAATACCTTCTCAATCCCCATGAACACTCGGCAGTGGTTCAACGAATTCTTCTTCGGTTGCCATTTTCTTAACCCGGGTTCGTTTGCCGTTCAATAGAGTTCCAAGCCAGCGGTAGCGAATACACAGATCGTAGCTCAGTAGCAACACACCGGTCACACTCACGCAAACGATGGCAAACTTAACCAACGCTGGCAAGTCTAGCGGTTTCACCAAGGCTTGAGCCAGAAAGATCAGCGGCATGTGGGCCACGTAGAGCCAGTAGGATGAATCGGAAATATACCGTACTGTTTTGTTTTCTTTGGTGCAAATTGTGCGGAACAAACCGATCAGCCCAAATGTCATTAGCCAGGCATACATGGCTTGCAGGCCAACTGACGCCAGCCGGATTTGATCGGTGGAAAGCCAACGAGTGAGCAATTCACTTTGTGGTGCGTACACCGTGATCATGCCGAGTGGATAAATGATCAAAATCGAAACCGGTAGAGTCAACCACCA
The DNA here is from genome assembly GCA_002733575.1 of Blastopirellula sp. GTDB lineage: Bacteria > Planctomycetota > Planctomycetia > Pirellulales > Pirellulaceae. Next base: position 34,891 of record NVWB01000151.1, on the reverse strand, counting down.
AATCCGGCCCAGCTTTCCGGATTTGTCATCACAGTCAAAATAGAAAACACCAAAAAAGAAGAAGACCGCATAGAGCGATAAAATATGCCAAGGCGGAAAGATTAATATCGCAGTGTCTGGCCCAAAGCTGGGAAACGTCAGCCCATGGTAAAACTGCGGCAGCATCGTGAGCGGAATCAACCACAACAACACCGCGGGCGAAAGAAACAAAAACTTCGGCGGGCCTGTCCAATTCACAAGCTGGGCCAGCAGTGCATAGAAGACAAACGGAATCATCAGCAAACACAAAAACCATAGAAACCACAGGTGAGCAAAACCTACGCCGCCGTTTTTATTGCCTTTGCTCTTTTGTTCATTCTCAGCTTCTGTATCTTCCCCTTCTGAGATTACAATTTCATCTGAGGATATCGCAACGCCAGATTTTAATTCTTCGTTGAGTTTGCCTCCATGCTTGCGTAACAACTGAGCAACTTGCTTGTGCCCTTCTGTTACTTGATCTTTCTCAACTTTTATATCAATTGAGCCTGCGATCCAATTGACGATATTCCAATCAGCATTTGTTGCATCAAGTGGAGTCGATTGATACTGATTAACAGGGTTCACTTCGGCTCCGCTATTTAGCAACAACTCAACCACCTCGGCTCTCCCAAAAAACGCAGCCTGAGATAGCGGCGTGGAGCCATCACTGGAGAGCAAACTGACATCAGCCCCTGCCTCGATCAACAGTTTTGCTGCTTCAGTACTTCCACTCATGACTGCCCAACTAAGTGCGGTTGACTTAGTTTTAGGGTCAAATCGATTGACATCTTCAGTCGTGGCTAGGTGTATCTTCAACGACTCAATATCATTATTCTTGGCTGCCATCCACAAAGTATCTTGCTCCGGATTGATACTTCCTCCGGCTTGGCCAAAGATTCCAATGAGTATGAGAACGCCGATCACCAGTGGAATAATCGTGAAAGAAAATATCACCAGTGGCAGCAGAATCCGCTTGGCCCGATGTTTGACCAAAGACACCAGCCCACGCTTTCGCCACAGCATGGCCGTAAAAAATCCGCTGATCATAAAGAACAACGGCATCCGAAACCCGTGGACCAAGGTATTAAACAGATCAAACAACCCGCTATGATGCGTATCATAGACCGGCCAAAGCGGAATCGTGATATAGGCAAGCGACCCATGCAAACCAATCCCCAACAACATGGCAAAAGCCCGCAACGCATCCAAATCATGCCGCCGATCAAACGCCGCACCTTCGGCCTGCGGCTCAACACTTCCCTCAGAATTTTCAGAATTAACTATGGTGCTCATAAGTAGTTAAACTGCGTTTGGGGCGGGATTGTTTCAGTTGGGTTTGGATTTTGTTGAGAAAACTTTGGTGATCAGGAAGGGGTTTCGAGTTGGTAGAGTTCTTTGAACCATGCGGCGAATGCAGTATTTGCTTCTTCCATTTATTTATCAAGAGTGCGATTGAAGTGAGTTTCTGAATTGCTTGTCATTATTTTTCTGATACCATTGCCTACATAAAACCAGTTCACTTCATTAATATAGTCTATCAGTTCATAACTACCACAAAAGAGGCCATGTAATTCCGTTTCACTACTTATGATTAGTTTTATTTTTAGTCCCGCAAGGGACGGGATTTATTGGGCTCAGGAACAGAGTTCAGGCGATAAAAGGTTCTAACACTTCAGTTTTTATATTTTGTAATGATTGAACAAGAAAATTAAAAACCATGAATCAGCACTGTTGCGAAATGATGACAAAAAATATCAATCACCAATGCGATCTCCATGAATCACCCTACGATTGCCCTGATCATCTAATTATTCATTCAAATAATGGGGGATACGGGATCATTGTTCATGATGGAGGAAGTTCATCCATTACCATCAAGTTCTGCCCATGGTGTGGCGAGAAATTGGGTTAAGGGATCAACGGTTTTTCAAAACTCGACGTCGTCCCGCTGGGAGTTCCATTCAGTTGGTGCATCGTCCCCAGGAGATGAATCCTCTGGCTAGGTGACTGCGTCCCTTTCGGGACTTTAAAATCGCACCCTTTAGTGTTTGGCCAGCACTTCTTCTCGGTAGCGGCTCATCACGTCGGCTCTGAGCAGCAGGCCGATTAGTTTGCGGTCTTCGCCTTGGCCGACTTCGACCGGCAGGGTGTCGACGTCTCGGCTGCCGAAGTCTCGGAGGGCTTCGAGGAGATTGTCTTCGGGCGAAACTGAGATCGGCGACATCAGAGCGATGTCGTGCGCGTTGACCAGGTAGGGAGAGACATCGGTGTCTAACACGCGATGCAAATCTTCGGGGCGAATGATGCCGATCAGCTTACCGTTTTTATCCATCACCGGAAGGCTTTCGATGTGCGGATTTGCTCGGGCGATGGTTGTGATTTGCATCAGGTTATCGGTGTCGGTCACGCTTGGATAATTGCGCACCATCACATCACGAACTTTCACATGTTCGACCCGATGTAGGTCATGGCTGCGGGCAATTGATTCGCCACGGCGTGAGAGTTTCTTTTCGTAGATACTTTCAGGATCAATCCAACGGGCGATCATGCTGGAAATACCTGCGGCGGCCATGATCGGCAAAATAATGGGGTAGTCGCCGGTCATTTCGTACACAATCAAAATGGCACTCAATACGCCATGCGTGGTTCCGGCAACAACTGCGCCCATCCCTACGAGCGCGTACTCGCCTGGGTGCGCGCTGACTTCGGGCATGATCATGTTGATGAGAATTCCGAAGGTTGCACCCACGGTTGCTCCGATAAACAGCGAGGGCGCAAAGATACCGCCAGAGCCTCCTCCGGCGAGCGTTAAACTGGTAGCAAACGGTTTGAGTACTAAGAGCGGAACCAACCACAACAAATGCTTGGCCATTTGCTGCTGGTCCAAGTAGACGTTTTTCGTCGGTTCATTGCTGTGTGGATCACCGGCAGTTTCGATGGCGGTAATCGAGTCTGACTTCTGGCTATTTTCGAGATGCAGTACATGCTCAATGGCGTTATAGCCAACACCATAAAGTGGTGGAGGTAGAATCTGTCCACCCTCTTCATCCGCTAATTCCGAGGATGATTGGGTCGGCGGAACCGGCATCGCAAAATAGGCACCTGTGCCCATTGCTCCGACTAGCAACCCGCAGACCACCGCGCGATGCCACCAGACGGGAATACGACGTTCGGTTTCGTCTTCCATGAAGTACAAAAGTTTGGTGAAGTAAACCGCAGCGATACCGCAGAGAATTCCCAATACTATGTACGAGGGCAGTTCGTACCAGTGCCCTGAAAAATCGTGGGGCAATTCAGGGAACGCAGCGTGAACTCCATGTTCGCCCACGTGTTGTTGCACCACATCGGCCAACACTGCGGCGATTACAATCGGCGTTAAACTCTCGACTGCAAAGTTGCCCAAGATGACTTCTGAAGCAAAAATCACGCCAGCGATAGGGGCATGAAATGTTGCGCTGATTCCGGCTGCCGCACCTGAAGCCGCTAAGGCTTTCATGTTTCGGGCAGATAATTTGAACAGTTGTCCGGCCGTGCTTCCTAAGGCGGAACCGATTTGGACAATCGGACCTTCTCTGCCGATCGAGCCACCTAAACCAATGCAGATTCCAGAAGCCAAGATTTTGACCAACGCCACTTGAGGCCGAATGACCCCGTCATCGCGTGCTACCGCTTTGATTACCTCGGGCACGCCGTGGCCTTGGGCCTCGGGTGCATATTTACGCGTGATCCAACTAGCAATCACTATGCCAACCATGGGCACCAATGCTAACCCGATAAGCGCCCAAGAGTTGACTGCACTCCAGGCGATGACTTGGTCGAGGGTCCAATGTTGAACGGTATCAATCAACCAGGTGAATACGACTGAGCCATAGCCGGCGAGAATCCCAACTATGGCAGCCAGCACAATGGTCAGTGGCCCGGCAGGAATTTTGCCTCGGCGCACTGTCTTAGTCATCCACTGATAGGTGGTATCAATCCAGCCCTTGACTCGATGGTAGGGCATTTCTGCCTAATATGGGTAAGAATGTAAGAATATATAGTCCAGAGATTACTAGAGTAACACACATCCGGTTTCTGAATAAGAGACGGTCCTTGATTAATGTGCATAAAAAAAACCGCCCTACAGTATATGCAGGGCGGTTTTTGTCAGATTATCAGAAGTGATATTCCGTAAGGAACAGTTACTCCAAGATTTTACCAGTATCTTTCACGATAGCGGCGATCTGTTTTTTGGTGAGTTCGCTTGTTGAGAAAGCGTGATTCACGGCAACTCCGCCAGCAATGCCATTCCACATCATGACGTTGACAGCAGCTTTTTCAGAAACTTTGTACTTTGCAGGGCCTTTGCTGTCTTTATAAACAGTTAAAGGTGTGCTATCGATTTTGGCAGATGCTGCCAACTTGGCCAATGAACTCTTTTGAGCTTCAGGGCTGTCGCTTAAAATTACGACGAATGCAGCCAATTTTTGATCGGAATTTGCAACTACGGTGCTGTCAATTTTTTTGATCAAGTCTTTGACTTCATCGGTCAATTCACGTGCGAAGATAGCCACGGTAGGACGTGCACCATAACGGCAGCGATAACAAAGTGAAGTTCCTTTAGCAGGACCAGTCACATCGTTCACATAGAAAGCAGCAGGAGAAGCACCGATTTTCAAACCAGATTTGACTTCTTCAGCATTCAGCCCAGATACAGCGAACAGGGCAACAAAGGCAACAGCAAGCATTCTTTTCATAAGACTTATCTCCACAGCATTAAAAGGGGAACTAAATAGACAGACTCAGGACAGAGTAGGTCTAGGGGAAGTTTTCATTTAAAACAATACACTTTATAGCGGTTATCCCGGTACTGTTCAATCGTTTTCCAAAAAATAAATGGGCCTAATCGTGATACGATACCAACTTCGCTTGGGTTCTCACTCTATCGTATTGAATTGGGCTACTAATATCTTAAACACCTGTCTCTACTTAAAGATACGCTTTTTTGCTGGCATATCCGTTAAATTTCTTACATAACAGGAGCTTTACCCATCTTTTTGACGATTTCAACACCAATGAGCATGGATGTGCGATAAATCGACGGATCGTGAATCCAACCAGAGATCAAAGGGCGGAGCGTTTCCAATGGAAGGCGAACAAGTAGAGTTTGCAGTGCAATTGAACCAATGGGCCGAGTTATTGCTGATTTGGGTCGGTTTTGGCACCTTGGCTGGCCTATTGGCCAAAGGCATTATGCCAGGCAAAGACCCTGGCGGAGCAATAGCCACTCTGGCAATGGGAATTGGCGGGACTGTGATTGGTTGCGGAGTCCTCACTTTCTTTTACGAAGGCCAGCGAGTCACGCCGATCAGCCCTATAGGGTTTGTGGTTGCCACTGCCGGTGCGTTTATTATTCTGTTCTTCTATCGATTACTGGCTGGCTTCTACATCGACGAAGGAAATAGCCCCCGCCCTAGTAGCCGCAAAAAACTCTATAGTCGCCGTGATCAACGTGATTATGCGTACGACGATGTAGAGTGAAATACTTACTTTCAACGTATCAAGAAACTAAAAGACCGCCTGTTTAATACAAGGCGGTCTTTTCTTCACCGTTCTTATTGATTCAATAAGCCGTTCGCGTTTTCCGCCTTTGCTGATAGTCCGAAACTATCAAAGACTAGAGGGCCGCTTCGCCAGTTTCAGCGGTTCTGATGCGTACCGCATCGTTGATATCGCTGATGAAGATCTTGCCATCTCCAATTTGGCCTGATTGTGCCTTTTCTAGCACAGTATCGACCACATCTTGAGCTTGACCATCAGCGACTACGATCTCAATTTTGATCTTTGGAACGAAATCGATGGAGTATTCTGCACCCCGGTATGTTTCGGTTTGGCCTTTTTGTCGTCCAAAACCTTGCACTTCGGTTGCAGTCAGCCCACCGAACCCCTTGGCTACCAAGGCATCCTTGATTTCATCTAGTTTGTGGTGACGAACGATTGCTTCGATTTTTTTCATGGACGGAACTCTCCAAAATTTAGATAGAACAAAGTCTCGACAATCACTCAAAGCAATGTCGACAACTATCGATAACGATGAGGCGTTGGTCCTCACAAATGTATGTGATGCCTAAACCACCGGCCTTCAAGAACTCAGAAACGGCAGACCAACGGCCAACGCCTGAATTAATAAAGTCCATAGATGCAATCACTATGCCAAACTATTCTGATGGATGCAATTACAGCATGCAAGTCGTTTAACAGCAATAGGTAAAGTAAATTTCGACATATTTTCTTAGAAGGTGATTTCCATGACCTGCCACTCAATTCAGCAAGCACGCTGTCTTAATCGGCAGCAACAAACTACAAGTCTAACTGAGCCGTTCAAATAAAATCAAGCGAATTTCCAGGTTCGGCCTGCCTCAGACCTGATAACAACGACAAGGAACGCATAAAATTAAGGCAGATCAAGCACTGTGCCATTAATCCCACTTTGATCCAATCTATAGACACGCTCAACCATCGAGCGAAAAACGAAAAGATGACCCACGTGACCAAACCTCCGACCATTACTGCCGATGAACTGATTGAAGAGTTCGATTTTCTGGATGACCCGACTGACCGGTTAAAATATGTGATCGAACTAGGGCGTGAAATTCCTGCACTGGATGACAAATATAAAATCGAACAATTTCGTGTCCAAGGCTGCCAAAGCCAAGTTTGGGTTGTGCCCCAGATCAACGAAGAAGATCCGACTCGCTTACAGTTTGCTGCTGATAGTGATGCCCAAATTGTCAAAGGGATGATCTCGATGCTGGTGATGTTACTCTCGAACAAAACCGCAAAAGAAATTTTGGTCTACGATATCAAAGGGCTCTTCGAGAAACTCGGCCTTCAACAAGCCTTGACTCCATCACGCTCGAACGGCTTCTACTCGATGGTTCGCCGCATTCACGATTTGGCGCAAGCTACGCTAGAGCAGTAGATTCACTGAAAGCCAATTGGGCGTAGCGTAATCGGCACAGCGTAATCGGTTTACACACGCCCTAGTAGCTTCTGAATTTCCATCCACGGCAATGTATTGGCCACATCATCCCGGGTCAGTCCAGCACGCCGGGCCTGTTGAACTCCGTGACGCATCACTTCAAAACCGTTGGTACTGTGGGCATCGGTGCTGATGACAATTGGAATTCCATGTTGTTTGGCGGCAATACAATGAATCTCATTCAAATCAAGCCGGGCAGGGTTGGCGTTCAGTTCCATCATTTTGTTGTTGGCTTTTGCCGCTTGAAACACGGCGTCCATATCAACTTCATACGGCTTGCGTTTGTTGACCAACCGGCCTGTTGGATGCGCGATAATTGAAACGTGTCGGTTCTCTAGTGCCCCAATGATTCGATCGGTAATCTGCTCACGCGATTGATTTTGTCCATAATGGACACTGGCAATCACCCAATCGGCTTGTGCCAATACTTCGTCTTCGAGATCCATTCCTCCTTGTTCTAGAATGTCGCACTCGATTCCTTTGAGAACGGTAATCTGGCCGGAGGAATTATTGTTCCAAGTGTCAATCTCTTCCCACTGGGCCAATAATCGTTCTGCATTTAATCCATGGGCCATTGAAACACGTTTCGAATGATCGGTGATGGCAATGTATTGATAGCCAACTTGGATCGCCGCTTCGATCATCTCTTCAAGCGTATGCTTGCCATCGGTGGCGGTGGTGTGCATGTGAAGATCGCCAATCAATTGCTCTTGAGAAAGCAGTTCTGGCTGCGGGTCTTGTTCGGCCCAGGCAAACTCCACGCGGTCCTCTCGCAGTTCTGGCGGGAACCAAGGGAGCTCTAATGTTTGGTAAACTTCTGCTTCCGATGCACCAGCAATGTATGTTTCGTCTCCACCATCTTCAACCCGATAGACACCGTATTCATTGATTTTCAATCCTTTGGTTTTGGCGATACCACGGATTTTGACATTGTGTTCTTTCGAGCCAGTAAAATACTGCAAGGCGGCGCCAAACGACTCAGCAGGCACAACCCGCAAATCAATTTGCAGCCCACTCTCTAACCGAATCGAAATCTTTGTGTCCCCACGAACAATCACCGATTCGGTTTCCGGGAACTGTTCCAGTCGGTCCATTACCTCGTTGGCATCTTCCGAAACGGTCAGAATATCGATATCACCGATGGTCTCTTTGCCACGACGATAGCTGCCAGCCGCTTCCATCTTTTGAATGCTGGTGCAGCTTCCCAGATGTTCTAGCAGTTGCTGAACCACTTGATCGGCTTTGACCCAGCGAATGCGTTTGCCAGCTTCCGCAGCCAGGGCAATGCCGGAGAGAATTGTCTCTTCCGACTTTTTGCCGAAGCCTTTCAAGGCTTGAATTTGGTTTTGTTCACAGGCCAGTTGCAGAGATTCCAGGTCGGCAATGCCCAGTTCTCGATAGATCACGGCCGCTTTCTTGGCACCTAAACCGGGGATCTTTAGCATCTGCAAGACCGTCTTCGGTATCTCTTCCAGCAAGGCATCTAACTGTGGCAAGCGGCCTGTTTCGACTAAGACCACTGATTTGGCCGCAATCTCTTTGCCGATGCCCTCGATGTCGGTCAACTTGCGGGTTTCGTCTTTCAGGATCGTGGTGATCTGTTCGGTTAAGCCACCGATGATACGCACTGCCCCGCGATAGGCTCGAATCCGAAAGGCATTTGCCCCTTGAAATTCCAGTAGATCGGCCAGTTGTCCGAAACGCTCCGCAATTTGTTCGTTCGTCATACTTGTTACTCAGATGTTGCACAGGTGAAAGCAATTCCCAGCCTATCGCAGCAGCCCTACTGCAATCAAGCACCCTTGGCTCTGTTTTTGAAGTTGTGATATTTTGAAATAAATCAGTGAGAAGCCCATTGTGCATAACAATTTAACATCGGGTGGCAGCGATGACGATTCCGGAGTTGGCTTTGCTTCAGGATCAAATGTATTCGGAACGTCGTCGGTGTGGCCGCTAGGCCATTAGAGGTTACAGCGGCCAAGGATTCATCGAACTCAATGTGGTTCTCGAACTAATTCAAGCCTGATGTCGAACGGGAAAATGGAAAACTCTCTAACCTCTGATCGACTAACGTCGACCCCGACGTCGTTTTGAATAAGCGTAATTGAGATGGCAGGCGATTTCCAAAACCGACATCGCGGCCACCCAGAACTGTGATCAGCTTCATACACGTCTCTGCAATCAGTGATAGCAGTTTAAGTTCACTATAATCGTCATAACCGCTAGAAGCTCTCAAGCCGCAGAGTCCATCCAGGCGATGAAGATGATAACGCATTATTATATTCGGCCTAGTTATCGCTTTGAAAGCAAAACACATGGATGTTTCCATTCTCGCCCCACTCGCAATCAGCGCCACCGTGGTAGCTGCATCAACGATTAAAGATGCGGCCAGCGATGTGTTTTCGTTGTTTGAAGGTAAAGATGAGGCTGCCGAAGAGACATCCGAAAAAGCATCAAGTGCAACAGGCTCCATCGATGGTTTATTCGCAGGCTCGGGTTTCTTAGATAAACCGATGTTCAAGATGCCTGCCAGCCGAGATGAAATCGCTTCCGAACTTGCCAATTTGCAAGCAAGGGTCAACAGCTTGCTTGAAGCAAATGGCATTGAGCTTGAAGGGGACGTGCGTTTCACGACCGACTCTTCTGGTAAAGTTCGTGTCAAAGGTGATGTCGAAAACAAAGAAGCCATCGAGCAATTAATCAACGACGACTTTGATTTGAGTAACGACTTCCGCTGGCTATCTTCCAGCATCTCCATTCAACAAGCGGGCGAGCGAACTCAACCATACCGAGATTTGTATGAAACCGATCCAGAAGCGGCCTTCGAAAGATACGGGCATCTCTTTAGCGACTCAAAACAATCGACGGTCGACTTTGTCTTCAGCGATATTGCTGATCCATCGTTTGAAGAATTTTACGCCTAGAGTTGTTTGAACCAGCAACTCATCGCTACTCGCGTTAATTCTACGGCTCCAGCGACTCTTGTTCTCTGAGCCACTCCACGCCTTTAGGAATCCCTTGTTGGATCATTGAATCATAGTGCCCGCCTGTCGGAAAGCGATAAACAGTTACCTTCTTATTCGTCTCTTTTAGCTTTGCAGTAAAGTTGCGTATGGCCGAAGTTGATATGGTTTGATCGTCAGCAGCATAGAAAATAAACGTCGGGCATTTTAAATCTTGGACATGATTAACGGGTGAAATGTCTTTTACATATTGACCAAAACCATCGACAAGCGTTGAGAAGCCTTGGATGGTTTGGCTACCAATTGCGGCAGAATAATCTAGCGACGGGGCGTAAGCGATTGCCCCTTTAATGCTTTGATTCTTTTGAGCAACATACAATGCGACTCCTCCTGCCGAACTGTGTCCTGCGGTATAGAATTTATTAGAATCAATGAAGGGGATTTTTTTCTTTGCGTAGTCCATCGCAGCAGAGGCATTATCAAGCCCTGATTTTGATTTGCGAAATTCAAGGATCGCCTGCTTCAGTTGTGCATTCGTAGAATTATTGTTGGCTGGCCCATTTAAGTCATACGCAATCACCGCGAAGCCGGCTAGGGCATACGGAATATGCTCGGCCTGATCTCCGCTGGAAAGTGACATCCCATGAACCATAAAGGTTCCAGCCGGCGCAATTAACACGCAGGGCAGCTTGGCTTCCGGCAAAGAGTCAGGTCGGTAAATCCAGAGGGTGGTCGATTGACCATTTTTCAGCGGCAGCTTGACTTTCGACATCACCACGCCAGGGGCAACCTCTTTCGCAGCAGGTAACTCTGGAAGGACGACCGGTTTGACTACTTTTGTCGTCTGATCTTCCGGCATTAACAAGCGTGCGGCCAGATCGACGTTCATGATCTCTTGACCAGCAGGCAGCGGCGCACCTGTGTTACCACAGCCACTAGCGGCTAAAAGCAAGAGGACAGAGCAAACACAGCTATTCATTGGAAAATGCTTCACAGTATAATTCTCAAGGTCTCGTAGAACAGAAATTGGCATACTCTAAGCTTATCTCACGAACTATCGGCTTTTAAGAGAGGAATCGGTTCGCGGTTTAAAGAATAGTAAAATATCGCTTTTTTTTCTTTTCAAAAGAAGTCGCATTTTTCCCGAGATTATTCTTATCACTCTGATAACACAAAACAGCGGCTCTCCTGATTGCAGAAGAGCCGCTGTTTTGATTTTGAAATAATTTCAGTTATCTACCGGTTAAATAAGCTCTCGAATCGGATCACGATGATCGAGCAGGTATTGAGGTCGCCCGTTATGGTCGGCAATCGTTGTCGAGACTGAGTCGATCCCAAGTGTGCGATACAGCGTGGCATGCACTTCTTGATAGTCGACAGGGCGATCTTGGGCCTGTTCGGCATATCGGGTTGAAGAACCAATCGTTTGGCCGGTTCTCATGCCGCCACCGGCTAAGAATGCGGTCGAAAGCTTGTTCCAGTGATCGCGCCCGCCCCCTTGGTTTTTATTGACCCGCGGAGTACGACCAAACTCGCCCCACATCACAATGGCCACATCTTGATCTAGGCCTCGATCATGCAGGTCTTGGATCAACGCACTCATGGCAATATCAAGCTTGGGCAGTTGCTTACTGAGCTTGGTAAAGTTCCCACTATGCGTGTCCCAGCTTCCCCAGTTAAACGAAACAGCTCTCACACCAGCTTCAACTAAACGCCGGGCCGTGAGGAAATACTTTCCATCTTTGCCATAGCGTTCTACAACTTTGGGATCTTCTTTTTTCAGATCAAGTGCCGAGCCAACTTCGCCCGAGGTCACCACTTCGACCGCTTTTTCTGTAAACGAATCAAGTGCAGACATCTGGCCGCTGTAATCTAAATCACGACGTATCGTATCTAACTGTGAAAGCAACGAAGTACGCGCCGACATGCGTTCAACGGTCATGCCGCGCTGTAGCATCAAATTTCGTTGGCCCTTGCTGTCTGGTTTGAATGGCTTGTAGACTGGCCCTAGAAAACCTGGCTCTCCGCCGTTATAGGAAATAAACGGAGGTGCGCCGGACTCTGAAACCCCTTTCAATTTGGCCACGACCGAACCTAACGCTGGTCGACCGCCCACCGCACTTAAATCTTTTTGACTGAAACCTGAATGGGTTTGATAGTTCGAGTGTTGTCCGGTGGAACCGACCAAAGATCGAATCACAGCAAACTTGTCTGCCATGGTGGCCAGAATTGGGAAGTGTTCGCAAATATCAAACCCAGGCACATTCGTATGAATCGGATTAAAGGCGCCACGAAACTCTACCGGAGCATCAGGCTTCAAGTCAAACATATCTTGGTGCGAAGGCCCACCACTTAAATGAATGTTGATCACCGCTTTATTCGAGGAAGAGATGCCTGCTTGAGCTTCGGCCCGAAGTAGATCGGCCAGTGTTAAACCACCGATGCCTAAGGCCCCAATCTTGAGAAACTCGCGACGTGCGACGTTGTCGCAAAATCCTTGCTTTTTCTTGCCAGATAGTAGAGTCAACATTACACAACTCCTCCAAATTTTGAGATTGGAATAGGGAAATGAATGCAATCACTACCGGTCGATATCTTCTGCAAGGATCGACGATGTTCACGAAAGACCGATATGGTTACCGTAAGGGCAGAGCTAAAAGGGCCAAGAGTCCCCTAAACTCCTCTGTACTTTATATCAGACAATTGGCCTACGCATCAACAAAATTTGATTGGTTTTTTTGAATAAACAGTACGCATGAGGGTACTATTTCGACTGCCAATCAATAATTGCCCAGATTAGGCAGCTTAGGAAAGCTCCGCCAGTGGCGTGCCTTCATCCAAGAGATACTGCGGCCGACCTGAGGGATCGATCAAGGTAGTGCGTGAAGCATCGATTCCCAAGTTTTTATAGAGCGTAGCGAAGATGTCTTTATAGTGAACCGGTCGAGAAGTCGGCTCGCCCGCGATTCGATCCGTGGAACCAATCACCTGACCAACTCGCATTCCGCCCCCGGCCAACATGGCCGGACCAACGCGAGGCCAATGATCACGGCCCCCGTTCTTGTCATTGATACGTGGCGTACGCCCAAACTCACCCCAGATCACAATCGAAACATCATCGAGCCTGCCCCGTTGTTCCAAGTCGGTAATCAGTGCATGGAGTCCATGATCAAGAATCGGCAGCAAGTGATTCATTCGCTGGAAGTTGCTTGAGTGCGTATCAAAGTCACTGAATGAAACCGACACACAACGCACGCCTGCTTCAATCACCCGGCGAGCCAATAACAGTTTGTGCATCGCGTTGGCATTCTCGGCAGTGGTGAACTTCTCGACATTCGGTTCTGCCGGAGTGTATCGCTGCAATACCTTGGGATCTTCTTTTGATAGATCCATCGCATCGGCAAACTTGCCTGAAAGCAAAATGCCCATTGCTTGTTGCTGGAACTGATCTAGTGCGTCCATCATGCCAGAGCCATCGGCAGAACGACGCATGGAATCTAGTTGAGAAAGCAAACTGGTTCGAGTGTTGAGCCGCTTTTGTGATAACTCCTCGTGCAATCGTAAACTGACTGTATGATTGGCACCTTTGGCTTTCAGTTCGTTTTTCATCGCGGCTTCAAGTTCACGATGAAACATCTGCGAAAGATCAGGCCGAAACGGACCCAACGCTGGCCCTAAAAAACCAGGCCGAGCACTATTGCGAACCAAGGGGCGACCTTGCATTAAATCAACAAACGCAGGGGCCGTATCTTGCGGCGTAGCTTTTAATTTGGAGATGACCGAACCGACCGCCGGACGACCACCCTGTGATCGCATATCACTTTCTTTAAACCCACTTTGACACTGAAACGCATCGTGCTTGCCGGCCGAACCGACCAGCGTACGAATGAACGCAAATCGATCTGCAATACTAGCCACTTTGGGCATCAGTTCACAAATTTGGAAGCCAGGAATGGCGGTAGAGATGGGCGAAAATTCACCCCGGTATTCAACCGGTGCATTCGGCTTTAAATCAATCGTATCCAATTGCGGCGGTCCACCATCGAGATGGATATTAAGAATCGCCTTTTGATTGGAAGAGACACCAGCTTCGGCTTCTAAGCGAAGCAGATCAGCAAACGTCAAACCCGCAAATCCTGCCACACCAACTTTAAGCACAGACCGGCGAGTCATTTTTTTGCTGCAACCAGTTCGATCTTGAGAGCCAAAAGTGAGCATGATGTTCGCATGGGGAAAGGGAGTGAAATGAGGCAATAGCAGAACTATTGCACCTAAGATTCTATCAAATATAGATCGTCCAGCAAGAGAAATCTGCTGAAGTTGAATTGGGAGGATGCGGATTGAGCGTTTTAGAGCATTTTTAACATCACTTTCCTTCCTCTAGCAAAGTAGGATGGTGAGAATGGACAATTTTGCTTTCAACTCAACAGTTGTTACAATGTGTTCTCTTTGGAAGACAATGATAATAAATTCTCAATTCACATATTGGAAACATACTCGATGACAAAACAATTGCCGCTATAAGGGTCGTTTTTCAGTCCCGAAAGGGACTGCGTCACCTAGCCTGGGGATTTATCCCCAGGGGAAATGCCCCGCTCTCAGAAGTCCCAGCGGGACGACGTCGAATATGAACAATCAATCCCAAACATACCGTTCATCAAACTCGATCTTATGCTTTCGCAACAGGGCCAAAAACTCGTCCTTAAACGAACGCTCTTGATGATGCTCTCCCTGACCCTGAACGTATTTTAGGACCACCGGCAACTGCGATTCACTCACCGAAAACGCCGCGTAACCCTTCTGCCATGCAAATTTTGTTTTTTGATCAACATGGTCGTTCACCCATTTAGAAGAATTCCCCTTAATCCGTTGCATTAAATGAGAAATCGAATCGTTTGCTTTAAAACGAACAACCAGATGAACATGATCCGGCATCCCACCATTTTTTTTTAGCGACCCACCTTCATCACGAACGATGCCGCCGATGTATTTGTAGAGTTCTGCTTGTAATCCCTTGGTAATCAAAGGCTCTCGATGCTTGGTGCTAAAAACAATGTGGTAGAGCAAATTGGTGTAGGTGGTGGCCATGATGTTTCCTCTACAACTCGACGTCGTCCCATCCGGGACTTTGGGTGTTTTTGGCATTTCCCCTGGGGATAAATCCCCAGGCTAGGTGACTGCGTCCCTATCGGGACTGAGGTTTTGACGTGTGACCCTGGTGAAATTTAAATCAAACAAGAGACATTTTGGTGTGCCAGTGAGAATCGCGTATCGACTCGTCAATTAAATTTCTTGAAGCACAATGGACCATCTTGTGTTAGAATCTGCATGATCTTGGATCAAATGTTGCCCACACTGGCAGATAGCCAGTGGCACCCGGCGTACTTATGAATTTACAGAGGAAGTTGCAGTCTATTACGGAAAAGTTCATGATGGCACCCTGGTTTTCAGTTATTCTTCAATAATCTTAATCCTAATGATTTCCTTAAAATTATAGATGAGTACCCCTTGAGATGAGTGATAAAGTAATTTTGCAACTTAAGAAATTGGAAACACTATATTCCAAATACTCACCATCCAATCAAATACGCATAACTGAAATAATTGATGACATAAAAAGCAATGAAATTAATTCTCAGGAATATTTTGAAATTCTCTGGAAGCTAGATGATAGTCTTGCAGGCATGAGTTCTCTAACTGATATTGCAATAACACCCATCGAAGGAAGCTCACTTTCTTACGCAGACATTGTAGATAAAATGGATGAAATTGTGGCTGAATTAAGTGAACTAATTGATAGAATACAAAGTGAACGAAACAGAAAATATGAGTGAAGCCATGTAGGGTGGATGAATTTTTATTCATCCACCTTTGAATTATTCCCCATCACTCATAACGCTCGAATTTTGCATGTTGATATAAGACCATCGATTCCAATAGAAAACTGTTTGAAGGTGGATGAAAATAAAAATCTCATCCACCCTACAAAACTCTGCAATGCTTCTAGTCAGCCTTCGCCGGTACGGCTGGCCAGCGGCTTTTTTTCTCGGCGATGACTTTTTCTGACTTTGAGTCGAGCGTCGAAATCCCTTCGGCGTAGACCAGTTTACCGGTGTAGCCATCGTAGTATTGCACGATGACTTGGGGTTCATCGTAAGAAACATATTGATAGCCGACGCCTTGGGGTTTGGCCGCTTTCATGATGTTGTTGATGCTTACTACCGCGTAATAGGTGTTGCGTTGTCGGCTGTAATGGACGTTGTCAGGGAACCCGGCGATCCATTTTACTTTGACGGTTCGCCCTTCGCTGTCAAACCAACCTCCGAACGGCGGCAAGCCGGCAGTGCCGACAGGGTGCCCGGCTGAGTTCATCGGGCCGACCATAAACTCCCAGACGTTGTCTGAAATCTGCACGGCCAGTGAATTATGGACATCGCCGGTGAAGATCAAAATCGGCTTTTCGATTTTGTCGAGCGCGTTCAGCAAGATCTCGCGCTCATGCACGTAGCCACAAAAACCATCGCCTTTGGAACCAGTTCCGTTTTCTGGTTTCACATGATAGCCTGAATGGTAGATTACCCAAGGATCAGGCGAGATGACAAAGATGAAATCGGCGTTGCTGTTTTTCACGCCATCTAAAAACCACCGGCGTTGGGTTTCACCGAGGATAAATCGATCTTCGTCGTGTGCATTTTTTTCTCCTTTGAATTTCGATCGCTCGCCCCGAGTATCTAAAAAGAAGTAATGGCAGTTGCCGACGACTCGCTCATAATAATGATGCGTGCCAATACTGTAAGGAACAGGCCCTGTCTTTTTTAGAGCGGGACTGATACGAATGTGATTTTTGTCGATCACTTCTTCCAGTTGATAGACGCCAATGTTTGTGCCGCCACGTTCGGCTTTGGACTTACCATCGCCTTGGATGTACGGCCCAATATGTATGGT
Organism: Blastopirellula sp.; assembly: GCA_002733575.1. GTDB lineage: Bacteria > Planctomycetota > Planctomycetia > Pirellulales > Pirellulaceae. The sequence goes on along the minus strand of NVWB01000151.1, from coordinate 17,944 downwards.
GCTAACTTGTTCTGGCTTGAGCGTGGTGAAATCGGTGCCAGGATACGGATCATAAAGCACGCTGCCATCTGCTTCGGCTCGGGCGTTACTTAATCGGATGGGTGCCTTCCACGGCATTTCATCATTGGCCCAGCCAGCATATTGCTGCCAAACTTCTAGGGCCGGGTCACGCTTCAGAAAGTTGCCATCGCCGATGCCTACTTCACCGCTGCCGTCTAAATTGGAGTTCACCTCGTGGTCGTCGTACATTGTCAGAAACGGCAGGTAGCGAAACAGATTCGACATGTTGCGCCCACGCGAGAGATACAGCTTATAATTGGCCGCATAACCGGCTTGAGTGCCGTCGAGCACTTCCTCGTAGGTGAAATCTCCATTGACAATATGAAACGACAAATCTTCACGATGATTATCGAGCAAGGTCTGAAAAGAAGGCGGGTTCGCATAGATGCCAAATTTCTCAGGATCGGTCGGAGCCTTTTGGCGAATACAGCAGCCGATTGAAAACGCAAAGTTGAATAACCCATCTTTGTTGTTGAATGAGTCGGCATAACTTTGCTGATTCGGTAATGTACGAAACGAAGGCCAGGCGTTTTTGAACTCCATGCGAGTATCAATCAACCCGGTGTCGGTGACAATGCCGTAATAATAACGCGTGTTGGCCTTCAACCCAGTGATGTCGAGATATCCGGTGTTGTCAGTGGTGGCGAGCGTTTCACCTTTTTCGGAGCGAGTCTCGTCAAGTTCTAGAGGCAAGCTGGTGGAATAAAGTACACGGAAGTTCGCTGGTTTTTCAGTACGCACCCAAACTCGAACGGAGTTCGATGTCGGCTTGCCCAGCATCGGCCCATGCGTGAGCCCACTGGTATGATACGGCATCACTTGATGGGCCACCGGGTCAGGCCAAACGTCATCGGCCTGAGTTGTTGCTAGAAAGCAAGTTAGTAAACAGGTGACAGAGAGACAACCAAGTTGCAAGCGATTCATGATGAGTATTTCAAGGTAAGAGAAGTGTCGAATTCAAACTCAACTGGCAACCGCTGCACCAGCGCGTGCTTCTTCCAGTAACTTGATCCAAGGCCCAACGTACTGCCCGTTGTCGTGGAAGGTTCGCCCGCTGATTAAGTTGCCGTCAATCACACAAGCCGCATCAACAAACGTGCCGCCGCAAACTTCCAAGTCAAATTTGCACTTGGGCACGGTTGCCATTTTTCGGCCACGCACACAATCGGCATACGCGGGAATTTCTACCCCATGGCAAACGCTGGCAATCGGCTTGTTGGCTTCAAAGAAATGCTTGGTTGCGCGGACCAGATCTTCATCGTAACGAATGTACTCCGGCGCTCGACCGCCAGAAAACATAATGCCGGCGTACTCTTCCGGGTTGATATCGGCGAACGCAATGTCGGCGTCTAGCGTGTAGCCTTCCCATTCTCTGGTGATCGTCCAGCCCGGTTTGACTTCGTGCAACACCATTTGGTATTTACGCTTTTCCGGTGCGGCAACTACGGGTGTGAATCCACTTTCGATCAACCGGTAGTAAGGGTACATCGTATCGAGTGTCTCGGTTGCATCGCCGATGATGATTAACACTTTATCCATGACTTAAACTTTCGCTAAACAAGTATTGATGTATTTTCTGGCACGATTGATTTCGGCAGTCACTTCCGCAGTGGTTTCCAAAATTGGAATGCCTCGCGGAACAGGGTGCATGAAAATCTCGGTCCAGCCGTTGTAATTGATGTTTTTTAGTGCCGCAAAAAGTGGCGTGAAGTCTAACTCACCACGACCGGGCATTTGCAGCAGTTCTTCTTCTTTGGGCAGTTTGACCATGCACCCATGCCCATGTTGCCAGGCATAGAACATGGCAAGACTATCGCCGAGTTCTTCGATTAGCTTGGCCAGCAAGGCTTCATCTTGAGGCAGATGATAGGGTGCCAACGCGATGCCCAAGTTTTTGGAAGGTCGAAGCTCGGACAGATATCTGAGCGAGTCTGGCGAATCGATGATATTGTTCGCATGATTTTCTATCGCGATGGTCACGCCCGTTTCTTCGGCAACCTCGAGGTGTGGTTTTAACTGCTCCACAAACTTGGCGACCGCCGCTTTTAGTTCTTTGCCCTTCAAGCCTTTTGGGCCTTGGCCGCCGGTCACCATCATTTGGCAGCCCAGACGTTGGGCCACTCGCATTTCCTTCTGCAAGCCAAAAGGGCCGAGTGGGTATTGCGTGATACAGCCAAGCTTGACGTTGTTTTTTTCGAGCAGTTCCACGAACTTCTCTTCGCCCATCTCGTCGAGTTGCTCTCGCTGGTCGCCGTGAACTTTGGGCCAGATGTCAATCGCCGTGGCACCAGACTTATTGACCTCTGGCACAATGTCGGCCAGCTTCTGGTAGCCGTACATAGACGATCCGACGATGTACTTCAGTTTGAATTTCTGCTTGGTTGACTCTGCACTGGCATGATTGCTGGCCAACGCCAACGAGGCCGAAGCCCCTGCCGCCAATTGATGAAAGTGCCGCCGAGAAATGTTTTGTTTAGAATTCATCATTACACCACCTCGTATCCTGGTCGTTGTTCACGAGACAATAGTGCATTGGCGGCTGCGTCTCCGGGGAAGGTTTCGCTTTCGGGGTTCCATTTCACTTTGCGGCCAAGTCGCATTGAAATGTTGCCCAAGTGACAAGTCGACACACTTCGATGCTGGCTAAACGCATCGGATACCGGCAGCTTGCGGCTTTCAATGCAGTCGAAGAAATTGCCCATGTGGTTCACAATCGCATCGAGTTTGCCGACGCGTTCTGGTCGCGTTAAATTGTCACCATCGTACGCAATAAATTTCTCGCGTGGCAGTGGATTCGTCTTTAGTTCCTCGACCGGTTTGCCATCAATCGTGCCGCGATTAACAAAGATGCGGCCTTCGGTTCCGGTGAACATGATTCCGTTTCGCCCTGTATCGGCCACGGTCAAAATTACGCCGTTGGCGTATTTGTAGGTGACGTGATAATCGAGCGGTACGTTGAATCCATCTTTCACCGTAGGGTACTTGGCCGTGCCGTCGATCTCGACCGGGTTCGAGTTAATGGCCCATTGGGCGATGTCTATATGATGGGCACCCCAGTCGGTCATCTGTCCGCCCGAGTATTCTAGCCACCAGCGGAACGTGTAGTGAGAGCGTTCAGGAATATAAGGGCTATCAGGCGTTTGCCCTTGCCACATGTCCCAGTTGAAATGGGCTGGCACCTTGCGAACTTCAAGGGACTCACTGGTTTTGTTTTTGCCGAGCACAATGTCAACACGTTGCAGCTTGCCGATGCGACCTTGGCGAACCATCTCGACCGCTTGGCGAAAACGATGATCGCTGCGTTGCCACGAACCGACTTGCACCACGCGGCCAGTTTCTTTGACTACTTTCGAAAGCAACTTGCCTTCATCAATAGTCAGCGTCAACGGCTTTTCGCAGTAGACATCTTTGCCAGCCCGACAGGCATCGATCAACATTTTGGTATGCCAGTGATCAGGCGAACCGATGGTCACCACATCAACATCTTTGCGGGCCAGCAGGTCTTGATAATCTTCAAAGATACGCGGCGTACTCCCAAACGCGGCCCGGCCTTGATCTAACACATGCCGGTCAACATCGGCCAAGGCAACACAAGTTCCATGGGCCTGAGCCTTGAGTGAAATGACCGAACCTTGATACCGCAGCCCAATCGACCCAATCCCCAACCGCTCATTCGGCGACTTCGGTTTCTCCTGTGCCAAACTCGTGGAACTAAAGTACCCCGCTGGCAACAAACTGCCCGCCAATACCGCAGTCGAAACCTTCAAAAAATCACGCCGCGGCGCAGCCGTACTATTGGTGTTGGAAGTATTCTTATTCATCAAGATTTCACCGGAAGGAGAGTTGGGAAGGAAGATACGGGGGTCAACCATTTAAGTTAGACTGTATTGGATTGGTTATCAATCACGAATGGGGGGAAAGCTACGAGATAATTGATTGCCCAGGGCTGATATTTGCTCGTTTTTAACTCGTGTTTGAATCAATTCGACTAGGCTTCTAGTGTGGAAGCGAATTGACAAATTGTATGGTTTTTTGAATTCCCAGAGAGATTTGCTAGTATTTACCACTTATTGCGGGTACGATAAAAGAAAAACAGCCCTATCAGAGGGTTTTGCCGCACAGCTAAGGATGAGCCTTATTTATTACGCTAGGCAAGATTTTGATCAACTTCAAATAACCCCCGCAACTTTGATTTACCTCCGGTGATTCATGTTCCGTCGTCGCACTAACACCACAAGCAAATTATCTCGTCGCAAACGCAAGTCTGCTGCGCTGCGGACATCACGCATCGAACAACTCGAAGACCGCCGCATGCTGGCTGCGTTTGATTTGTCACAGATGATCAACCTGCCAGAGATCGAGAGTAATCAAATCATTGATGAAGTGGTCATCGATGGCGATACCATGGTGGTTGAAACGAATGAGATTAATAGCCTCTCCTGGGCAGTGTCGGTGTACAGTCGGAATGATCAAGGCACTCCCTTCGATCAAACGGATGATTCTTGGGAATTTGAAAAGACGCTGATGGAGGAGTCGACTTTTGATATTTATTCTTTAGAGCCAGATTTCCTTTCATTAGCTGTTAGTAAGAATACTGTTGTAATTGGAAGCAGATCAGCTTCTGGCTATAGTGTGTGGGGTACAAGCCTCCTAGGTAATGCTGATGGAGCCATTCTGCCACGACCATCTGGTCCTTCCACCGGATCAGTGTATGTTTTTGATGGCTCTTCTGGCTGGGAGAGTGTCACTGAAACAATCTTGACTCCATCTAACGGATATGTAGGGGATGATTATGGTCGTTCCGTGGCTATCAGTGGAACGACACTCATTGTAGGAGCTTCTCGCGATAACGGCTCAAGTGAAAGTCCGATTGTTTCCTTCGGGGCCGCTTATGTATATGACGGCGCATTAGGTTGGGAGAATGCAGTCGAGACAAAACTGACATCATCCGAAAGTGCTACACATGATTTTTTTGGCTCATCAGTTGCCATTGATGGCAGTACAATTGTTGTTGGTGCTTCCGGTGTGAATAACTTTCAAGGGGCCGTTTATGTGTTTGATGGTTCAGCAGGCTGGGATCTTGCAGTTGAGCATAAGTTGACCTCTTCTAGTGGTGCAAGTTGGGATCGATTAGGTACTTCTGTTGCCATTAGTGGTTCTCATATCGCAGTTGGTTCTCCTGGTGATAACAACTCTCAGGGGGCAGTCTATGTAATCGATGGTAGTGCTGGTTGGACTAACGCTATTGAGATAAAGTTGACTGATATTAATGGGGACGAAGATGATCGATTAGGCTCTAAAGTCGATATCAGCGAAGATGTTGTTGTTGCTCTGGGTGGTAGGGAGCAGCTTACTGTGCCAGAATTTGTAGTAACCGAGTTTGGAATTATAGGATCGAGATTGGCAAGACAAGTTTCTGTCTATGACTCGATTTATGTCTTCGATGGGACATCTGGTTGGGACAATACCATAACAACCCAACTAGATGCCCCAGGGCCATTGAACCTTTTTGGACCTACTGCGGCAATCAGTGGTTCTACGATTGTCACTAGCTCGGCAATTAGCAATGATGACGAACAAGCATCGGTATTGGTCTACGAACGGACTAATGTGAATCAATCCTTCCCTTTGCCAGGGAACGAAGACACCGATTCAACCTACCCTCGCAAGACCGGCAGCATTAAAAGTGATATCGGTACGTTGAATCAGTTGGCGGTTGATTCGATTCCTTTCTTTGTTGCCACGATGAGTGATCCACAAGATGGTGGGCGGACTGCGGTCACTTCGCGGAAGACACTTTCGGCCTTGAATGTGCATCGAGAGATTACGGTGCCCAATAGCTGGAATGTCGATTATTCACGCACGGTCGATGTTTTTTCCAACATTACTGGCGTCAAACTCGATACCACGGTGACCTATACCAGCAGCTTGGCTTCAGGCACTAACACCAGCGTGTTTATGACGTCGGATGGCGATACTATTCTTGAACCGACCGACCTTTGGGTAGGCACTTACGATGCGAACGACCCTGAGTCGACATCGATGATTCATTTGCTGCGGGGTACTTCGGGCATCATGCCCAACAGTGTCACGTTGGTCGATGGCGAACTGCAATGGGAATATGACATCACCGTACCAGCCGGCGAAGAAGTCCGCTTAGGCGTGTTCAATATTGCCGATGTAGGCACAAGCGAAACGATAGCCGCGGCAGAGTCGTTGATCCAACTCACCGGTTTCTCTAATGGTGCCGACGACTATTTAACCGATGATGAAAAAGCCTCGCTGGTGAACTTTCAGTTTTTGGATAAACCAGTGTTTTCAGCGAAAATTTCTGGTGGGCCGATTAATGTCTACGATATCCATGAATGGAGTGATTTTAGGCTTCGACTAAGGGTCAGAATTCCCACAAATCTAGACCATCCGGTATCTCAAATAAAATTCACTATCAACGTGAACGAATTGAATGTCAGTCTCGATTTTGAAAACATGCATCTATCGAATTATGTTACGTCCTTTGACATTGAATACTTACCAGGAAAAGTGCTGATCACTGCTACATTCGATTCGCATAGGAGTTCTATAGGAGGTGCGATGAGTATTGCCGATATTCCGATTAACGTCTTGATCGCGTCAGATGTTGTTGGTGAATATCCAGAAATAAACGATAACGAATTAATAAGCATTAGCGATTCGAGAGTTTATCTTGATCAAGTTGCTAAACCACTTTATGGAATCAACGAAGTTGTCGATTATATAAGGACGCTCCATGTAGTTCCCTACGACATGAATGACGATGATAAAATAGGGCTTACTGATCTATCTCTTTTCCTTAATTTTCTAGGAGAAAATACGAACGATAATCCATTAGCATTTCGTGCTGACTTCGACCGCAATGGCAATGTTGACTTAGTTGATCTATTGGGATTTATAAGGAATTTTGGAAAAGAAAAAGGAGATGGAGAAATCATTTCACTGCCCTGGGATCGATTTGGAATTCCTCCTTTAATTCGAGAGACTCCGATTGAGCCATATACAATATGTCCGCCTTTTCCAAATTACCCGATTCTTTTAGATGACACCGTACCGCAAATTGTTTCCATTATTTTCCCTGGTGTAACTCAAAGCGGATCAACCGATGCTGCTGTCGACAATGCAGGCTTATCTTTTTCAAGTGACACGTCCTTCACAAGCGGGCAAATATCTACGGGCGAAGGTTCTGACGGGCAAGCGGTTGAGTTGAGCCTTAGTGATGTCGAATCGGTTTTGGCCCTCCAGCAACTTGTCCCTGAAGATCAAGACCTATTGGCATTGCTGGCCGAAAGCCAAGCTGCCGGTCAAATCAGTTACGCCAGCGAAGACCAACAAGCCATCGACGACCTTTTCGCCCAATGGGGCTTGTAGGTCATGCTGGATGGACTTCCGTCTTTCGTGTGAGTCATCTTTTTCACACTTTCAAAGGCGGCTGACGAGCAGCACACCCTACAAATTTCCCGGCAAGCCTTACACCCATTCTGTAAACTGCACCAGAGTTCAGGTCTTTTTTTTTATGAGCCAATCAAGGTGCAATAATGGGTACAGGAACTCAGATATTTGAGTGGCGAATCTTGGGTTGGAAGCCGGTTTCTACTGGGGGGAAAGGTGGTGTTTTGTGGGGTTCGGAAATTAGCGAATTGGGAATATGTCCATGGACATATATATAGCCAATGGCCTACTTTTGGGCCAAGGATTTTTTCGGACAAATGTTGATTGTTGTAAGTCGTTTAGAAGCCTCACTTACGACGATTGGAAAGTCAAGAAAGCGGGCTGTTGATTGGGCGAAAACGGCAAAATTGGGGCTGCAAAAGTTGTCCACTGGCCTACTTTGATTCTACAGAGGGGTTTTTCTGAAAAAGTAGCCACTGGACTACTTTTGAGCCTGTGGCTAACTGGGGAGTTTGACTTGACCCTGTACTGGTGAATCTGGGGCTGGTATTCTAGTGGTATCCCCTTCATTTTTTCGGAAAAAGTTGCCATGAAATTTGCTATTCAATGTATTACCTGTTCGCTGATTCTGCTTGTGACTTTTGCTGCTTTGGCGGAAGAAAAGCCGGCGGTTCCAGTCAAAAAAGAGGCATCGAAAAAAGAGTCTGCTAAGCCGGTTAGCCTGTTCGATGGTAAGACGCTCAAGCAATGGAAAGTGCTTCAGAAAGATGTTTTTGAAGACCATGGCAAGGTCGAGGTCAAAAACGGCGAGTTGCATTTGACCAAAGGCGACCCGACCACTGGCATCGTTTTCACTGGCAAAATGCCGAAGATGAACTACGAAATTGCCTTGGAAGCCAAGCGGGTTGAAGGGGGAGATTTCTTTTGTGGGCTGACCTTTCCGATCAATGATTCACATTGCACGCTGATTCTCGGTGGCTGGGGCGGTGGCGTGACCGGTATCTCGAATGTCGATAATTATGCGGCCATTGAAAATGAAACTACCAGCTTTACTGAGTTCGAAAATAACCAGTGGTATAAAATCAAAGTTCAAGTCACCAAGACCCATATCAAGGCCTGGGTCGATAAAGAGAATATCGTTGATCTAGAAATTGAGGACCACAAGTTCGGCGTCTGGTGGGAGCAAGAACATGCCCGGCCACTCGGCGTTGCGAACTGGCATACCGGTTCGGCCTTGCGAAAGATCACGCTCAAAAAGTTACCGTAGCCGATTCTATTTCTTTTAGCTCAGACGAAACTACTTAGACTCAATCTTCCATGAATCGACATCTGTTAAAGAAGCTGGCCTACGGGACTCAGCAATACGTGACCCTGCTTTCGATTGTGCTTTGGTTAGGCGGATTTACGTTTTACGCCGCCTGTGTGGTCAAGGTCGGCAGTTTTGTAGTCGGCGGAACCGATCAAGGATACGTCACCCAATTGGTGACCAACACCTTGCAAAATATCGCCGTGGTGATGATGTGCTTAGTGCTAGTGGATATCTGTCTCTATGCCCGTACGAACTTAAAGGCGGTGACTCTGTTGCGAATTACCGGGTGGCTAGTGATGGCCGTGGCCACCGCGATTTTATTTGTGGTACATGGGCAAATGGATGCCTTGCTGAATGTGTCGACGATGGAATCGCCTGAGGATGGGTTGTTTTCACCCTTGCACCAGCGATACCAGTTTGTGATCACCTTTTATTGGTTCGCATCAATGTTTGAACTCGGTTTTTTGCTGCATACCCATAAACGATTTGCGTTGCTTTCAGAAGATGTGGCCAATATGGGGCCGATTGTGTAGCTTGGCTTACAGATTTGGGAATTTCTCTGCTACCTTTTTCTATTAAGTCCGTTAAGATGAGGGCATGGTTTTAGAGCATTTTCATCCCGTGGTCCGGCAGTGGTTTGAGCAGAAGTTTGGCACGCCTACGCCTGCCCAGGCCGATGGTTGGCCGCACATTGCCGAGCATCATTCGACATTGATTGCCGCACCGACTGGTTCGGGTAAAACCTTGGCTGCGTTTTTGGTTTGTATCGACCGGCTGTTTCGGCAATGGCTGGCAGGTGAACTCGATGACGCGGTTTACGTGGTGTATGTCTCTCCGCTGAAAGCGTTGAGTAATGATATACAGCGAAATCTTGATTCGCCGCTGTTCGAGATCTGCCAACTGGCCGAGAGTTTGGGTCTAGAGCCGCCGCAGATTCGGACTGCCGTGCGAACTGGCGATACGCCCCAGTCGGCACGGCAAAAAATGCTCCGCAAGCCGCCCCATATTTTGGTGACCACGCCAGAGTCTCTCTATTTAATGGTGACCGCCGCCAAGGCCCGGGCGATTTTGACGCAGGTGGATACGGTGATTGTCGATGAAATTCATGCACTCGCTAGGGACAAACGGGGTTCGCATTTGTCGCTGACGTTGGAGCGCTTGGATGCATTGTGTGAGATCAAGCCGGTGCGGATAGGGCTCTCGGCCACGCAAAAACCGATTGAAGAAATTGCCTGTTTTTTGGTTGGTAATTCCCAGGTCGATGAAACGGGCAAGCCGCACTGTGCCATTATTGATTCTGGTCACCAGCGTGATCTTGATTTAGAAGTGATTGTGCCGCCGAGTCCGCTGGAAGCGATTTGTTCGCATGAACAGTGGAGCGAAGTATACGACCAGCTGATTCAACTAATTGGCGAACACCGTAGCACACTGGTGTTTGTGAATACACGCCGGATGGCGGAAAGGGTCGCTCATCGACTGACCGAGACCTTGGGCGACGAGGTGATTACTTCGCACCATGGCAGCTTATCGAAAGAGTTACGGCAAACGGCCGAAGAACGATTGAAGGCGGGTAACTTAAAGGCGATTGTCGCCACCGCTTCGCTGGAGATGGGCATCGATATCGGCTATATCGATTTGGTGGTGCAAATTGGTTCGTCTCGTTCGATAGCCACCTTTTTGCAGCGGGTCGGTCGCTCTGGTCACTCGCTCAGGGCCACGCCTAAGGGGAAATTAATTCCGCTAACACGCGATGAACTACTGGAATGCTTGGCCCTGATGCGGTCGATTGATCAAGGGATTTTAGATCGTATTGAAATTCCAGAAAAACCACTCGATATTCTGGCCCAGCAAATCGTGGCTGAAGTGGCAACCGATGAACAAGACGAGCAACAATTATTCGAGCGATTCAAAAATGCGTGGCCTTATCGGAACTTGACCCTGGCCGAGTACAACAGTGTGCTAGAGATCTTGCATCATGGGCTCACCACTTCGATCAAAAGTGGGGCCTATTTGCATCGTGATCAACTCAATGGAAAACTGCGTGCCCGGCGCGGTGCCAGAATTGCTGCGGTAACTTCAGGCGGTGCCATTCCAGAGACTGCACAGTACCGTGTTGTAACAGAAAAAGAAAAGACGTTTGTCGGTACGGTCGACGAAGACTTTGCGATTGAAAGCTTGGCTGGCGATGTCTTTTTGTTGGGCAACACCTCGTGGCGGATTGCTTATATCCGCAAAGGTGAAGTGGTCGTCAACGATGCCGAGGGGATGCCGCCGAATATCCCATTTTGGTTTGGGGAAGCCCCTGGCCGCACGATTGAACTTTCGCAGGAAATCGCCAACCTGCGCGAAGAATTGGCGAATCGAATTGTTGAAGCTGCAAAGAATCCGGCGGCAGAAAAGATCTCGGTAAGGACACAAGAAAGCGGATTGCTAGAGTCGTCGCAAGATCAAGTCGATGCGGCAACGGTGCTCTGGGTCGAAGAGCATTGTCATGCGTCACGTTCTGCCGCAATTCAAGCGGTTCGCTATGTGGCGGCCCAATATGCGGCCATGGGCTTGGTGCCAACACAAAAGAAAATCGTCTTCGAGCGGTTTTTTGACGAGGCTGGCTCCATGCAGTTAGTCGTTCACTCGCCGATGGGCACACGCATCAACCGTGCCTGGGGGCTCGCGTTTCGTAAGCGATTTTGTCGCTCGTTTGATTTTGAATTGCAGGCTTCCGCCGATGACGATGGCATTGTGTTGTCACTCGGTCCGCAGCATAGTTTTCCGCTTGAAGACATGTTCCGCATGCTCAATACCGAGACTGGGCCAAAGTTATTAAAACAAGCTTTACTGGCGGTCCCGTTGTTTCAAGTCCGTTGGCGGTGGAATGTCACCAGGGCCTTGGCATTACTGCGGTTTAGCCATGGCAAGAAGGTGCCGCCACACATGCAGCGGTTTCGAGCCGATGATATGTTGGCGGCCGCGTTTCCTGATCAAGTCGGTTGTTTAGAAAATCATGCGCAGGATATCGAGTACCCTGATCATCCACTGGTGCAGCAAACCTTGCACGACTGCCTGACCGAAGCGATGGATGTTGACCGCTGGGTAGAGCTACTGGGAAAGGTGCAATCTGGCGAGGTCGAGTTTATTGCCTGTGATACGCGGGAACCTTCTCCGTTTGCACATGAGAGAATCAACGCGAACCCTTACTCGTTTCTCGATCCAGCCCCGCTAGAAGAACGCCGGACCAGAGCGGTTGCTTCTCGAAGGACATTGTCGACTTCGGAGATGAAGGAACTGGGCAAGCTTTCTTACGAAGCGATTACGGCAGTTCGTAGTGAAGCTTGGCCCACCGTGCGTGATGCGGATGAACTGCATGACGCGTTGGGCTCAATGGTTGTACTCCCGGAAGCACAAGGCAAACCATGGCAGCCCCATTTTGATAGTCTCGTCGAACAGGGCAGGGCGGCACGGGTGTTGAGAGCAGATTGTGATCCGCTTTGGATTGCGGCAGAACAACTCCCCGTGGCGAACGCGGCATTTTCTGATGCGACTATTGAGCCGTCAATAAAGTTGCCTGCCTCGCTGGAAAAAAGTTTAGAGAAACACGAAGCCAGGGTCAAAATCATGCGGGGAATTGTTCCCTACTTGGGCCCATTCACTGCCGCTGATCTGGCGGCCCAGTTGGGTATGAGTGCCTCGAACGTGTTTGCTGCGTGTGAAGCGGTTGAAGCGGAAGGCGTTGTGCTGCGGGGTGATTTTTATGATCAAGCCGAGAGCGATACCAGCGAAACGCAGTGGTGTGATCGCCGGTTGTTGGCCAGAATTCATCGACTCACCATCCAAGGGCTGCGCCAGCAAATCAAACCGGTACAGCCTGAAATTTTTATGCGGTATCTGCTGCGGCATCACGGATTGATTCGCACCACTAAATCAAATGGTGTGCGAGCTTTAGAGCGAACGATTGAACTGCTGCAAGGCTTCGAATCCCCGGCCAGTAGTTGGGAGCAACATTTGATTGCCGCTCGATTGGATGACTACGAAGCAGATTGGCTTGACCGGATGCTCTCTTCAGGCGAAGTGATCTGGGGAAGACTGCGACCGCCAAAGATTACAGACGAAGACAAAAAGAGTATGGCCTCGTTGCGCAAAAGTGTGCCGATGGCTTTGTTGTTGCGTGAAAATCTTGGGTGGCTGCTGCCAACAAGTCGTGTGACTTGCGAAGAAAAAACTCGTGGTAATGCAAGTGAAGTGCTTGAAGCTTTGAAACAGCGAGGCGCGTTGTTCTCGCAAGATCTTCGCGTGTTGACCAAATTGTTGCCGACGCATCTAGAGGAATCTTTGCGTGAATTGGCCGCTTTGGGTTTGGTGACCAGTGATTCGTTCAGCGGAGTTCGACAAGTGGTGGATGATGTGAAACGAAAGCGCCGAAATCGCCGCCCGATGCGAAGAGCCGAAAACAAATCAGGGCGGTGGTCGCTGTTTCCTGGGATTGTCGAGTCTGTTTCTAAGGAAGAGTATCTACAACATTGGTGCCAGCAACTATTGAACCGCTATGGCGTGGTGTTTCGAGACTTGTTGACCCGAGAATCGGCGGCCCCATCTTGGGTGTATTTAGTCTCGATGTTCCGCCGGATGGAACGTCGTGGAGAAGTGCGAGGTGGCCGGTTTGTGGCCGATGTGGCAGGCGAACAATATGGCACGGAACAGGCCGTGTATGCACTGCGAAAACTGCGTGACGATAAAGAGACCGATCCTTGGGTCGCAATCAGTGGAGCCGATCCATTGAACTTAATCGGCATCATCTCGCAAGGCGCCAAGTTGCCGGCCCTGCATACCAATGCGGCCATTATTCAAAATGGAAATGTGGTGGCGGTCAAGCAATCAGGCAAGGTCCAATTTGCCAAAGAAGTCACGCCAGAAGAAGAGCATCAAATGACCCGCTCGCTGCATGCAGGCCGAAAAGTACCCAAGGCGACGCTTTCTTTACCCCGAAGAATGCAGAAACCAGACGCGGGGTAGCCTGATTTTGGAAAAACTGGTTGCCACTGTTGCAGTCTGTTTGTCTAGCTATCACAATAGCTAGAAGAAAGTTCGTGTATTTACTTTTTGAAGCTTTGCACATTTGTTCTACCACAAATGAATTCTCAGATATTCCCCTTTGATTTTGGAGCCCTCCCTGATGAAAATGACTCAACTATTTCGTTTCAGTTTATGTTTGGCCATGGCCGCTTGCATGTCGGTGACTGCGGATGCAGCCGATGACTTGCCTGTTTTCACCACGGTCAAAGAAGCCGGTCGTGACTATAAAATTCAAGGTGAATACAAAGGCACCCTTAAAATCGATGGGAAAGAAGTTCCGTTTGGTGCCCAAGTCATCGCACTCGGCGATGGCAAATTTCATGGCGTAGGGTACGCAGGTGGCTTGCCAGGCGAAGGTTGGAAACGTGGCGATGAAAAGAAAGAAGGCGATGGTGAACTGAAGGATGGTATAGTAACATTTAAAGTTGAAGAAATGACTGGGACTATTGCCAAAGGCAAGCTGACTGTGGTCGAAGGCGACAAACTACTAGGCACACTCAAGAAAGTCACTCGCAAAAGCTCCACCATGGGCGCAAAACCACCGAAGGGTGCCATCGTGCTATTTGACGGAACAAGTGCCGATGAGTTTGAAGGCGGCGAGATTGTGCAAGAGAATTTATTGTTGGCCAATACCTTCACCAAACGAAAATTCAAAGATCATTCGTTCCATCTAGAATTCCGCACACCGTTCAAACCCAAAGGTCGCGGACAAGCTCGCGGTAACAGTGGCGTCTATGTCAATGGTCGCTACGAAGTCCAAGTGCTCGATTCGTTTGGCCTCAAAGGCGAAAATAACGAGTGCGGCGGCATCTATCAAATCGCAGTTCCTGCGGTCAACATGTGCTTCCCGCCACTCACTTGGCAAACTTACGACATGGACTTTACCGCCCCAAAATATGACGACAGCGGCAAGAAAACCGAAAACGCCCGAGTCACCGTCAAACACAACGGCTTCGTAATTCACGACAACTTGGAACTGCCCAAACACACCCCAGGCCGTCACCAAGAATCACCAGCCGCGGATGAAATTTACCTACAAGGCCACGGTAACCCAGTCGTCTATCGCAACATTTGGGTGATTGAGAAGTAACGTCTGAAGTTTGTTGGTAATCTGAATCAGAAGCCGGGGCTCAATGGAGTTCCGGCTTTTTTTGTGAATGTATTGTCTTTACGGTCGACTTTGTTTTAGACTTAGATGTTCTGCTTCTAAACCCAAATGAATTTTTAAGGTGATTCATGCGAAACCATTGGTTGTTTATGTTGATGCCACGTCTAACGCTTGCCGCCATGGCGTTTTTTGTTGGCATCGCGTTGATAGGGTGTTCTGGGTCTGAATCCGTTGAGAAGAAATCACCAACGCCGATAGTGAAGGATGAGCCACAGACAGAGGCTACGTTTCAAGGTAAGACTATCAGTCAGTGGATTAAGACTCTCGAATCTTCCGAAGAACCGAGCGAATATGTAGCTGCCTCTAAAGCTTTGGGTGAGATCGGCCCTGCCGCCAAGGAGGCTGTGCCTGCCTTGTTTGAAGCCATGAAAAATAATGCGAATGAAGTTGAAATTATAGTTGCACTCACAGGTGCCTTGAGGGAAATTAGCCCAGATGGCCAAGACCTCGTGCCTGTTTATATTGATCTTTTGAAAGATAAAGATCCTACACGTCGATTTGGGCTGCTCTTGCCTTGGGGGAAATCGGGCCCAAGGCCAAGGAAACCATGCCTGCCTTGATAGAAGCCTTAACTGAGGCCTTGAATGATGATGAGAATATTGTTCGATCAGCGGCTGTGAGTGCTTTGGGTGAGATCGGTCCAGTAGATAAAAACGTAGTGCCTGCACTGGCTTCAGCTTTGAGAGACAAAGATTCTATCGTTCGGTCCGCAGCCGCAAGGGCCTTAGGGGGAATTGGCCCAGAAGCCAGAGTGGCTGTACCTGACCTGATCGTAGCTTTGAACGAACAGGATCTGGATTTGCGACTTAAAGTAACGATTGCCTTGGGTCAGATCGGTCCAGAAGCCAAAGAAGCTGTGCCTATTCTGGTAAAATCCTTGAAGGATCAAGATGAATCCATTCAATTCGCAGCGGCACTTGCATTGGCCCAAATCGATCCAGAGGTCAACGACCTTATGTCTGGTTTGCTCGCGACCTTGAATGATAAAGATCATTCTCGTCGATCCGGAGCGGTGCATGTTTTGGGGAAAATCGGCCCAGCGGTTAAAGGTGTGATGCCTGCCTTGACCATAAGTTTGAAGGATAAGCATTTTGTTGTTCGAGTCCAGGCAGCAAGAGTCTTAGGTGAAATTGGTCCAGCAGCTAAAGCCGCCATTCCTGCTTTGAAAGAAGCATTGAAGGATAAACATGATAAAGTTCGAACCGAGGCCGCGATTGCCTTGAAAAAAATCAGTTCATAGGCCGAGATTTAACATCACCAAGGAAGGCGTAAAGACGTTCCCGAATTACCAAAATCACAAGAGATAATAACTACCAACGTCCACCCTCTTGTCGACTTCGTCGACCCTGGTTGCGAGTAACCAGGGCTACCCGATTTTGTTTTGATTGATCAACAGAACTAGTATCAGAAGCCGGAGCTCAATGGAGTTCCGGCTTTTTTTGTGAATGTATTGTCTTAACGGTCGATTTTGTTTTAGACTATACGTTCTACATCGAACTCTAACATGATTCATGCGAAAGCAGAGGCAGTTAATGTTGATACCACGTTTGTCGTTCGCCACGATAGTATTTCTTCTTAGCATTCCATTGTTAGGGGCGGCTGAGCCTGAGCCGGTTGAGAGGGATTCGCCTGCGTCAGTCACGAAGGCCGAGAAGCAGGAAGAAGCCACTTATCAAGGCAAGACCATTAGGCAATGGATTAAGGTTTTAAAATCTGCTAAATCTAAGAGCGAAGGCCAAGATGCTTTTGAAGCTTTGGGGGAATTCGGCCCGTCAGCCGTTCCAGAGTTGATTGAAGCCTTGATGAGTACAGAACGTAATGTCCGATTCGCGGCCGCACATGCCCTATTCGAACTTGGGCCAGCGGCCAAAGATGCTGTGCCTGCTCTTATAAAAACCTTGAAGGATCGAGAGTCCGGAGTCCGAGGAGCATCAGTATTAGCCTTGGGGGAAATCGGTTCACCAGCCAAAGACGCTGTGCCTGGATTGATAGTAGCCCTGAAAGATAATGAGCAAATTATTAGAGATTCTGCTGCATTTGCCTTGGGGCAGATTGGTCCAGTAGCCAAGGATGCCGTGCCCGCCCTGAGAGAAACCTTGAACGATGAAGATCAAGGTGTTCGAATCAGTGTGCTGGCTGCTTTGGGAAAAATTGATCCTACTGCTAAAGATGTTGTGCCTGCCTTGATCACAACTTTAAAGGACAAGGAAAGTGGAGTCCGAATGTTAGCTGCGGAGGCATTGGGGGAGGTCGGTCCTGTGACCAAAGACGTTATACCTGCTCTGATTGCTTCGTTCAAAGATGAAGAGAGAGATGTTCGTTTTACTGCTGCTTATGCCTTAAGCCAAATTGGCCCAGCGGCTGTGCCTGCCTTGATCGTAGCCTTGAAGGATAAAGAGGAAGATGTCCGATCCAAGGCCGCATTTACCTTGGGCAAAATGGGGCCAGCAGCTAAGGACGCTGTTCCTGCTCTGATTGTAGCTTTGCAAGAGGGAGAGGGGGGAGCTCCCTATACGGCTCCAGAGGCACTGAGACAAATCGGGCCAGCGGCGGTGCCTGCCTTGATTGTTGCATTGAATAATAAAGACTCTCTAACCCAAGATTTGGCTGGGGGTTGCTTGAGGTTTATGGGGGCAGCGGCCGTACCTACTCTGATGGAAACCTTGAAAGATAAAGACACTGGGATTGTGACCCGATTTAAGATCGTAGGTATCTTGTACGAAATCAGTCAAGATACCTACGAAAACTGAGCCATCCTTGAAAGAGGGGAAATAGTGAGGGCCGATCCACATCTGCAAAAGCCATGGACGAAATCAGCCCTATGGATGTTCCTTGATATTACTCACAAAGACATTTCCGAATTGCAATATCACAAGAGATAGTAGCTGCCCACGTGCGGCCTCTTGTCGACTTCGTCG
>NVWB01000150.1 GCA_002733575.1 Blastopirellula sp. | reverse complement strand
CGCCGCCTGAGCCTAGTTCTTCCAAAATATCAGCTAGGCTTTGCTTTTCTTCTTCCGTACGAAACTCGTCAATGATTTTTTTACGTTTATCGGTAGGCATGCTCTTCAAGATCAAGACCACATTGTTCATCGATTTTTCATCACGTTCAATCATGATCAGCAATTGCTCTTTCGCCATTTTTGGATCAATCACTTCGATGGTTCGTTGGAGTTCCAAAATCGCTTCTTCTTTGATTCCTTTTGCTTGCCTCTCGAGGCTATCATCTAACGATCTTTTAAGGGTATCAAAACGCCGGCGTTCTTCTGCCAGACTGTTTAACATGGCTCGGAAATTTTCAATGGCTCCATCCAATGCTCGAGTTCGGAAATCCAAGGACAGATGGCGTTCGGCACGTGCATCGACAATTGCCTTCATGTTGGGCTCTTCGTTGTCGATTTCTTCAGGCGCCTTGTCTTCGATGCTCTCTCGGATCATATCTTCATCGATCCCGTAAATTATCGCCAACATCGAATACATTTTGCTCTGGCTCAACGCACTGGATGACATCAGGAACGTAACACCGATGCCTTGTGCTATAATTGTTGCGACGCAACAATACATAAACATGCCAGTCAGAAATCGCATAGCGGCCATGATTAAGATCCCTTCCAGTTATTTCGATAATGTACTTGTGTAGCTAATTCATCCATTTGCTTAGCTTCCCGCTTATCCAACACTTGTTGATGCTGTTGAGATTGTTTTTCCTTCAATTTTTCTAATATCCGCACTTCTTGGTCAGCTTCAATTAACGCTTGCTGGCGTTGCTTGATATGTGGTTCAAGTTGTCTCTCTAATTGAATTTTCTCTTTGGCAGCCATTTTCAATCGCAATAATTCTTGGTGCCCACTAATTAGCCGATCGACATCAAGCAGACCAGGCTTAGCGTCTTCTAATGAGTGTCCAAGTGCTGATTGCATTTCTTCATCGATTTCTTTTTTTTGTTGCAGCAAAGTATCTTGCGCTGTCAGTATTTCCTTCAGCTCTGTATTCTTCTGATCACGAAACGTGATTTTCAACTTCAAAAGAGTTTCGAGTCTGAAATGGAACTTTGACATAACCGTTATTTTGATTTTCTCTAATTGGTTTTAAGTTAAATTTACAAGGTTAGGCTGTTGCTGCTTGCGCTTTTGGATTCGGTTTCGCTCCAGGTACTCCGCCGCATTTCCTGGCCAGTTGTAGTAATTTTTTATGGGCATCCTCAACCGATGATCGCTCGTTGACTGCTTGTCTGAGGAACGCATCAATCTCAGATTTCATCCGTATGGCGATATCAATTTGAGGATTGGTTCCCTGGCGATAGGCCCCGATATTGATCAGGTCTTCGTTGTCTTGAAAGGTTGCCATTGCATCTCGAATTACCATGGCTGCTTGCTGCACTTGCGGATCAACAATATCGTTCATCAAGCGGCTAATGCTGCCTAAAATTTCGACCGCGGGGTAATGACCTTTGGAAGCCAAAGCACGAGACAAAATAACATGCCCGTCCAACAACCCTCGCACGGCATCACTGATTGGTTCGTTGGTATCATCACCTTCAACCAACACAGTGTAAAAAGCGGTGATACTTCCGTTTTTGTTTTTTCCGGTTCGCTCGACAAGTTTTGGAAGCATGGCAAATACCGAAGGCGGATACCCTTTGGTAGTGGGTGGTTCACCTGCGGCTAACCCGATTTCACGCTGTGCCATGGCAAATCGAGTGACCGAGTCCATCATGAACATCACGCTGTTGCCTTGATCTCGAAAGTACTCTGCCACGGCGGTGGCAGTCATCGCGGCTTGAACTCGCATGATGGCTGATTGATCACTGGTCGCAACAATCAATACGCTTTTTGCCATCCCTTCAGGTCCAAGATCACGTTCTATAAAGTCTTTGACTTCACGACCCCGTTCCCCGATTAATCCAATCACATTCACATCAGCCGAAGCATAGCGGGCCATCATGCCTAGCGTGACACTTTTGCCCACGCCTGATCCGGCGAATATTCCAATTCGCTGTCCGTCTCCACAGGTCAACATGCCATCAATTGAACGAACACCGGTTGAAATGGGTTTTTCGATTCGCGGACGATCCATTGCGTTCGGAGGAGCTTGATCTAAGGTGACACGCTTTGCCAATTTGGGTTGGGGCAGGTTATCAGTGCAGTTTCCATGGGCATCTAAAACCCGGCCCAACAAGGCATCGCCGACCGCCACTGTTCGCTTTGATTCTTTCAGCACGACTTCGCTACCGTGCCGGATGCCTGAGATCGATTTCAATGGGTAGATCAAAGTTTGTTCTTCACGAAACCCAATCACTTCAGCCGGAATCGGTGGCCCCGACTGCGGCATGATATCAACAATTGCACCCACTGGCGCAGGGAACCCGGCAACCGCTACGGTTGTGCCGATGGTTTCCACCACGCTCCCCGTTAACGAGGTTGGCATGATACGGTCAAGTTGTTCAAGCAGATGTTCCATCAGTTCTTAGCCCAACTCACTTTCAATACGTTTTAGTTGTGATTCAATTGTGTTATCGATACTGCCGAATTGTGTTTCGATAAAACATCCGCCTTGTGCAATGTTTTCGTTTGGAACAATATCAGAAGGTGCTAATTTTTTAAGTTCCTTCAACATTACTCCACTGGTTCGTTCCATCGATTCAATGTCTTTAGGATTAAGATGAACTTTAATTTGGCCGCAACGACTAGCCATTGTCAGTGTTTGGCGGATCATCTCTTGGCTGATATCTGGTCGGTTTTCAATTTCTCGATGAATGATTTTCTCGGCGATTGCAATGGCAATATGAACGGCACTTTCTTCCCATTGCTGAACCCACTGCTGTTTGGCCTGGGCAATTTGAGTTACCACATTTTTCAAGGCCGGAATGACGGTTGCAGCCTGAGCATCCACTTCCTGCTTTAACGATTTTCGTGCATTCCGCACGGCATCAATCTGACCTTGCTGTTCGGCCTTGAGCCGTAATTCCTCCGCCTCGACCAGGGCATCCTTGATAATCTCGGCCGCTTTCAATTTGATTTGATTAAGCTGCCCTTGCGCAGCGTTTTGCACATCGTTAAAGTTGAACGACACCGGGGTGATATCGTGTTGTTGTTCAACAATCGTGTTGGCTTTAATCACGCTCATAAGTTCAATTTAGGCAGTCATTATCAATTGGGAATTATTGTGGGAACCAGACGACAGCATTTTTTCGGCAAGGGTACAAAGGATGGTTTGAGCTCGGTCGATATCGGATAACAGCACAGGCTGCATGGCTCGAATTCGCTTGTCTAATAGTCGCATTTCTTTGTTGCTTAACCCCCGACAGATTCGACTCTTCACCGCTGCTGAAGCACCTGCGAGTGCCAACAGCACAGTTTGTGATGTGGCCGCTTGTAACACTTGCCCCAATACCGAATCATCCAGGGTTTCAAACTCTTCAAATCGCATGATGGGTGCATTTTTCACTTTCATGCTCGTACGAATCATTCTCTTGGAAGAGACTTCAGGCTCTATTTTTATTGACGGTAAACGATTCACGGTTGTGCTTTGCTGGTAATCAGGAATTGCCGCTGCACGCGAATTTGTTCTCCCTTGCCCTGTCATTTGTTCTAGACTTTGAGGCACGGAAGACCCGCGAGCTTTTAGTTCCGATAATAACAACGCGGCATCTTGCTGGTCGGCGGCATTTAAGATCGACTGTGCAGCCGAGAGCCCTACTTTGCGGCGTTCAAAAGTTCTCATTTGATACTGAACCAGGTCATGCAATCGTTGTTCGAGTTGTGCGATAATTTCAGGATCGGTATCACCCAATTCAACAATTCGATGAATTACATCGGCTTGAAGTGAAGTGGGCAATTGCTGAAGTATTTCTGCCGCTCTTTCTGGCGTAAGATGCGAAAGCACGACGGCCGTCATTTGTGGATTTTCTTGCTCAAAAAACGGAGCCAACATCTCGACGGGGGCATCATGTAGATATTGAAATGGAGGGGCTATCAATTGCGATTGTTGATGAGCCGATGGTATCGATGGTTTCGTTACCTCTCTCGATTCGGACGAAAGATCTAACTCAACGCCCTCTGTGGCTTGCGTCTCTGTTGGTTTACCCAGAAATTCATTCAGGACCATCTGGCGTTCAGCATCGGAAATATCATCGAGACTCAACACCTGAAATCGAACCTTGGCGGCCATTTCATCGGGCATCTGCTCCAGTATTCGATCTGCGGCATCGACATCTAAACTAGAGACGACAATGGCCGCTTTGCGGATGGTTTGATTGGATGAATTCATAGGGTCTTAATTTGTTTCTAAAGGACTTTTAATAATCAGCTTCTGTGTTGTTACTAGGCCGCTCCGATCCAGCCTTGCAAGATACTTGCGGCGGTATCAGGGTCTTCGCGAACCATATCGACAAGTTCGTCTTTCAAATTTGGACCAGATTGAGAGAACCGTTTCTTCAGCATGCCGTCCATGCCCATTTCCTCCTCGTCCTCATCCTCCATCCCAGGTGGCAATTCTAAAGAAACCGGTTTATCCGATTTTGAAACTGGCACATTGGATTTCGTCATCGAGCGGAGCATCATTAATGCGAACAGCCCAACGCCGATCATGGCCATGGTCTGCCAGTTCGAGGCCAACCAAACTAATCCATTCGCTGACAAGGTTGGCTCGACGTATGGCTCTATTGGCATCGATGCAATCGTTCTTACATGAACTTGTGGAAAAGGATCGTCTCCAGGCGGCTGAGCAGGCAATAAGGTAACAACCGCTCCCTGAACTTTGAGAATCGTTTCTTCTTCAATCTTTTTCAGTTCACCAGGGCCTGGGGTTTGTTCTTGACCCCCGGCTTGTAGATTTTGTGATTTCCAAACAGCCATGTAATGGGCACTAGGAATGGCAACCGTCACTTTAACCTGTTCAGGCATGAGTGATGCGGTTTGGCTGAAAGTCGAAGTTCTCCCTGCATCCGAAGTTTGGTCTTCAGTACTTTCTTCCAAGGTATTTTCTGTCGTAGTCGAAGAAAGTTGAGCAGGCTGATTCGTTCCTTGGGCCGCCAAACCTGGTGGTCCCGCAGGCCCTGGAGTTTTCGTTGATTCAGTTCGTTTCGTTGAACTTGAACTCAATGGTATAGGCCGGGGATCAATTTCCGTTTTTGTAATGGTCTCGTTTAAGGTTGGATTCAATTCAACATTTGCGGTAACCGAAACACCTTTGATGTCGGAAAGCTCACGCAGGATCTTCCTCTGCCAGTCCTCTTCGAACCATTTTTTTCTGGCTGCGTAAGGATCATCAAGCACACTGCCTAAACTATTCTCGGAGCCTGAGTAAGTTTTACCTGAGTTTAGATCTGTGACAGCAACACTTTTTGAATCGAGACCGGCGATATTTGCGGCGATATAATTGCGAATACTTTTGACGAACGCTTCGTCAATTTCCTCACTACCAGATGGACGAACGGCCACAGAAGCCGTGTATTCTTTTTTCTTAGGAAATCCGCCTTTGTCTTCGATATCGTAATGAACGGTCGCATGCTCGATGCCCCGCATATTGCGTAGCACCAAGGCCATATCTTTTTCACGAGCCACTTTATTTCGGTTATCCCGAACATCCCCTGGTTCAAAAATGTTTGAATTCGTGACTGCATCTTCGACCGCTTGATGAAAATCAGCAGGGATAGCATTGTGTTTCGCCATGGCAGCAATGTATTCGACCCGTTTGCTACGTGGAACCATGATTTGGCTGCCTTCGATTTTGTAATCGTCTAAGCCTTCATTGGCGAAGGCTGCCAGTACCGCTGTTTGATCTGCTGAATCAATGGAGACGCCAGACAGCAAGGGCGTATCTTGGACGAACATGCCGCCCTGGAAGAGATAGCCAATACTGGCAATGATGACTGCGGCCAACAGACCAGCAATCATCCGAGATCCGGGAGTCATCTCTCGGAACATCTCTTTGAGTTGTTCGGCGGCTGTATTTAAAAAGTCCATCCTTGGAGCTCTTCATAATAAGGGGATAGTAATCGGGTATCACACTGTTTTGGCAATCAGAGTCATCGTATTAAATTCGAATATCTTTGATTTCCTGATATGCCTGCATCATTTTGTTTCGTACTTGTAACATCAACTTGAAGGACATGTCGGCTTTTTGAACTGCGGTAAGCACTTCGGCCACACTGGTATCGCCACCGGTAAAAATGGTTTCCACCGCATGGTCTGCATCTTGTTGCATTTGATTGACTTGATTAAGCCCATCCATCAACATATTTTTAAACGATTCAGACGGTGCCCCATTGCCAGCGGCTTGCATCAGTTGCTGGGGAACAACGGCCTGTTGTGAAATTGCGTTTATGCCATTCATAACGAACTATCTATTGTTTTTTTTGGGGGGGGAATCTAGTTCAACAAAGGATCTAGCTTAGGCCAATATTCTTAATGATTGCTGTGCCATGCCTTTGGTCATTTCAATCACACCGATGTTTGCTTCATAGGCACGTGTTGCTTCCATGGCATTCACGAACTGTTCGGTCATATCGATCTTCGGATAGGCCACATAGCCTTCATCATCTGCCAGTGGATGATTGGGCTGATATCGCGTAAGGGGTTCCAATTCATCGACTTCCACGGAATCTACTTTGACGCCCATGGCGCCCGAGGCAGTCGATATTTGGTCATCGGTTTTAAAGATGACGTGCCGAGCTTTGTAGGGAGCAACCTTTCCATTTTCATCTCTTAACGTAGACATATTCGCAATGTTACTGGAGATCGCGTTCATGCGAATTCGCTGAGCGATAAGTCCACTGGTACTAATATCAAGCGCGGTGTTCATTGTCCGAATCCTTCCAAAAAACGTGTTACAATCGTTCGCTAATCGCGGTTTCTAAAAGTCGAATTTGGTTTTCCATGATGTTCAACGCCAAGTCGTGCATCATTTGGTTTTTTGTCAACGCGGCCACTTGTTGTTCTATGCCGACATTACTTTGATCGTGAAACAACATGCCTTCCATATTTTTTGTTACTTCTCGCAAGGGGTCCCCTTGGCGAGAGGCGGAAAGCCCTGGCGACAAAGGCTCGTTCGGTTCATTTTTAGCTTGAATGGCCTGTAGAAGTTTCTCTTGAAACTTCGACAGGTTCAAATCTTTGACCTTGTAGTCTGGCGTATCTAAGTTGGCGATATTACCGGCTAAAATATGGTGTCGTTTTTGAGCAAAGCTGACCACTTGTTCCAGCACAGGAAGTGAATTGGCATTCAATATTGAATTATTCATACGATTCTCCCTTTACTATTAATAGGCAATTGCGAACAAGCGATGCTGGCACAGCAGGGTTTAAACGCAAATGACATACCGCTGGTTGAAATTTGTTCAGCAATCTTTGCTGCTATCATTCGGAAATCTTTTCCATGACAGCACTTACCAAAAATCGGCTGCAAAAATTGCCGAATCGCCTGAAAAACATTCAGGCAACAATTGCTGCTATCACTCGGCAATAGTTGCCGGTCGTTGTGATGTTGCTGTTGTTTCAGTTGAATGATCATTGGAATTTAAAACTTGAATTACGGTGATTTGTTGAATGAAAATTAAATGGCTCGTGAAAATGTTTTGGCTCGTGGAGCAAGTCCATAGTTTCGCAACTTGTTGCTCAATGTTCGCACACTAATCCCCAGGGCCACGGCAGTTTTTTCACGATGCCCTTCGTATTGTTCTAAAGTCGATTGGATTAAGCGTTGTTCCATTTCGTCTAGCTTGACTCCAACCGAGATCTGATTCACGACCGAGTTCCCTGGTTTTGCTTCGGTTGGCTGTGAACCTTGAACCAGCCAGGCTGCTAGTTGATCGGGCCCGATCACTGGGTCAATCGCCAAGACACTCGCACGAGTCATGATGTTCTCTAGCTCACGGATATTTCCAGGCCAGTGATATTCTTGCAATAAGCTGATGGCTGAATCGGAAAGCTCACAAGCTGGCTTTTCTAATCGCTCGGCTGCGACGTTTAAAAAGTGATCTACTAACAGTGGGACATCTTCCCGACGATCTCGCAGTGGTGGCAACTCTAAGGGAACGACCGCTAGACGATAGTAAAGATCTTGCCGGAACTTGCCCTCTTCGACTGCGTTTTGTAAATCACGGTTCGATGTGGCCAAAACTCGGACATCGGTATCCATGGTTTGGCTTGAACCGACCCGTTCATAACAACGTTCTTGTAAAACTCGCAATAGTTTCGCTTGCAGCGGCAATTCAATCTCGGTGATTTCATCAAGTAGAATGGTACCCCGTTCGGCCAATTGAAAACGGCCTACTCTTGTCTGATCGGCACTGGTGAACGCTCCTTTTTCATGGCCAAACAGTTCACTTTCCATCAAGTGAGCTGATAACACCGGACAGTTCAAACTAATTAAGGCTTGATCGGCTCTGCGACTTTGGAGATGCAGTGCTCGGGCGACTAACTCTTTTCCCGTGCCACTTTCGCCCGTGATTAATACGGTTTCGTCCGTCGAAGCAACTTGAGCAATTCGTTGACGCAAGTTTTGCATCGGCAAACTTGTGCCAATCATCGTCACTTGCAAAGTTTTTTTGCTGTTCGGTGGTACGGCAGTGGGGTGATCGCCTTGTTGTGATTTCTCTAAGGCCCGATTCACTGCGTTCTCTAGTTGATCGGCACTGATTGGTTTTTGGAGATAATCCATTGCACCATAACGCATTGCTTCGACAGCCGTTGCGATGGTTGCATGTGCGGTAATCATGAGTATTTGTGAATCACATTGTTGTTCACGCAATTGTTGAACCAGCTCGATGCCACTCATGCCTGGCATTTGCAAGTCGGTTAAAATGACATCGAATGAGTTTTTATCGACTAACTGCAATGCTTCGCTACCTGAACCACAAGCGGTTGCACGATTGCCTAAGATGGTCAAGGCATCGGAGATCGATTCTCGCGCCAATCGATTATCATCGACGACCAGAATGTTTCTTGCTTCTAAAGTTGTTGCTGTCGTATTTTTCACGCTGCGGCCTCCATAATGTGTTTTGGCAAAGCCAAGGTAATTGCGGCTCCACCTTCTGGACAGTTAATTGCAGTCAGCCAGCCATCGTGGACTTCCGCCACTCGCTGAACAATGGCCAACCCTAAGCCTGTTCCGGTATTCTTGGTGGTAAAAAATGGATCGAACATACGCTTTGCAATCTCTTGTGAGAATCCTGGACCAGAATCGGCAACTTCAATTTCCACTGCGGAATCAGTTTCGTACGACGTCACAACGATACGCCCACCGCCTGGCATTACATCGAGCCCATTTAAAATTAGATTGGCAAGGGACCGACGGACCATCTGTCTATCGGCCTTGATCATGGTGGACAGATCAACATCCAACACGACATTTACATTTTGGGCTTCTAACTGAGGTTCCAATTCCTCACGAATCTCTTGCAGCAGGGAGAAGAGATCAAAACGGCCTGTCAGTGGTTGTCTGTCAGAAGTAAAGTGGAGCAAGTCATTCACTGTGGAGTCGAGCATCGTCAATCCAGATTCGATCTTGCGTACGATCGTTCGACTTTCCGTGTCTTCTTCTAACTTGCGACCCAGCAAACCGACGTACAATGTGAGGGGAGTCAAACTGTTTCTGACTTCATGAGCGATATGCGAGGCCATTTGCCCGAGATCAGCCAAGCGGTTTTTTCTGGCGATTTCTCTATTTTTGATTTCCAGTTCGTCAGTCAAGCGCGTGACCTCTAACCGCAATGTTTCATGGGTATCTTGCAAACGAACGGTGGCCGCATCCCAGGCTTTGAGCAACTTTTCTAAATTGATCGAACCATCTGCGTCTAGCAAGTTTGCCAGAGCAGTATCTTGGTTGATTGATTGGGATGAAAGTGGTTGATTCATGGAAAATCTCTGAAACTTAAAGGGGTTACTCGGAAGTCAGATCAAACTGGGAAACCATCTCTGGCTGCGAGGAAGCGTATCCCTCTAGTGTACTGGTTGATTTTTGGCTGGCCTGAAGTTGGGCAGAGACTTCATCTCTTTTTTCACGTACCCTTTGTTCACTTTGATTCTCAAATTGTTTCAGTTCATCTAGTAAAACTTTACTGTTACGTGCGATCTCAGAAACTCGTTGTCGATCCGCAGGATTACGCCAATTACGTGATTCGGGGTCTTGATCTCGAAAAGGGTTTAGTTGTTCATCTAGATTTAATAATTGATCAATCAAAGTTTGCTTCGCCGCGACCACACGCATCAAGTCTTCTACGTGGTCTAAGCTACTCGCCAATTGCAATTGATATCGAGACAAGGTGTGAAGTTGCTCTAACACCTTGTGTTTTTCGATAATTAATTGTTCGAGTTGATCGGTCTGTTTGAACATAATTGTTCCTGAATAACCTTTGGTCTTTTCTAGTAATACTAAAAAGTGGAGCTTAGCCAATCCAAAAACTTTTCCCAGTCATCTCTTGAATTCTGCGAAGTCTCGGAATAATCGGTGTCGTCTGGGAGTTTGCTTAATACCTTCTTAGCTTGCTCCAGCCTTGCCTGACCCTCTTTGGGTTGATTTTTAAATCGATAGCAATGTGCAATTTGCACATACGCTTCTAATACGACAGCTTCATTTTGGTAACTTGTCGAAGCGGTTGAATAAGCTTCAATCGCTTCCTGATATCTTTTCAGATCAAATAGCGTTGCACCTTGTGCAAAGTAACTGTTTCTTAAAATCAAGGCTTCCACCGGGTGCAACTCTCCTTTCAGTTCAAACCGGGAAGTCAGTTCGGTCTCTAGTTCTCCGTATATCTCTAACGCGGTTTCAAGGTGCTCTTTGACTTGCTTATCATATTTCACACGCTGTGTTTCGATGTTGACCAGGTGATATTTTTTCTTGGGTAACATTGAAGCCCGTTGGTGGCACTCGGCAATAAGATACCGGGCCATGGTTGCATCAGGAGCAGTAGGGTAGCGACGTACGGCGTTATGTAGATTACGAATTGCCTTCTTATACGATTCCGTGCTTTGCTCTAATAAATCGAAGGCTTCTTTGGGAATCCTTGACGCTTCTTCCGAAATCCCTTTCAAACGAGCCTGAGCTTCTAATAGCTCGCCTTCCAAATGGTAGACCCGGCCTATTGCGAACAGTGATTCCTGCCATTCTTTACTACTTGGCTCTAATTCGCCATCATCTAAATTCGATTGCAGCATCTCTTTGGCTAGTGGGATATCTCCTAATTCTAAATAGGCATCCGCGGCCAAAAGTCTCGCACGATAGGTTGACGGATCTTTGGGATAGAATTCGATACATTCAGCCAGAGGAGAGATTGCATCAGCGGCTCGATCCAAATCGATGAGCACACTTGCGATAGCGACTAAAGAACGAGGTTTTTTTGCACGAGTTTCATACAACCGATACTCGGTTAAAATTTCTTCGGCCTCAGTGAAATCTTGTCCGCGAATATAGGAATCTGCGCTGCTCCACAAATCGTCCGTATAGTGTTTTGTGGCGAAACGTTTTTTTGCTAATTGTCGATAGACATGACCTGCCTGTCGGTATCGCAATCTTGCTTCGGATTTCATTTTCATCCCTTCAACCAAAGGAACATCGTCAGCATTTTCTTCAAGGCTTTTGGCCCAAGCGACCAAAACATCACCTTCGGCTTCTAACGCTTGCTCGGTTGGAAAGAGTGGAGATAAATCTCGACTGATTTCAACCGCATAATGAAATAGCTCAGGCTTTGAAAAGAATTGAATCGCCTCGTTAATTAGTTGGCTAAAGTCTGACAATGAAACCCAAGGGTTACGATAGCGGCTCTCGTTTCCAGCTTCTCTTAACGTCTTGCGATAGACACCAATCGATTCTTCGTGGCGGCCGAGTTCAGAGAGAATTGCAGCTTCGTTTAAACCAGCAGCAACACTTTCTGAAGTTTTGAAATAAATTTTTCTCGTGCGGGCAAATTGCTCTAAAGCACCTTTTTGATCACCAGAGAATTCCAATGCCAAGGCGAGCAGGTAAGATGCTTTTCTCGATGAATCACTACCAGAAACTGAAGTATTCGAGGCATCTTTAAACATCACTATCGCATTTTTTAAATCTTCAGAGACCGGTTGTTTAGGGTCTGGCGTTGCTGCTTTGGCTTTTTTAAATAAAACAGTCCCTTGAATAAGGAGTGCGTCATTAGCTCGGGGTGAAGACTCGCTAATCATCTCGATGGTTTTTATCGATTCAGCCTCTTTGCCTTGAGATAGTAGAATGTTACTTTTTCTGACGAGCGAGTTCTCTCGTTCTTCTTGGGCAATGGTTTTATTGGCTAAAAACTTATCTGTCCATTCGAGTGCATCATCTAAGAATTCAGGATTTGTCTGCCCTGCTTCTAAATAGGCACTTGCTAATAGTTCTTCGATTTCAGGCTTACGATCAGAATTCGTTTTATACGCTTCAAGTAAAACTGGGATACTTTTTAGAAATTGTTTGCTTTCATATAAACTACGCCCCAAATAATACTGCCCTTGGGATTCATAGCCGAGTGGAAATCTTTCTTTCGCATTTGCTAAATACTCGGCCGCGATTCTATGGACACGCTGTTTATCTCGAGGATTTCTTTTCTGCTCTGCTTCTTGATGGGTAGTGACTCCAAGTACATAGGGAGGAATCCCTTGCAACTCTTCTGGAATATGTAAATCATCAACATAGGCACCTGCAAGCTGGCGTGCTCTTTGTGGATCGTCTTCTTCTAAGTAGTGGAGCGCCATCTCAATGGGTTCTATCTCTGCCTTTTCACCAAAGAAGGTAGTGGAGATAAACCAAGCTGAGACACATAGGAGTAGACCTCCGCCACCTAGCATTAGCATCTTCTTTGTGAGCAATTTACTCATCAAAGAACCTGCTGCTGCCTCTGTACTCGCGTCTTGTTCAACGCTCGTATTGTCTTCAGTGCCGGTGCTCATTTTATTTTCCAAAAAAAACGATTTGCCTTAAACTCCGCGAAACTTTCTGACGAAGAAAGATGTGGAGAGTTAGGTTGATGACCTGACTACTCAGTCAAAAATCATCACAACTCAAATCCAAACTTCCATCATTCCTGCGGTCGTTTTTGTACAAGCAAACTGCTTGCGGATTTTGAGCGGGGCGATTTGTACCTAATCAGGCTAGTACGCGTCAATAGAATTTTATTGTGAATTACTAAAACGCACGAATTCACTGGTTTTCGTGGCGATCTGTTCCAAAAAAAATGCCGTAACACTGCTAGCAGTGTTACGGCATCGTTTGAATTGTAGATCCCAAATCAGATATTAGTTCAGCAAGAAGCACTGGCGATGTTTTGCATTACCCAGTTATTTAGATCACTTAACATCTCAGTGGTCATCTCTTGGGCACAAAGATATTGACGTAAATCAATGCTCATGCCAGCGGTATGAAGTAACTTCAAATCAGTGCATAGCTCAGACTCGGGATAGTTCGTGGACTCCTGGCTGTGCATTAACAACATCGGCAGCTTGCGTGAGGAACCGATATTGCGAAGCGGAGCATGTGCTTTTGGGAAAGCACCTCCGATAGATGCAACTCCGGCAAATAAATGCGGATATCGAAGTGCAATCCGCAGGGCCATGGTGCCACCATCTGAGTAGCCCCCGATAAAAATGCGGTTGGCATGGATGTTGTATTTTTCAGATGCCAAATCGACCACTCGCAACACACTAGAACACGATCGCTCGATGTCACTTGGCTCTTGCACCCAATTGTATGTCGCCGTTCGAGAGCCTAATTGTGCTACTTTTCTCGGAGCACGAGGAGCAACTGCCACGAAATTCCTGGTGCTGGTAAGTGGCATGATGCGTCGAATTTGGCGTTCTGTATCTTGTGGTCCATGTAGCCAAATCAGCAGTGGATAGGCGTATCCTTGCTCGTAATGGAGCGGTGCAAAGAATTCGACCGCAGTTTTACTAGTTTTAAAGCGTTCAATCTTAAACTGAAGAATGTTAGGGTCTGATTCTTCACTGGCGATTTCTGCGGGGGCAGACAACAGATCAAGGCGTTTCATATTTTGGGGGCTCAAAGCAGTAGCTGAACGAAGGTGCGAAAATGCACAGGGTCTAACGTGGGGGAAATTTGGATGTGCGGAATTTCCAAATTAAAAGTTGCGTTACTAAAATTCATCATAGAATCATAGAGAACACGACAGGCTGCATGCTCGTTCGTCCTGAGAGCAGAATTACATTCTTAGCACTAATGACAAAATGAAGCAATCTTGCTAGCACTTTGTGCCAATGTAGCTAGGAAATGCCAAGGGACTCAAAATGGCCGATTCCATTTCAAGTCCCGCATTTTTTCGGAAGAAGGCCAGAATCGATTAACCTTCAAGCAGTTCGTTCATGGTTTTTACTAGTCCATGAACAGCATCGACGCTTTTTTTGAAATCGGCTTGTTCTTGCTCAGTCAATTCAAGCTCAATAATCTTCTCAACGCCGTTAGCACCCAAGATCACAGGCACACCAACGTAGTATCCGCCAACATTGTATTCGCTATCGCAATAAGCGGCACATGGGATCAAGCGTTTTTTGTCTTTGACAATCGCTTCGACCATTTGTGTGGTGGCAGCAGCCGGTGCGTAGTAAGCACTTCCTGTTTTCAGAAGTCCTACGATCTCTGCGCCACCCTTTCTGGCACGATCAACGATCTCGTTCAGTCGCTCTTCGCTCATTAAGCGAGTCACGGGAATCCCGCCTACCGAAGTACAGCTAGGCATCGGAACCATGGTGTCGCCATGACCGCCCATCAACAAGGCAGAAACATCTTCAACACTGACGCCAAGTTCCATGGCCAAGAATGTTCGATACCGGGCGGTATCCAAGACACCAGCTTGTCCGATAACTCGATTGGATGGAAAGCCACTTACTTTATGAGCTTGTTGAACCATGGCATCAAGCGGGTTGCTAACCACAATGATAATGCAGTTAGGGCTTGTCTTCTTAATCTCTTCAGTAACCGCAGTCACAATTTTGGCATTGGTGCCCAAGAGATCATCACGGCTCATGCCTGGTTTGCGAGGAATACCTGCGGTGATGACAACGACATCGGAGTCTTTCGTATCAGCGTAATCAGTGGTGCCCACAATGTTGCTGTCGAATCCCATGATTGGCGATGCCTGCATCAGATCCAAGGCTTTGCCTTTGGGCATGTCTCCGGCTTGTGGAATATCGAGCAAAACCACATCACCTAGTTCAGCGGCTGCACACCAGTGTGCGGTAGTGGCACCTACATTTCCGGCACCTACGATTGTAATTTTTGCTCGTCCCATTCGAAGTCTCCCACGCGTTATATTAGAGTCATTAATACTACAGTGTGACTGACCGACGTGGTCAATTCACCTGTTGTGAATGTATCTTTAGTGAATATGAGCGTAGTGAGTCAGAAGTTCAAGTAGGCTTGCTTAGATCAAGAAAGAGGATCAGCACAGAAAGACTATTGGGGCAAGATTAAGAGCAAACGGTCGACCTGAAAAACGAAAGATTTCCCTTAGTTTTTTCGTACACTCTTGGATTTTCCTGAAAAAAGATATCCGGCCCCGACCCCGCATACAGAAATCAATACAAGGACCAGCAGTAGCCAAGCTACTGCATAGTCAACGGCAACCTCATCTTCCAGGGTCACCAACTGCGGACGCTTGGCAATGAGTAGTGGACTGACTTGGCGTCTTTGCTTGTTCTCAGACGACATAAAGGTTGATTGGTAGGCCCATAATTTATAGAAAAAACCATCCACTGTGATATTCACATGTAGATTTTCCCCTTCTTCAATACCGGGTGCCAATTCTCGGCTACAGACGACGATTGGATAAGTGTTTTTGAATTCTTTTCGCGTTGAGTCATCGGTGCCAATTCTTGATACGATCGACTGCTCTAATGGAATAAAGAGATTGATTTCGTAGTAATGATTTACCCCTAATCGCTGTGCAATATCCGAATCTTCGACAATTTTTGTAATCCGCCGCGCAACGCCTGAGATACGAACTACTTGCCCACGATATTTTTCAGGCGTGGTTAACATCTGCTCAATTCCAATTTCAGAAACCACATGGGCTTGAATTTGACTCGATGAAAGATGGCTTGTCGCCGAGAGTGTTTGGTAAAAAGATTCGCGCTCTTCTATCCGGATAGGTTTTCTGTCTACCACAGATTCATACTCCGCAATGTCAACTCCATGCGTTCCGAGTAAAACTTGTCCTGCATTCGTGCCCAATTCTTCTGAAACTGAATGAGGGTGCCATGCGATATTCTTCGCAACAAAGTAGGGAACCGCTTGCTCCTTATGTGGAGGCCCTTGCTTTAAAAAGCAGGCGGCAACACTTACCGGTTGTTTGATCTCACTTACACTGTCATCAAGCGTGGCCTTCCAGCTCTCTGGAATATCAAATACACAAACCATTACCTGTTGTTGCTTTTTTTTCTCGGCACTAGAAATCGATGCGTCTACGCTAACAAATACGCGGTAGTAGTGCTCACTTCCGTATTTTTCGGCCAATTCTGGCAACAATGGAAGTTCTTCAATCCGTTCTGTTTGACCTGTCAACAGATAATAGTTTAGCCTTGAGGCGAAAGGGTCCGTTTGGAGCGCGTCCCAATCAATCGAAAACTGTAGCCACTGCATAATACGGTAGGGCTGTGGTTTTCCGAGTCGACTCAAAATCCGAAACAACGCTTCTTCTTCTTCTTCATCAAGCGGTAGCTCATCTCGCAGCTTCTCGATATAACTTTCTCCGAAACCTAACGCTTCATAAAAACCGAGCGGCGTTGAAAGTTGTTGACTAAGATCTTCAAAATCCGTGTTCTCTTGAGCCCAGGAATTAGAATTACTACAGCAGTAAGCGAGCATGATTGCACATAGCATCTTCAATAAATAGCAAGGTGGTTTTGGAGAATAGCCATTCATCACTCGTTCTCCTTTTGAACAGATTCTGTTGCTTGATTTTCCAATTGCGCTGTTAGTAATTTAAGTTGATCACGCACCGAGATACCTGGATCGATTTCATCCGCATGTTCACGGAACTTGCGTTCTTCGCGTGAACGAATCACTTGCTCTGCTGCCGAAGATTTACCCTGGCTTTGCAGATAGACAAACAGGGCAAACATGAAAGCAATGGTAAACGAAATCGAGACCCCAATGATAATCTGAGTTGAAGAAAGCACGTTTCGTTCTTGAGGACGATCCCATTGAATTTGTTTGGCAAGCACCAAGGGAGCTGTCATCGTGCCGCCTTTGGCCGAATAAGCCCAGCGTTTGAAAAAGACACCCCGCAATGAAACCGGTTGATAGATGGTTTCACCTTGTGGGAAATCCTCAGGCAACTCCAAAGCGTAAATCACAATGGGTGAAGTGTGCCGGTCAGAAAATAGCCAAAGCTGCCAATAATGCGGAATCCCTAAATCATTTTCCTGAGTCGATGCTTTGACCACTCTGCGAATCGTGCCATCGAGTTCCACTAACTTTCCTCGGTACTGAGTTGGTTGCAAGTGAAGCTGGGCAAATTGAGCAGGCAGAGCCTTGGCCTTTTCTAAATCTTCTTGATCAGTATCCCTGAGAACTTGAAACGTGTTTTGCCAAGCATCCCGGTCTTTTAAGATAAAGAATGTATCATCTTCGACTTTTTGATAGTAATCCGGTTCAATCCCTGGTAACCACTCTGCTTCTGCTTTATCGCCATGCTGGTTCATTGTGTAGGGTGTCAGACGGGTCTTGGGTTCTTCCTTCACTATTCGGAACTCACCTTCGATCCCACTCTCTGCTTCGACCGCCTTACGTGGCAAAAGCGTGTTGATCTCGTTGACTTGTGCGCCTGTGGGGTCGATTGGAGCCAATTCTGCACTTGGATTTTCTTGCCCTCTATTAAAAAACCAGTTCCAATTTTTGGGCTTCGATGCCTCGTACATTAGCACAATGACGAACATTAAGGTGAAAACCAGCATCATTATACGGACTTGCTCACGACGCGAGAAATAGTTTCGCGGCGTAGAGTTTGATCGGGTCGATTTATCTTGTGGTTCGTGCAACTTCATTTATGGCTATAAACCGTTACTGTAAAATAGTTTAACTAACCTGTCATGCGACAGGCAACCTAAAGCAGGATTCGCATCTTGTCCCTTGAATTATTGCATAAGGTTGGAATAAAGCGAATGTCTTGTTTTCATTTTTACCATGCCGAATGACCTTCAATTCTGGTCCTCTATGTTACCATGAAATAAGGAATCTGCGAATCAAGCAAGAATCGTGAAATAAACCAGGCCCAAGCTTTCGTATTAATAGTTGTCGTGCCGGTCAGGCCAGTCGGTAGACAACAGCCAAGTCTCTGCGGGAAAAACTTTGTCCCTCTCATTAAATGACTTTAACCGTCTAGTGCATCTTCACGGCGCAACTCTCTATCGGGTTGCTTGTCGCATGATGAGCGACCGGCATGGAGCCGAGGACGTTGTCCAGGAGACCTTTCGGTCTGTTTGGCGAAGTCGTGAGCGATTTGAAGAAGGGCGAGGGGATCGAGCATGGCTCATGTCGATCTTGCGGAGAAGGGTCATTGATCGCTGGCGAAAAAAGGCACAGCCGGGCAACCTGACAGATCATGAATACTCAGAACGAACCGTGGTCGATCAAGACCCTTTTGAGCAAGAGTTTTGCGATGAAGTTCAAGTTGGACTAAACCAATTATCACCCAACTTGCGAGAAGCCTTGCTCTTGGTCGTCGTGGGAGAACTCACACACCAAGAGGTGGCCGATACGTTAGAAGTTCCGCTGGGCACGATCCTTTCACGCGTGAGTCGTGCCAAAAAAAGATTACGTGAATTCCTGGCAACCAATAATAAGACTGAATAAGAGTCAGCCAATAGTTAATCAAGATCGTGGATAATCAAGACGAACAAATCGAACGCAAGCTAAGGGATGTGCCATTGCCTAATGGACTACTCTATCGTTTGTCTCAAACGCATCTTCCTGCGGAAGCGGAA
Source organism: Blastopirellula sp. (assembly GCA_002733575.1). Taxonomy (GTDB): domain Bacteria; phylum Planctomycetota; class Planctomycetia; order Pirellulales; family Pirellulaceae. Next base: position 66,741 of record NVWB01000150.1, on the reverse strand, counting down.
GTTGATGTGCTGTTGCGTAATGTTGAAGTCCCTGAGAACCTGATCCCGCGACTACTTAGTTCAACTGACGAAATCCCCGACCAAGCCTCTAGCAATGCTACGGCTTTAACGGACATCACACCACTCTCTTCGCGTCTGACACGCTTCTATCGGCAACAACCATTTTTAGCGACAACCACCGCGGCACTGTTATTTTTATTATTGGGCATCTTCAGTCTCGCCAAACTAAATCAACCTGATGATTTAGTCATTCAATTGCCTCCTGATTATGATTTTTCTCCCTTGGCTCAAGATACCAATCTTGAGCAAAAATTACTTGTAAACGACCCTAGTTTCATTCCAGACATCTCTGTTGATGACATCTCTGTTGATGACCTCTCTGTTACTCAACCAGGATTCCAACATTTACCGGAATTAGAACCGCAAGATTTTTCGTTTGAAACAAATCACGTGGACCCTTTATTAGTGACGCACCTTGCTTCGGATTTACCAGACAATCTCAACTCCGATGTTTTTCTAATGCGGTGGCAACCTTTGGGAGCCAGCCCTGGCTCGCCTGAAATTGTTGCCGCTCCGATGATCCTTCCCAGCAAAAATCAACACGACAGCGAAGTCGCATCAACGTCTCTGTTTGATCGCAACTTCCTCTTCAAAGAAGGCGTGTACCCTTATATACGAGTACCAAACACAAAGAAACCACAACACACACGTTTGAATCTATCGGTTGAAACCGACAGCTATGACTACGTTCGATCTCTGCTTCGCGAGAAGCGATTGCCGGCCGCAGACCGTGTTCGAGTCGAACAGTTTGTGAACGCAACGAGCCATTTCTTCCCAGAGGCCCGGCCTGGACAACTGGCACTTCGCACTGCTGCCGGACCTGCTATTTTTGCATCGCCAGGAACCGGTATGATTCAAATCGGCGCTATCGCTGGTGCTTCGCCTCGAAAGCCCAGGGTTCCTGTTCACTTGACCATTGCCCTTGATGTATCCTCCTCACTTTGTCAAGGAAAGCACTGGGATCAAATCAAACAATCGCTGAGCCAAATACCATTGCATCTTGCTGACGAAGATACTGCAACCTTGGTGATCATGGGTGCATTGCCCTACACTGCGATTCATCAAGCAACCGCCCAAGATATCGAGTCATGGACAAACTCGCTGCAACAGATCAATTTAAATCATCAATGGAATCTGGCCGCAGGCATTCGGTATGCCTCTTCCGTGGCGTTGGATCACTCTGGCTCGAATCACGCCCGAAATTGTTTGCTTGTTGTTTCCGATAATTTATCCCAACTAGACCATCCTACAAAACTACAACTAGAACCACTTCTCAATGATGCCAGCTCCCAGGGCATTGATTTTCAATGGCTTGAAGTGGCCGATCCTCGCTGGTCTGTAAGCAACCCTGGTTTACAGTTTTGGAAGGATCACGGCAAGCTTGTTTCGTTAGTTCAACCCTTGAAAATAAATCGCTACTTGCGACAGGTCATCAGTAATCAAGATGCACCCGTTGCGGATCATGTTTCGCTTCGCGTTATCTGGAATCCCAAGTCGGTTCTTCGATATCGACTGATAGGGCATAATCCTCTGTCAGGTGGATTTAACTCTGCTGCTTCGACTGCTCCTTTCTATAGCTCAGAAACGAGTTCCGCTCTTTTTGAAGTCACGCTTTCTCCCAGTGGCCCTAATGAGGTAGCCACCGCTGAACTGACCTGGAAAGATTCAGCAACTGGCAAAACAAAAAAACAGACTCAGAAAATTGGCCGCTTACAATTTGCCACCAACTGGCACTCCACACCCTTCTCGTTACAAACGGCTCAAATTACCGCACAGGCCGCTGAATTATTAAGAGATTCTCATTTCACGAAACTACGATCCAACACACTAAATCAACTCAAAGATGCTGCAAGCAATGTAAACCCTCTACTAAAACAAACATCAGCGTTTCAAGAGGTAATACAACTCATTCATGATATTGAAAGGGCTCAAGACCCTTGAGGGCAGTTCCACGATATTAGCCCCCAGATAGGAGGTGAAAAGTGGAGATTTGTTGCCAGATTGGCCCTTGTCAAGAAAAAAGCTTGGGCTTACCCATTAATTTGTCAACGAACTTTGGCTCACGCGACAGTAAGTGGTTGAACTACACATCAAGAGTTTATAATGTGATAGACTGTAAAAATACGCTATCGGATCATTTGCCAACCTAAACTTTTCCTTTACGGCAGATGTTTGCACCCATCTAGTACAATTTAGCTATACCATGGTTTAGCTGAATTTCCTTTTGGGCTTGTCCCTAACCGAACTCCTTTTTTACTATTTTCAGGACGGAATCCCCGTTCCGGTTTTGCTGCGATACGGAATTCACGTATCGGGCTGTTACTACAAAGCAAGGAAAGTGAAATGCTGTTGATTGCTCGACGGTACCTGTTGTTGTTCATCCTAAGTCTAGTCTTATTGAACGGCACTCAGATTCATGCAGCTGAACCAGTAGAAGCCTTTTTGGGTGGATTACTTGAGCGTGGTTATTATGACCAAGCGATCCTCTATCTGGATCGCATCGCTGAGAACCCTAATGTCTCTGCTGAGATCAAGAAGTCGCTTGACTATCGAAAAGCGGTGACTCAAATTGACGCATCACGCGTGCAACGTAATGCAGAGATGCGAGACAAATTATTGACTTCAGCCGATACCAATCTCAGTAAATTTTTAAAGAATAACCCCGAACATCCTGATTTTGTCGTTGCCACAATTCAGCGGGGTAATTTACTGCTTGAACAAGCAAAACTAGCAGAGCTTCAGGCCAATAGCAAAAAAGATGCAAAAGAAAAAGAAGCCTTCTTAAAAAAATCAGGTGAAAAGTACGATGCCGCGCGAAAAGTATTCCAGGGCTCCATCGCAACGATCAAAGAAATTTTGACTGCCATCCCGAAGTTATTAGACCCTGTAAAAGAGGCAGACAAAATAGAGCATCGAGATGAAATGCGGTCTGCGTACATGCAGTGCCAACTATTGGCAACGACCTGCTTGTTTGAAAAAGCAAAGTTAGCAACTCCTGGCAGCGATCAACAGAAGAACCAAGTCAACACTGCCATTAAGGAATTTGGTGAGACTTACAGCAAGTACAAATCAAAACTCGCAGGTCTCTATGCCCGACTCTACCAAGGGCAAGGGTATCAATTGCTGAAAGACTATCCCAAAGCAGTAGCGATCTACAAAGACGACTTGATGCTACTCCCAGATCGTCCAGATGGTTTTCGTCGAGTGAAAATGAAGGGCGTCAAAAACCTGATTGTATGCTGGTTGGATGAGACACCCAAAAAATACAAACAGATTCATGATATCTGTGGAAAATGGCTAGAGAGTCAACAATTCAGACCAAGCGAATTGCGCGACCCTGACTGGCTAGAGCTAAAGTTTCTGATTGCCAAATCGTATTTGGCCGAATCGGAAGCCATGAAAAAGGGAGACGATGGCAAAGCAAGCACCAGAAGATCAGGTATCCAATTTATTGTTGATGTCGCTCGCTATCCAAGCTCTTATCAGAAGGAAGCCATTCAAATCAAAGGCTCTTTGCAAGGGGCCGATATCGTTGCGGATGATGCCCCTAAGACATTTAGTGAAGCGGTTTCAGCAGGACGCGAAGCCATCACCGAAGCTCAATCGAAGGCCTTTGTTCTGAAGAAATTGCGAGTTCAGTTGGCTTCGAAGAAGACTCCCAAAGAGAAAAAAGCACTGCAAGCGGATATCTCCACGGCTCAAGAGTCGATGAGCGGAAGCTATCAAAGATCGCGTGGCGCATTCAATACTGCGGTAAACTTAGCAGACTACGACACGCCTTCGGACGATTTAAACTCGGTTCGCTATTACCTGTGTTATCTTGATTTTCTAGACAAATCTTACCATCGATCTTATGTCATGGGAGACTTCATCTCTCGTCGCTACCCAACCAGTCCATCAGCAAAAACTTGTGCCAAACTGGCCTTGGCTTCCTACCTGATGCTTTACGAAGCAAAGGGAGATGGCGACAAATCGTATGAACTGAGCAAGATTCAGGAATCGGTAGAATTCATGGCCAAACAATGGCCAGGTGAGCCCGAAACCAATGAAGCCCTGGCCACCTTGGTGGGCTTCCAAGTTCAGCAAGGCAAGCTGACCGAAGCCGAAGCCACCTTGAATCGCATTCCCAAGAAATCGAATAAACGACCAGCGGCCGAATTAAAAATCGGTCAAACTTTCTGGTCCTATTACTTAAGAGGCAAGGAAGCACATCGCGTGGCCACTCGCGACAAATTACCGACCAAGGGCCTGCCTACTCAAAAACAACTGGACACAGCAAAAACCAAGGCGTTAGCTAATTTGCAGAATGGGGTAACCCAATTCTCCGGTGGTGAAGCGAGTACGACTTATGTCATAGCTGCTTTGTCGTTAGCTCAAATTTATGCTGATTTAGGAACTCCTAAAAAAGCGATTCCCGTGTTAGAAGGCGAAACGCTCGGTTTACTGCATTTAATCGAAAGCGAGAATAAAGCGATCACTAGTGCCTCTCTAAAGAAGTTGATCTACAAAGGAGCGGTTCGGGTTTATGTCTCTTCTCTTGCTGGCGTGAAATCGCAAGCAGAAGCAGAGAAGATGATGGATAAAGCTCTGAATGTCATGGACCAGCTAAAAGCCTTGGTCGGCGATGATGTGGCCGGGCAAAAACAGTTGATTGCGGTCTATATATCATTAGCTCGTGACCTAAAACAGCAGCTAGAAAACACACCCACAGCCAGCAAAGGGGCCCTCTCAAAAGGGTTCGAGACTTTCTTAGACCGAGTCGCTGAATCGACGGATGATTTAACCGTTTTGAATTGGGTAGGAGAAACCTTCTACAACTTAGGGATGGGCGCAAAATCGAAAGATGGCACCGTTGGAGCTGATGCAAAAAGCTTCTTTGAAAAAGCCGCTAAGAATTTTGGGAAAGTGATCGCGAAAGGGAAAGACGATAAGTCCATCAATCCACAACTCTTGACGCAAGCCAAGATGCGTGTAGCCATGGTTCAACGTGCTTTGGGAAATTACGACAAAGCGATTGCTGCTTTTACCGAAGTGCTGACTGAAAATAGCATGATGATTAATGTGCAAATGGAAGCCGCCCAAACCTATCACGAGTGGGGGCTCAGTTCCAAGGAGCCTAAAAAGTTTTTCCTCGCAATGATGGGATCAGGCAGAGACCCTAAAACCAAGAAAAATGCAGTTTGGGGCTGGGGCCAAATCCAAGCCACGCTAGCCCGCTACGCTATTGTACAAAATGGGAAACCAAGTCCCTACAGTGCTGTTTTCTTTGAATCAAGATACCGCTTGGCCTTTAGCCGCTTTGAATATGCCAAAGCGTCAACCGTTGCAGCAACCAAGAAAAAGAATCTGGCTTCAGCCAAGAGAGATATTTCCAACACGGCAAGCCTGTACCCCGACTTAGGCGGCGAAGCCTCACGTGCAAAATTTGAGGGTCTGATACGAAAAATCCAAAAGGAACTTGGAGATCCAGTAACGGGCCTGAAATCCTAATCTGCTTGAACATTGATTTAAGCCACACCCCCAAGACGACAAACTTCTCAACCTATTAATTTAAAATTCACTTTTCAAAGAGATAATCCAGGAGTGTTTCAATGAAGTTGCAGTACATCACCACGATGGCTTCACTACTGCTTTTGCTGTTTGGCAACTATGCAAGTGCCGATACGGTACGAACAGCTTCCGGTGTGCAGACTGGGACCATAGGCACGGTTACGAAAGAGAGTGTGGGGCTTACCAAAGGGACCTCGACCACTCAGATTCCCGTCAATGAAATTATCGAAGTCTCTTTTGACAACGAGCCATTTCAAGCCAAAGAAGCTCGTCAGATGATTCAAAACGGGCAGCTAGAAGATGCTTTAGAGAAGATCAAAAGCATTAAGCTTGATAGCCTTTCAGGCCATGTGAAACATGAAATTGTTTTCATGCACGCTGCGACTGTCACCAAACTAGCACTCTCAGGATCATCCGACAAAAATAAAGCGGCCATCCAAGTTCGCGCTTTTGCGTCAATGGCTCCCGACAATTGGCACTATTATCAAGCGGCCCAATTAATGGGCGACCTAGCGATTGCATCAGGCAACTATGCCGAAGCGACAAATTTCTACGGAGTTCTCGAGAAAGCTCCTTGGCCTGATTTCAAAATGAAGGCATTGTCACTCACAGGGCAATCGTTATTAGCACAAAAAAAACCAACCGAAGCATTGGTCAAATTTAATCAAGTGCTGAAAATGAAAGCTGCGACTCCTGGGGCCAACCGCCAAAAAGATATGGCCAACGTGGGTAAAGCAAGCTGCTTGTCTCAGACTGGCAAGCCCGATGAGGGAATCAAACTGGCACTACAAGTCATAGGCAAAGGCAACCCGAAAGATGCGGAGTTGTTCGCGCAGGCTTACAACGCGCTGGGTGCCTGCTACTTGCAGAAAAAACAGCCGAATGATGCCGTTTTAGCCTATCTACATGTTGATATCCTGTTTTACGGCAACCCAGAATTACATGCCGAAGCGTTGTACAATTTAAACATCGCCTGGAACCAAATTAACAAACCCGATGAAGCGGTCGCCGCTCGTGACCTACTGCGATCCCGATATCCCGGCAGTATTTGGGCCAGTAAGTAATGATTTTTAGAAATAAAGCCCCAGATTCCCTAATTCTTGATTTAGAATAGAGAATCAAAACACTGCTCGCTTTCTAACAGATTGCGATTTCACCTGACACCAAAACCAAAAACAATACTACTCTACTGGAGAATATCTATGACACTTTGGCTTCGGAAACGAACAATTTCGTCTTCCCTCGTGTTGCTAACGGCACTTACTGTGTTTTCTGCTTCGTTGTTTTGTTCAGTCCAAACGGTATCAGCCCAAGAAGAAGCGGCTCCGGCTGCCGAACCTGCCGCTGAGCCAGCAGCCCCAGCGGCTGAACCAGCACCAGCGGCTGGTACTCCTGCATCAGCCCCTGAACAAAAAAGTATTTTCAGTTGGGTACTTACAGCGTTAAGGTATTACTTTTTTATATTTTTGGCCATCTCCTTCGTGTTTGTCGCATTGCTAGTGATGAACTTGTTGAGTGCTCGCAGAGACAACATTGTTCCCCTGGCATTGGTTGAAAGCTTTGAAGCTTGCTTAGAAGAAAATAAAGTCCAAGACGCCTATGACCTGGCCAAAGAAGATGAGTCTTTCTTAGGTAAAGTTCTTTCTGCGGGTTTAGAAAAAGTATCGCAAGGCTACGATAAAGCGATCGAAGCGATGCAAGAAGTGGGCGAAGAAGAAAATATGAAAATGGACCATAGTCTAAGCTATTTGGCATTGATCGGAACCTTGAGCCCCATGGTCGGTTTGTTTGGTACGGTCGATGGAATGATTCGAGCGTTTAGTGTAATCGCTATCGCAGGTTCTACTCCACAAGCATCTGAATTAGCCGATGGTATTTCAACCGCGCTTTTAACCACACTGATTGGTTTGTTCATTGCGATTCCTGCAATTGCCTTCTATAACATTCTACGAAATCGTGTTGACCGTTTGGCGCTGGAAGTTGGGATCACCAGCGAAGGTCTAATGAGCCGTTTCCAAAGTTCTGGCCAACAATAATAGTACTCCTAAACAACGATATAGATTCATGTTTCGTAGAGGAGACATACATTGAAGATCAAAAAAAATACTCGTGAGATCGCCGAAGGTGATCTGACGCCGATGATCGACATGACGTTTCAGTTGATTGCATTTTTCATGGTGCTAATCAACTTCACACAGGCCGAGCAAGATCAACGCATCAAACTTCCATTAAGCGAACTGGCCAAGCCACCAGAGGCTCCGCTGGAAAATGCAGTCACTTTGCAGATTTTCATCGACAACAAAGAAAAAGTTGCTAAAGGAATAGACAAAGAGGAAATAACGGTCGTTCGGTTCGATGGAGATGACTACAATTTTGTCGATTTAAAGAAGCGGCTTATCGTTGAAAGACAAGCTCGTTCTGGCCCTAACGATGAGGCTGATGCAGAGAACGAAATCACCGTGATCATACGTGGTGACATGGATGTTCAAGCAGGCAAAGTGCAAGAGTTAATCAAACTTTGCCAAGATGTAAAATTTGAAAAGTTTGCCCTGCGTGCCAAACAAGAAGTAAAATACTAGTGAGGATAATCGCATGAAAATTCGCAAGAATGAAGTTCATGGAAGAGAGAAGATCGAGCTACAAATGACACCGATGATTGACATCGTGTTTCAATTGCTCGTCTTCTTTATCATGACATTTAAAATTGTGGCGATGGAAGGTGACTTCAACATCAAAATGCCACAGGCGTCTGCTGGACAGGCAACAACCGAAGTACCTCCTATACCTTTAGTCGTTAAACTAAACGCGAGCGATAGCGGGAAGCTTACCAGCGTACTGCTCAATGGAAGAGCAATGCCAGGGAACAGTGATCTTGACTTCATGCGTGCACTGCAAAAGAAAATCATTGACCTTATCGATGGTAAATCTGGCCCCGGCTCGCTTCAAGAAGAGGGCGAAATCGAAATCGATGCGGCTTCTCACTTGAAGTATCACTATGTCATCCAAACCATTACCGCTGTCACTGGTAAAGTGGGTGAAGATGGTAAAATCATTAAACTAATAGAGAAGATTAAATTCTCCCCCGGCGGTGAAGCGGGTTAGCCCCATTTCTTTCGATGAAATACCGTTGCCCTACGTTGATTATTCAGCGTAGGGCTTTTTTATGCTCGTGGATGAAACTGGGCGTGGACCTTTTTCAGGCGAGACTGATCGACATGTGTATAGATTTGTGTGGTGGCGATGCTCGAATGCCCTAGCATCTCTTGCACTTGTCGCAGATCGGCCCCGCCCGCTAACAAATGCGTGGCAAAACTGTGCCGGAGTGTATGAGGGCTCACATCTGCCGAGATACCGGATCGCACGGCATACTTTTTTACCAACTCCCAGATAGCCTCTCTTCGCAAAGGCCGGCCGGTACGTGACAGAAAAAGAGAAGCCGGTTCTCTTGATGCTCGGTTTGCCAACAGCGGGCGTTCTCGTTCTAGGTACTCATGCACCGCACGACATGCTTTTTTTCCGATAGGCACAATTCGTTGTTTGTCACCTTTACCGTGACACTTGCAATAACCTTCTTTCAAGTGCAGATCAGCAATTCTCAAACCACTCATCTCGGAAGCCCGACAGCCGGTGGCGTAGAGCATTTCCAGCAAAGCTCGGTCTCGAATGTAATAAGGGTCTTCGCTCCACGGAGCGGTCAAAAACCGGTCGATCTTTGAAACAGAAATCACCGAGGGAATACGCTGCCAAAGTTTCTGGCTGCCGAGTAATTCGACTGCACTCTCTTCGACAATACCCTCAAGTTGCAAATAGCGATAGAAGATTTTTAGTGAGACAACATGTCGAGAAATCGAACTGGGGGCCAAATTCTTACGATGTAGCCAAGCCACGTAATCAGAGAAATCAGAGATCTCTAAATTCAGAAAATCTCGATCAGTCAACCATGTCCTAAATCGAGTTAGATCTCGCGTATAAGCTTGAATCGTATTATTGGCCAGATGACATTCTAATGTGATGTAATCAACAAAAGAAGCAGCCAGTCGTTCAATCGAACTTCCTTTATGCCGAGGAACCGGTCGAACCAATTTCCGCCGTTTTACCATAGACGACCGTGTACCTGATTAATGGAGCATGAAAATGAGATTCAATAGACGACTAAACTATAGTATTCGGTATGAAATCAGGGCAAATTGATCGGGCCTTATCTATTGAGAAAATAGACCTACAAACAGTTCGCACTAAAGTGGCGTTGTGCATGTTGTATGGATTGAATCGATTACCTGTGGTGTTGAAAAAAACAATTAACCGTACAATACTGGCTTACTCCGCTCTGCTTTGTTGACTTTTTAGATGAGCTTTTAAAGATGCAAGAGATCCTAGTTGAGAAACCTTATCAGTTTATTCCACCCCACCGTGGCAACTGGTGCCCATCTCTCATTCAGCGATTCAACCTGTATGGCATGTATCTAAATCACAAAGAAGGAGTCGAGGACTATGAGTTGCGGAATGAACATTTGCTCAAACAGTCATTAGATGCCGGGCACGGGATTATGCTCACGCCCAACCATTGCCGCACATCGGACCCTTTGGTCATGGGTTACTTATCGCGTGCCGTGGGGTGTCATCTTTATTCGATGGCCAGTTGGCATTTATTTAACCAAGGCTGGTTTAACTCTTGGGCCATTCGATTGATGGGCGGGTTCAGTGTGAATCGCGAAGGCATTGATCGCAAGTCGATTAACACAGCGATAGATACCTTGGTCACAGGAGAGCGTCCTCTGGTCATCTTCCCCGAAGGATCGACCACCAGAACCAACGACCACTTGCATGCTTTATTGGATGGCATTTCGTTTATTGCCCGCACGGCCGCCAAAAAAAGAGAGAAGGCAAAATCGGGTAAAGTCGTCGTTCATCCGATTGCGCTGAAATATCTATTTCGCGGCAATCTGTTTGAGACGGTTGATCCTATTCTGGCACAAATGGAACACCGGTTCACCTGGAAAACACAGCATGAGATCGGTTTGATTGATCGAGTCACCAATATCGGCATGGCCATTTTGGCACTCAAAGAATTAGAATATTTTGGTGAAGTGCAATCTGGCAGCCTGAAGGATCGATTGAAACATTTAATTGACCGGCTACTAGGGCCACTAGAACAAGAGTGGCTCGGTAGCGAGGGCAGCGGGTTGGTGGTACCTCGGGTTAAAGCACTGCGGATGAATATCATGCCAGAGATGGTCATGGATGAAATCAGTGAAGAGGAACGCAACCGAAGGTGGGACCATTTAAGAGACATCTATCTAGCGCAACAGATTTCGTGTTATCTGCCCGACTATCTTGCCGAATCCCCGTCAATTGACCGAATCCTCGAAACGGTCGAACGCTACGAAGAAGACTTGACCGACAAGATCACTCGCCATGGCAGCTTAAAAGTGATTCTTGAAGTAGGCGAAGCAATCGAGGTAAGTTCCAAGCGGGATAAGTCTTTGCCCACGGACCCACTGATGAGCCAGATTGAGCTTCAACTAACCACGATGATGGGTGACTTAGCGAAAGAGTCTCTCCCCTACCAAAGTTAAATCCATTCTATTTGCGGGAGAGACGCCAATCCGATAGGATGGAGATCTATGACTGTAGGTTTCACTCCTTTTTAATCTGCTGGCGTTGACCCCATGAATGACTCTTCTACTACAACACCCAATGTTGTTTCTTTAAGTTCACTGAAGCACGGTGAAACGGCAGATTGCTTTGTTCAATTGCTGTCGAAAGAATTATCATCCAAACGCAATGGCCAGCCTTTTTATCGCGTAATTTTTCGTGACTCACGACGCGAAGCAAGTGTTCCGATTTGGGAGAACACCCAGTGGCATGAGCCCTGCATGAATCAATGGCAGCCAGGCACATTCTATAAAGTGCGTGGCATGCTACAAAAAACGGCCTTTGGTTTGCAGTTGGTGATCCATAAAATCCGAGAGGCAAATGAACAAGACAAGGAAGATGGCTTTGATCCGATGAACTGCCAGCCGCGTAGTTCTCATGATGTGGAATCCCTGTTTGATGACTTACTTGAATTTGTTCACCTGGAGGTGCAGCACCCTGAAATTCAAAAGTTAATCTATGCGATCTTTGAACACTATCATGACCCATTAATTTTATTGCCCGCGGCAGTCAAGTATCACCATTGTTATGCAGGTGGGTTCCTTGAACATATCACCACCGTGGTAGGCGCTGCGATCTCTCTATGTAATTGCTATGAACCGACCTACCCTGAACTGGGAGAATCTGAAACACGCGATCTGATTATTGCAGGTTGCCTGCTGCATGATATTGGAAAGCTTCAAGAATTAGATTTAACCGCAGGGGCCACGCGATACACAATTGCCGGAGAACTAGTCGGACATGTCCAATTAGGTCGAGATATCGTACGCGAGTTCTCTCAGAACCTTGAGATTGAACCTGAACTTCAGTTGCGGCTTGAACACATTATTGCTTCGCATCCAGGCGATCTAACCGCAGGTGCCTCTCGACTTCCGATGACGATCGAAGCAATGGTTGTACACTCGGTCGATAAATTTGACTCAACCCTGTTTCGTATGCATCAAGTGCTTTCCGAATTAGATCAAGACGAACAACTGACTTCTACCAAGAATTCCTTCAAGCGAAAGCTCTATCGTACATCCAGTGGTGATACAGATCGCGTGGAAGACTCGCAGGATGCGTAATACTGTCATAATCGTTACCTAAAACCAAAGGCTTTGCACAACAGAGCCATCGCAGATTTGTTTTCTAACGTAAGTTTAATGACTGAGATTGCCTTGATAGACAATTCACTCTGGTCATTAATTGAAACAAGAAATCCTAAAATGCTTTGGCTCATTTTATTAACGGCGTTTATTAACTTGGCATTTGGATTTGCCGTGGCCGTTTATGTGCGTAGATTACTTGATCAGATGCCCGAATTACTCATCGTAGATAACGTGCAAGAGTTCTTGCCTGAAAACACGAATCGAGAGCTATCGCAATCATCAGTTGATGATGCACCTTCTGAAGAACTTGATATTATCCCTATGGGCGATGTCGTTCCACAAGAAATGCTTGAGTTTCTAGAAACCGAGGGACTGGAAGCTGGTTCCCTTGTCGAAGCTTCGGCTCAAGTGCTGCGATTGGAAGTTGGAATCTATCGTGACAATTTGGTAAAGATTGAAAATAAAATTCGCAACTTAAAGTCTTTAGAGACCGAAGTCTTAGAAGATCTGTCTGCTGAATTAGAAGAATTAAATCGCAATTGGCTAGACAAACAAAGCGAAGCAGCCGAGCACTTGAATGGAACGGAAGAAGACTTGGGCAGCTATTCGGACATCGCCGAGAGCCTCAGCAATGTCTTAATGGATCAAGCGGCTCAAATTGAATCGACTTTGAGTAACTTAGAGCACCTTGATTTCAACACGAACATCAAAGATGCAACTCGACGTTTGTTATTAGAAGTCTATCGCCTGCTCGGATTGGCTCATGACCTTCGCGATAAAATGCAAGAAACGCTGCTGACTGTTTTGCGATCAGAACGTCGATTAGGCGAACTGGATAAAGGCTTGCAGGTTGATTCTCTGACCACCTGCCTGAATCGAACCGGCTTAGAGGTAACATTCTTTGAGTGGTGGAGAGATGATATACGTCGTGAACGATCACTCAGTACAGCAATGCTCGATATCGATGCGTTCAAAAAATGCAATGAACGACACGGTACAATTTTGTGTGATCAATTCCTTTCCGCTTTTGGGAAATATCTGATTGAACTGACACGACAAGATCGTGGTTTTGATGTAGTCGCCAGAGGAACAGGCCAGCAATTTATCTTCTTCTTTGGAGACACAGGACCTCGTAATGCAACAAGTGCTGTCGAAAGAATACGGCAGGCAATCGAAGCGACTACCTTTGAATACGAAGGGGCTGAAATTGAAGTCCAAGTTAGCTTTGGAGTCACCGAAGTAACGAAGGATGATTCAACCACGAAAGTCTTCCGTCGACTCAATCAGTGTGTGAGAACTTCAAAAAAGAATGGACGAAACCGAACCTTTATCGACGAAGGCAATGGCCCGCAAGCCATTGACCCGCCCGTCTATCAAGTCAAAGGCAAGGTCATTCCCATCCGAGGGTAATCGAATCTCTTCGGTACACAGGCATTAAGCTTGCAAGAGCATTTATATTAGTTGAGAGCTCTTTGAGCGACCAGAATTCTTGGAAGCTGGGCCAGGTCTTTTACGACTTCAATCTGTTGGTAACCGCCTGAGTTAGTAATAATTTCTACAGCTCGATCTGAGATCACCGGTCCCATTTCCATCAGAAGCCAACCGCCTGGGACTAAGCGAGTTTTCGATTCCTCGACCAGCCTGCGAATTAGAGCAAGCCCTTCTTCTTCAGCAAACAATGCAATATGCGGTTCAAAGTCTAACACGTCCCGAGGCATCTCGGGCTTCTCATTCTCACCGATATAAGGCGGGTTACTGACCACAAAATCAAATTGCTCTTGCTCGGGCAAGTTCGTCATCAAATCGCTTTCCAGCAACCGGATGCGATCTTGCACTTGATGTTTTACCGCGTTTTTATGTGCAATGTTTAATGCTGGTTTGCTGATATCGACAGCAGTTAATTCGGTTTGCGGAGATTCTTTCGCCAATGTAATGGCAACGGCGCCGCTGCCTGTGCCGACATCAATCACGCGAGCAGGAGAATCACCTTGATAAAGTTTCAAGCGATCCAAAGTTTCAATCACCAAGTGCTCGGTCTCAGGGCGTGGAATCAATACGTTTTGATCGACTTTAAATTCTAAGGAATAGAATTCTTTGAACCCTAGCAGATAAGCAACTGGCATTCCGGCTGATCGTTTTTTTACCAACGCACGAAATTGGGAGCGAATAGAATCGTCGACCACTTCATCAAAACGCGTGTAAAGTACGATTCGCTGACAGTCACAGGCACTTGCCAAAAGCAGTTCGGCATCTAGTCGGGCACTATCAGAACCTTGGGTTTGCAAGTAATCAGTCGTCCACTTCAATAGGCGTCCGATAGTCCAAGGCTCGTTATCTGTCATCGAAGAGACTGTAATTTCGTTGATGGTAAATTGATAGAGAGCAGACAGTGTTAAGTTCGTGCGATGTTAGTCAAGACTTCCCATCGACCCACGTATCTCTTCGCGATCATGATCAATCATGGCATCGATCAACATCTGAATGTTACCAGAGATGATTTGATCTAGTTTGTAGACTGTTAAATTAATGCGATGATCGGTAAGCCGGTTTTCAGGAAAGTTGTAAGTTCGAATTCTTTGACTACGATCTCCCGAACCGATCAACGTTTTTCGTTCGGCAGCTCGCTCTGCATCTTCTTTTGCCCGTTTTGATTCATACAACTTAGTTTTCAGCAGCCGTAAGGCTCTGGCTAAGTTTTTATGCTGGCTACGATCTTCACAGCACTGCACAATCACACCCGTCTCTTTATGGATCAAGCGAACCGCAGAGGCAGTTTTGTTCACATGCTGACCACCAGGGCCTGAACTGGCCGCGTAGCGTTCGACCGTGTAGGAATCGGTCGAGATATCAAATTCCACTTCTTCCGGTTCCGCCATCACGGCTACTGTGGCAGCCGAGGTATGAATCCGGCCTTTGGTCTCTGTCTCTGGAACTCGTTGAACTCGATGGCCGCCACTCTCGTATTGCATTTCTCGATAGATGCCTTCGCCTTCCATCGAAACGATAATTTCTTTGAAGCCACCTAACTCAGTCGGGTTGGCGCTCATGACCTCGAATTTCCAACGTTTGGTTTCCGCAAACTTTTGGTACATGTCGTACAAGTCGCGGGCAAATAACGCGGCTTCGTCTCCGCCGGCACCGCCCCGAATTTCCAAAACAATTTTGGTTCGATTGGCGTCCTCACCGCCGATGGTCATGTCAAGCAAGTCTTGCCAGATTTGTTCGCGTTGTTCTTTGAAATCTTCCAGTTCAACTTCGGCCAGTTCACGCATTTCAGCGTCATCATCACTCTCGATCATCTCTCGCGATTCATCGATATTGCCTACGATCTTTTTGAACTGACGATATTTATTCGAGAGTTTGGCCAGCGATCCATGCTCGCGCGCGACGGCCGCCATCAGGTTTGAGTTACCCATGACCTCAGGATCACTCATCTTTTGCTCTAGCTCTTCAAATCGAGCAAGCTTTTCTTCCAGCATCTCGCGCATGAGAGACGACCCTTTTTGTATGAAACAACCAAAGATAAAATGAAGCAATGAATCAACTGGTTCTTTACAGACTCGAACAGACAGTTTGATTCCAACCAAAAAACAACGCGAGTCTTCTGGATAGAAAACTCGCGCGATATCAAAGTTCAGTTTTGGGTTGCTACTTTTTCTTTTTAGTAAGACTAGCGTAACCAGCTTTGGCAAATTTGTTCTTGAATTTCTCGATACGTCCGGCCGAGTCAACGAACTTCAACTTACCGGTATAAAACGGGTGGCAAGCATTACAAACATCGACCACGAGCTCTTTACGAGTGCTTCGTGTTACGAATGTGTTGCCACAACCGCAGCGGACGTTGGTGTCTTGATAGTTTGGGTGGATGTCTTTTTTCATTTTCGTATTCCTTGCTCTGTTCGCGAAGAGGAGATGCCCTACTGCGTTCCTAGAGTGATCTTTAATCGGTTAAGTTTATCATTGACAACCACTTGCGGCAAGTGCCTATTGGGCCGAATTTCACCACTAATTGGTCTGCTCTTCGTTACTTTGACCCGATTCTTCCGCTGGTGGTTCACTCTGTTTCATTCGGTCGGCCACTACCGTATCAATCAGTAATTGCCCAACATGGAACGTAACCATCGGTAAAATGGCCAAAGGTGATGCCCCGTAATAGTTTGCAGCGACAAATAGCCCTATCATTAACGTCTTTTGACTGCTGGCAAAGCCAATGGCAATACGCTCTGGCCGAGAAAAATTCAACCTTCTGGCAACCACATGGGCTACCCATAGACCAATGCTGTGAATCGTAAGAACTACAAGTATCATCCAAATAAAGGAAAATAAGTCGGGAGAATCTTCCGGTAGCGGGCCTCGCAGACTGAGACCAGACTTAATGCACCCTAGAAATACAATGGAAAGTACGCCCACTTGGGCCGCGATGCCTAATCGTGCCTTATTCAAGGTTGCCCAGGTTCCTAAAGGGCGAGAGATTCGTAGTAATTGGCCAGCAGCCAGTGGCAAAAGGACCATCAAACCGAGCGTGAAAACCATGTCACTCAGATCAATATCCACCTTTATATCGGTTGTCCACAGCAGGCACAAAGGTGTTATGATAAAACAACTTAGGTTGGTAATAATGGTCACCATCAAGGCCGTCGCATCATTGCCACCTGCCTTACGTGTCCAAACTGCTGCCGATGCCAGTGTACAAGGCGTGGCAGCAGCCAAATTCACCCCAATTGCCAAGTCGCCAGACAGACTTAGAGAGAAGATCCAAGCCAGTATGGGCATAAACCCGAAGTTGAGCCCTGATGCCAAGAGTGCCCCGCCTGGCTTTTGCACTGCATTGCGTAAATCGCCAAATTGAAGTGGAAAGGACATCAAAAACAGAACCGTAATGACGATTCCGTTGCGTAACAGCTTGAGTTTAGAGAGCCCTTCTAAGGCGTCTGAAAATGTGAATCCAACGGTAATTACCCCGGCCAGCGCAAACAAAAACCAGCGTTGGCGAAGCAGCGAGATCACGATCTGAATACCTTTCCATAAATACAAAGAACCAGACTGCCCATTATCTCTGATCCCTCTGAGTTGAACAACCGCTCTATCTATAGAGTAGAACGGCAGTTAGAATAAATCTTTCGGCTGTTGTTTCAATTGTCGACAGGGTGAATCGATGTTTCTAAGAAGTAATGATTCACATCTGGCTGACACACTCCACACGACCTAAGACCTTACATATTATCATGTTACGCTACTTCACTGCCGGAGAATCTCACGGCAAAACCTTGTTGGCCATGATTGATGGCTTTCCGGCCGGATTAGAGATCGATACCGATCCCATCGATGTTGAACTGGCCCGCCGCCAAGGTGGTTATGGTCGTGGCGGTCGCCAACGGATTGAAACCGACAAAGTCGAAGTGATGACCGGCGTCTGGCATAACACCACCATCGGCAGCCCAATTGCCCTGCAAGTAATTAATCGAGATTACAAGCTAGAGCGACTGGAAGACTTGCCTCGCCCGCGACCTGGTCACGGAGATTTAACCGGTGCCATCAAATATCTAGGCCCTATCCGTGGTATTCTGGAACGAGCCAGCGCCCGAGAGACCGCAGTGCGTGTCGCCGCTGGTGCTTTGGCTAAGCAGCTGCTGGCAGAGTTCGGCATGACAGTCTTCGGTTATGTCACCGAAATTGGTGGGCTAGCAGCTGAGCCAAAATCAGACGGCTTAGAACAACAAAAGATCGACCGTGATGCTAGCATTGTTTACACGCTGAACCCCGATATGGACGATCAGTACAAAACCTTGATCGACACCACCGGCAAAAATGGCGATACTCTAGGTGGCATTGTGGAAGTTCGGGTAGAAGGAGTACCATTCGGTTTAGGGACTCATGCCCAATGGGACAAAAAGCTGGATGGCCGTTTGGCTCAAGCCGTGATGGCCGTTCAAGCGATCAAAGGCGTTGAAATCGGAATGGGTTTCGAGGCCGCTCGTCGTCCTGGCTCCGAAGTTCACGATCCGATCCATTACGATGCCTCACAAAAAGAGACATCAAACTTGGGTTATACCCGACCAACCAATAACGCAGGTGGTTTAGAAGCCGGGATGACCAATGGTCAACCGCTAATCATTCGGGCTGCGAAAAAACCGATTAGCACTTTGCGAAAACCGTTGGAGTCGGTCAATTTAGAAACGAAAGAAAAAGACGAAGCTTCCTACGAACGAAGCGACGTCTGTGCGGTTTCGGCCGCAAGCGTAATTGTAGAATGTGTTGTGGCTTTTGAAGTTGCCTGTGCCTTGGTCGATAAGTTCGGCGGAGACAGTGTGCAAGAGATGAAAGCTAGATTCGATTTGTTTCAAAGCATGGCGAGAGAGCGATAAACGTATCGCAACTGGTCATGCTGTTGTCGAACATGGATGTTCGTCGTGCATCAATCCACCCATCGATTTTTTTGTCGCACGGCCTTTATGGTCTGCTGCATTCTTCCCACAATGCTTATGCTGGGGTGGATTAGCTACCGGCGTTCGCCCATGGCTCATCAACAACTAGAGCAACAATTCTCTGAACAAATTGGCCTAAAAACCACCTTCTCTGAGATCTATAATCCACAGCCCAACGCTTACTTGTTGAAAGACATCAAGCTCTTTGTTGCAGGCCAAAAGACTTTACATATTCCGTCAGCAAGAGTCGAAAAAAACAACCAAGTCTGGATGATTGTCATCCCCCGCTGTGAACTCTCTTGGAGTAATCACCGCCGTTTATGGGAAACCTTGCAGGAACACTTGGATCAACATCGCTCCGAGAGTGGCGAGTCGATGCGTCTCCGTGTGGATGAAGTCCACTTTACCGATGAAACACTCCCAAGCCTATATAACCTAGTTGCTGAAACATCTTCTACCTCAGACAAAAGTCGGCTCTCGACGAATTTCACGTTGGGCAAGTCTCAAGTTAAAACGCCAATGCAAATGGTGTTAGAAACTTCGAACTCAACCGGTGTGCATGTTCACTGGGATACCGGAGACCAGCAGGTTGCGCTCAAGCAGTTGGCCCAAGCTTTTCCTGAACTGAAGTTTGCCACTGAAGAGACCACCTTCCAAGGCAAGATCGACTGGACCCAACAGCAGAAAGATACACAAACAGAAATCTCAGGCGTGCTCTCTGGCATTGAACTTGGCCCCATGTTGAATTCACGGTCGCCTCATTACATCGCAGGCCAGGCCAAGCTGTATTTAGAACAATTCAAGCTACACAACAACCATATTCAATCAGCACATGGCTGGTTGATTGGTCGAGAAGGTCAAATCAGCTTGTCGTTAATTCAATCAGCCCAAGCCCATCTAGCGGTTCAGCCGGTGTTTCAAACCACTGCCAGCGCTGGCTCACTGATCGGTTATACCAAGTTAGGAATTGAGTTCCAGGTTGATCAAGATCAACTATCTCTCAAAGGCGTTTGTGAAGACTTCGCCCCTGGCACAATGATCGCGGGGCTAGAGAGCCCACTGGTGCTGGAACCGGCCCAACCATGGCAGCCACGGCTGGGCCTGATCCCCGCGTTATCAAGCGACAGCGGTTTTTCAGTACCAGCCACAGTGCAATCAGCAACGCTTTTGCAGTGGCTGGCAACTCCTAGTTCTGATTATTAAGCGATCTTCGTTGCGGTTATTAAAGAGCTAGAGCATATTACAATCCGTGCTCCGAATCTTCACAAAGAGTGTCCCTAGTTTTTCAAGTCCCGAAAGGGACGATGTCACCTAGCCTGGGGATTCATCCCCAGGGGTAGAATCCGAACTCAAGAAAGTCCCGGATGGGACGACGTCGAGTGAATCAACAATGGCTGGGATTCAGATCGCAGAGGTTTCACAAAGAACTCTATGATTTGCAACTTGGAAATGATGACTTAAATCGACGTCACCCCATCCGGGGTTTAGATGATCTAGGTTTCCATTTCCCTGGTGCTAAAGCACCAGGCTAGGTGACATCGTCCCTTTCGGGACTAAAAATCAAATTCAATCTGAACTATTCTAAAGAGACTAGAATTAACCGAGGAGCATGGCAACAACTTGTTTCTGCCACTGGTGAATACTCGGCATGGTAACTTTAAAAATGTGCTAAACGTCCTTCACTTAATCTTCAATCATTTCAGGCACAATCACTTCTTCCACGTCGGATTCACTTGGTGTGTAAGTGCTTGCCCATTGAAATCGGACTGCTGCTGCACAAAGGTAAAGCAAGTTGAAACCAACAAATCCTACCACCATATACGTGGAACCGGCTCCACCTGATCCATAAGAATGCAAACCAACTGATCCGCCACCACTGAGCATCGGCAGCATGAAGTTGACTCCATACCAAGAGAATACAATGGCGGTAAAACCAAGAATGGTTCCTACACACAACCCAAAATTATTGAACAGGCCCGCATATCGACCATGCAAAATTGCAAGGTAAACCAGCAGCGAAATCAACGCCCAAACTTCTTTTGGATCCCAGCCCCAGAATCGTCCCCAGGAAACGTCGGCCCAAAGTCCGCCTAAAATAGTTCCGCATGCCAGCAAGAGCACGGCGATTTGAATGGCCCGGTAACAAAAGTTACCCAACACACCGCATTGCTCAGGAGCCCGATAGCTAAGTTCGCTGGCTGTCACTTGGGTATGCGATGCAGGTCGAAATCCTTCTTGGGTAGGGCTTGCAATGATCGGCTTGCGATAGGTGCCAAACATATAGAACCCGAGGGTTAATATACCGAGCATCCAGGCTAACATGCCTGCCCCATAACTGGCCACAATCGTTAGTACATGGATAGTCAGCCAAACATTGGATCGTAGAATCGGCATCAATGGCGAGAAATTTTCGTTCAATACATTGGCATCTGCGTTGGAAGCAACGATAAAGAACAGCGTTCCACCAACGGTTGCCGCGACACCAAAGTAACTGCGATCATAGATGGCAGACATATTTTTTGAGATGCCAGCGTTTCCGATCCAATCTTTTAGACAAAACAGAACGGTAAACAAAGTTGCAATTGCCAGTCGCGGCAAAATCCAAACGGTCAGACATAAAACGATAAGTTTTATGAGAAAGACCATCACGGTTTGCACTACGCCCATCGCCGATTGAATTGCAGCACTCATAGTACTCTGGTTGCCAGTATTTTCTTCCACCGCGATTTCACCAACGGCTGAACCGGTATCGACAACAAAGCCGTCTTCAATCACAACATCATCAACTGCCGCTTCTTCAGAAAACGCAGCGAAGACATTCATGCCTGTAAACATGGGCTTATTGCCATCATAAACATTTTGCATCGTTAGAAAGTAGAACAGGAATACCATGACAGGCACTCTCACGAAGACGGATACCACGTTGAGTGCATTCCAAAGTTCGCTGCTCATCGTTTCCTGCTGATCTTTGGTAAGATCGGTCGCTTCAAAAGTAAAAGGAAACGCAGTGGCTCGCCAGCCTTCGGTTCTGCCACGGTCAATCAGCGGCAGCATGAGGAACATAAATCCTAAGACACAGATAAACCAAGGCACAAACACCACGGTCTCGTACATATTTGTCACAGGTGCCCAACCAGTAATCACGACTCTCATGTAGAATCCAAACGTGGCGACCCCGATTGCTAAGAGCATAAAGAAAATCCCACTCCAAAACATGGTTCGTCGACAAACAACAAACGAAAGGCCAAACAACGTGGATGCCATGAAGCAGATAACCCAACACCACATAAACGGATCGGTCGTGTTGTACCGCACTTCGGTTGCAATGCGGATTCCATCCGAAGATGGATAAGCGGTGTAGGCCAACATATCCTGATCAACTTCTTTTGCCGATAGATTTTCCTGAACAAATCCAAGCCGCTGGGAACTTGAGTCAAGTCCCAATTTCTGTAAAGCGTTTGAAAACTCTACTTGAGCATCTTCGGTTGCAAGGCCTTTGCGATAGGCGTCTGTTAAAACTTCCCAGCTAGTACGAACTGCTTGCACTTGATTGATGTCGTAAGCTTCTAGCAATTCGTCGGAACCATAGAGTAGTGAAGTCAAGCCTAACCACGGCTGCGAAATTTTTGTCGTGTCTCGGCTTCTGGCCAATGCCTGAGCATTGAACGCCGGAACCACTGCCAGCATGTTGCCCGAGCGAGATCCACCAAAGCGGGCCGCCAAGTTGCTATTTTCATACAGGGCCAAATGCATTTCCTGACCCAGTCCTTTAAGTTCCAGAGTTTTGATATACATTTCTTGAAACATCGGCTTGATCGATTTGTATTGTGAGGCACTCAATCCGCCCGATTGTTCATCGAGGTCATCCCGTTTTGATTTCAGCTCTTTCGCAAGCTCCGCTGCTGCTGTTTTGAAGCGAAGAATTGGTGGTTCTAACTCCTCGATGGTTGGAGGCTCGTCAGGCACAATCGGTTCAGGGTCTTCGTTCTCTAATAACTCATTTGGCCTTACTATCGAGGCAGATGCCAAGCTTGTGATCTCACCAAACGATTGCAATAAATTTGCAGAGTGCAGCGAAAGTGGGCTAATATCGCCAGGACGGCCACTAGACAGGTTCACAAGAACATTTAGCTGATCGGCCAAAGATTGATTCTTGATTTCATTCCCTGTTCTAAACAAATCGCTGGTTTTCATTACCTGCTGCATGAACCGATCTCGACCACCGATTAGAGACAAAGGTTCGCTGGTAATTATCGGCATACGCGGATCAAATGTCACCTCTCGGAACAATGCGTAGCCCAATAGCATTTCACTCCAGATGCTTTTATCTAAGGAAGTTTCTTCAAATTTTTCCTCTGTGTTACGGGCCTCAGATTTGCGGTCTTGCATTCCTTGGATGTATTTTCGCAATGCGATTGAAGTAATAATTTCGCGTGGCGAAACAAATTCCAATTTCTCTCCAGAATGCCCCTTAACAGGCAGTTCCAATGCGTTTCGCACGTCTTCATGGGCTGCATAGATAAACGGAACTCTTTCCCACTTTTCTGGTTCTGCGAGCCATGACAATACCAGTTCAACCTGTTTAAACTTCCGGGTCTTACCCTCGGGGAACAACTCCAACGCACCCGAAAACTCAGGCTGTGCCAGTTGCTCTTTGGTGTAATAGTTATTCAGATTTAATTCGACCGACGTTTTATCGTCTTTTGTAATCTGCTCAACCACCATATTGGCATAGGTATCAAATGGCTTGACCCGCCCTTGATGGAACACGGGTATATGCCGGAAGGTCGTTGAGTCAAATTTGGCCCGCTCACCTTCAGCCAATAGATTGGAAGCACCCAATAATAGGGTGAATGAAAGCAATAAGAATAATTGACTGGTAGTTTTTTGAATACTCATAACAGTTATCCGCAGTTGGGATCAATGGCCGACAAGTCTGTCGACATTACCTAGTGCACAAAATGGGTTAAGTCGTTGAATTCGTTTTTCGTTTGGCGGGAAAGAAGTAAGCTCGCATGTAAAACATCGTGGCGATACCGGTACACACCAAAAAACAGCCCCAGTATCGCAGCGGCGTTCCAGGGTCATAATTCACAGAGAATACTGACCGGAAGACTTCTGGTACATTGGATGAAACTGGCACATTAGCTCGATAGCTTTCCGTACCTGGTCCAAAAGGGCCGTTAAAGGATTCTTGAAAAACACGTAGCTGTCGACCGTAGGTTGGATCAACAAACATATCCGGTGCATTCATCGTGACCCAAACATCGCTTTTGAGCAGGTCGGTCTGTGTCCAATAAAGCTGACCTGATGCGGCGTCGAAAAACGCATCGCCAGGGTTGTCTAATAATTTGACGCTAATGTTTTTAGGCTCTTTCTCATCAAGAACCAATCGCCGAACACGCGTCAGTTTTTCACGTTTAATATCACGATCTATCGTCCGATCATTTCGATACTTGGCCGCGTTCGGGTTAATCGGGTTCGGCGCAATGTCAGTCCAATAGAGTACTTGTTTCTTTACGTCAATTGACAAACTATTTGGCTTGCCCTGGCCTGGAGTGCCATGATAGACGGCCTTTTTGTATTCACCTGCATAAGTCGCATATCGGACCGTGTTCTCTTCATCGTCAGACCAATAGACTAATTCATTCACCGGATCGATGGCGACGCCAGTGGCGTGCCCTTTTTCGGTAATCCAATCGGGATTCAGTTCTGAACCATCGGTCAACACACGTCCAATGTTACCGCTTGAATTATCGGTAAAGAAGACAATCCCCTTCTTACTATCAACCGCGAGACCTTGAGGCTTACCCGCAAATGTTGCCACGGTTCGTACTTCGGAACCATCGAGGTTGGCTTCTCGAATTAGTCCCAAATCTGTCGCTTGGCTTGACCTATGATCGGTCCAATAGATTTTTTCATTGACAGAATCAATCACAATCGTCTGAGGGTCAAACGCGGCAAAAGAAATAATTTCGGTCGCCATTCCGTATGCGTTTGAAGAACCTTCGGATCGCTCTGCCATTAAGATACTACGACCACTTACGTTGCCGTTGTCGATCCAATAGATTTTGTTTCCATCGATCACCGGTGAACTTGGATTGACCATCCCTTGAATCAACAGCGGATGTGGTGTCCTGTAGGCACCACCGGCGGTCATGATCTTTCGGTCTCTGCGGCTGTCTAAATAGTGAACATCACTTGAGAAATGCGAGGCTTGCGTGGTTCCTGGATCGAGTTTGCGTTCAAACTTCTCAAGATAAATACGAAATCCGATATCGGTTGATTTTATTGGCATGGCCAACGAAATCACCTTGTCGCCCAAATCAATCGTTTTTCGAGTTTGACCTTCAGCATAGCCAGAAGTTGGTTCGCCATAATGTGCCATAAGCCAAAATTCTTCTGGCTCTTCTTCGCCCTCTATCGTTAGTCGAACTTTAGCCGCAGGCTGCATAAACGGTTTGCCTGGAGCAAAAGGAATCGCAACCGGCTGGCCTTTAGGTCGGTCGGAGGGTATGAATTTTTTGATGTACATTTTCACTGTACCAAACTTCATACTGAAGGCATCAACCGCATTTTCTGGGTTGCCGTGAATCGGAAGCTCTTTGGCAAACACCACTTCTTTACGATTCCAGTAGCGATAGTAAAGCCGTTTGTTGCTAACTAAATCAGCCTCTTCTCCAGTAACTCCTTCAGGCAATCCCTGGATGATATCGATCCTCGAACCGCCTTCGCCCTGCAATAACTGGGCCGATGTTTTTTCACCGTGGTCGAACCAGAAGTCACCATAAATGTCTGCATCGTAAGCTTGCAAATTTAATTGAGGAGCATCTGCGTGAAGTACCAGTTGGCTGAAATCCTTATCATTCCGTGATATCTTTATTTTAACAGAGGGGTTAGTTTTTGACTGATCCTGACTCTCGATCCAATCAATCGTATCCTCTTCCCCAAATACGGCTGTCGCATTATTGAGATACTCGGAAATTTGATATTTGAAGTTCGTTCCTTCTATTTCGATGGGCTCTTGCTCCATCGCTTGTTTGACATCAATTACCAAACGCTTGCCTTGCACCAGCAATACCACTTGGCCCTTTGCTCCGATTTTTCCTTCAGGAGCACTCTTTAAAAATGCTTCCGTGGCAGCGTGTGTTCCCACCATCGAAAAAGTGAATGAACCACCACCCCTCTTCTGATCATCCCCAAAACCATGTTGGTGATAGTTCTTTCCTTTTTCGACAAACCTGACTGAAAGTTCAGCCGGAACCCATTGTGGTTTGGATTCTTTCATGCGGCCTTGTGAATCGGCCTGCTTCACCGATGGCATGCCGATTCTTAGTTCTACGGTCGGAGTATTTCTTTTCCAATCAGCATCACTGTAGAAATCGATAACTTCGAGCTTCACCCCATCTTTATGATAGAGCACATCTCCACTGTCATTTCGTTTCGCAAGATAGAACAGTGGTGAAAAAAACTTTGCGACTTTAGAGTTTGCCACGTTTTGGTTTGAAAATCCATCTTGATAATCTGACCAACTAAAGGCGCCTGGCTTGAAGGCGATCGGCTGGATAGTTTTCTGTACGGTTTCAAGATCCGAACTACCGGCATGTGGATCAGCCGAACTCTTGGGCGTTGTTTCTAAGCGAAAATAATAGCTGTCATCAAATGCCAGAGAGGAAGAACTGTTTTCCCAAACATGCACCTGCGAATCAATTCCTTTAATCCGACTAACAACACCGCTGAACAATAAGGTCATCAGACCAATATGCGTGATCACAAAGCCTGTTTGGTGTTTTTTCCAAGGATACCGAATCGATGCCGCGCAAAAGATATTGACTGCTAACAAGCAGTACATCAGATTAAACCACCACGATTGATAAACCGCAAACTGTACAACGGCGGTGCTAAATGTTGCCTCGACAGCTGTGGCGAGTGCCAAGGTGCCTGCCATACTAAATAGCATAAACACGGCAAGTTGCAGTGAAGCGCCAAGTTCGTACAATCGCAGCACAAAACGAACAAATAATGGTTGATCCGGAGAAACAAGTTTTGGTCGGGCCATGCGTTTATAATAGAGTTACGCGGTATGAAATTGCCAACGGTAGAGAAACTCAATAACTGCTGGCAATTGAGGGGTGAGTACATAGGCCTGATGTTGAAGTACATTCGGCTGTAGCTAAGTATAGCGCGAGAACATCAAAAAGATACATGCCTCTGATCGTGAAACCCGCGGATGCTTGTGAAAGAAGCCTAGATATAACGAATAAACCAAGAAATGGGATTCTTATACAAGAATCAGACATCTGGTCAGGTTTCCTAAAACGCCAAATATCTCAACAACAAAAGCCAGCAATATTGCTGGCTTTTGTTGTAAATTTATCTTGAGTTGACGAGTCGTTGATAGTCTCTCAGTTACTCACCCAATAGACCCAAAACCATATCCATGAGCGAGCTATTAATTCCGTAAGGTTGATCAAAGCTCCACATGTTCCAAATCAAATCAGTGACCATGAGTCCACCAATTAAGATGAGACCAGCGGTGGCCATTAAACTCAGGATGTTAATAATCGTATAAGGAGGCTCAGCTGATTGCATTACCATCCCAGCGGAAGAACTCGTTGCGGTTGCTGCTTCAGCACCCACAAATTCATCCATGCCAGAAATACCTTGCAGGTCATCCGCCGCAACGGTGATTCCATCATCTCCGTCACTGCTGCCGAACAAGGAAGAATCAGAACTTAGTGAATCAGAATCTAAGGCTATAATTTGAGAACCACTGTCGTCGTCATCAACCTCTCCCCCTTCAACGGGAGTCAACAAGAAGTCATCATTGCCGGCTGCCGATGGAGCATCGGAAAACATATCGTCTTCCACCGCTACACTCTCGCCAAACATATCCTCTTCTTCAGCAGGAACAACAATCTCTTCCGCTGAACCAGAGAGGTCCAGTGGATCGACTGAATCGGTACCAAGATCGAAATCTCCGTCAGACGCTGCCGACAGATTGATTTCTCCAGAGCTCGCATCCAACGTCATTTCGCCACTGTCATCAACCAATGATGGCTCAATCAGGTCGTCGCCCAGGTCAAGATCGTCACCATCTAACGACAAGCTAATTGCTGAGCCTGTCCCTTCTGGATCACGGGGTTCATCACCTAAGGTAATATCGCCTGCTAATTCAGGTTGTTCGCTGACCAACGAAAGTTCTTCATCACCATCGTCGGCAAGTAATAATTCACCGGATGATTCGTTGCCAGCCGAATCTATCGGAGCAGCTTGTTCAGGTGCATCGTCATCGACTATGAGACTGGAATCAACCTCTGGGGGTTCATCCGCCAGGGTTAAATCGAAATCATCATCCGCAGCCGGTGCGGCCGCTTCGCTTGAAGGCGAATCGCCGAGCGTGGCTTTCAACCGATCAATTTCTGATTCTTTAAACTTCCAACTCGAACCATCACGATAGCCGTGAACTTCGTTCCGGCTTCGCAGATCGGCGAGTGCATCGGGAGTTATACCTAGTAATTCTGCTGCTTCATCAAGTGGGATCAAATTGGCCATGCCAAGCTCCGAAGTGATGCAATCCAAAACACATCGCAACAGTTCATTTTTTGACGAGGCAACCTGATCACCAATAAAAGTGAATCAACGTTGTCCAATCATTAACTGAACATCACGAGGACTTGGAGAGCCTCCATTTAAATCTTCAATCAGCAGATCCCACTTAATGTCTCGCACACTCAACAACGAGATTTTCCCGTTGGCCGGATCAACAGCATAAACACTCATCACACGAGTTTGACGATCAATTAACACCAAATGTTGCGAGCCGTTTTCGGCTGGCATCGTAATGCTAATTAAGTTTCCGTCACCCTGTGAATGAGAACCTACACCCTGCGCAAACGCAGAAGGAACCGGCGATATGGAACAGGCGAAGACAATGACTAGGACTGCCACTACCATCAGGCTTAGGGTCGCGTTTCGCATAAAGCACCTATCTAAATTGTGTTTTGCGAAACCTAAACCTCTATCACTATTTTAGAAGCCTGATTCCGCGATGCAACTATTTTGTTCACAATTCCCGGTCTCAATTGAGTTTACGTCGGGAAAACTCGTTTTTTTCGTCAGAAAGCAATAAAGGCACCAAGGACCACAAATTCACTGCAAGATATTACATAGCAACAACTTACAACAATCCATCCCGTATTTCTCTACCTAATTGATCTTTTTTTAGCTGACCAAACGGGGAGTGTAGCCAGATGAACTTTTTTAGACAATGGCAACCTGAAAGCTCACATAGGGCCTTCTTGATTGCCACAATTTTGAGCTTCTAGACCAGAAGTGGCGCATAAAAAAAGTTCGGTCCGCCTTAATTTAAGGCTGAGACCGAACTCACATTCCCCCCCGGGATTATTTTAGATGGTTGTGATCTCAGTACTCTTACTTCTAAAAGCACCACGATCTGAACCATTGAAGTTCTTTGTTCGTATCGTTTGGAATAAACCAAACAGTACGTCTGTGACAATTGTTATCGGCACGCAAGGTAGTAGGACTTTCATAAACTTTTCAATCAGGCACTGTGGGAATACGAAATCATGCATAGAAACGCTTTCACTTTCTCTGCTAGCGGTCAATTGGATTCAATGTACTCTGACCCACAATATGCGAGACATCTTTATGAATTCCACGACAAAGGGTTATTGAAAACTATCGGTTTTACCGATTGTAACGATTAAGGCCCCTTTTCTTATTAAGGGATTAATAGAGATCGCCACCGAAGAAGGATATTCGGCCGTGAGTAGAAAAAAGAAACAAAGCCCTTGGGTTGCAGTCGCATCAAATCTTGGATGGCCACTGATGCTAGGTCTAGCACTTTGTACCGGTTTCTATGTATTGGTACATCGTGGTGTGATTACTGATCCATTGATTGTCCGTTACTTCGCAGGGCATCCGGTAGAATACATCGAAGCGGCCATGTTCTTCGTCGGGCTCGCTGCCTTGCTATTGAAGATGGGTTCGATCACATCCGAGTTCTTTGGGCTTTCCTCTTACGACCTGGGTGAAATTCCAACAGGCGGACAAGCGGTAGAAGAGCATCAACAGCTTCAAAACCAACTCACAGCCCTGCCCTCTTCCTACACATCGCATCGATTATTTCAAAGACTCGACACCGCCTTAGAACATGTTGGCGTGACTAGCTCTGCCAGTAGCCTGCAAGACGAGTTGAAATATCTATCGGAACAGGAAGAGGAACGCGCTTATCAAAGTTATTCGCTGGTGCGAATCGTGATTTGGGCCACGCCGATGCTTGGTTTTCTCGGAACGGTCATCGGTATCACATTAGCACTGGGCAACCTTTCGCCTGCTGCTTTGGTCGAGTCACCCGAAGTGGCCATGGAAAGTTTACTGGCCGGTTTGAGTATCGCGTTTGATACGACGGCATTGGCCTTGTCTCTGGCGATCTTATTGATGTTCGGTCTGTTTTTCACAGAGCGAATTGAAAACGAACTACTATCCGCAGTCGATTCACTTACGAACGAACAACTTATCGGTAGATTTCAGCAGACTGGTTCTAGCAAAGACCCTAGCGTGGCTGCCGTCCAGCGAATGTCGCAAGATGTGATAAAGTCAACGGAAATGTTGGTCAACAAACAATCGGAAATCTGGCGAGAAACTATTCACGCTGCCCATCATCATTGGCAAGATGTTATCGGCGAAGGCAAAGAACAGTTGCAAAAGTCGTTGCAAGTGGCGCTAGGTGAATCACTGAAAATCCACGCTTTTGAACTCGCCAAAGGCGAACAGCAAGCAGTGCGAGAGATTCAAGACAACTGGAAAAACTTTGAGAATGCGTTGATCGACAATGCACGCCTGATGCAACAGCAACAGCATGAAATGACCCAACAAGGCGAGATCATGCTCAAAGCGGTCGAAGCAACCGGCCAAATTGCTACCTTGGAAGATACGCTAAATCGTAATCTCAAAACACTCTCAGGCACACACAACTTTGAAGATACGGTCATGAGTTTAGCCGCCGCGATTCACTTGCTGAATTCTCGCATCGGACAAATGTCAGACACGCCGCAAAAGATCGAACTCAACCCAAATAATTCGCAAGGAAAAGCGGCATGAGCCGACGACGCGGAAAGCGACAAGCACTGACGATGTCACTTTTCCCCTTCCTTGCAGTTTTAATCTGCACGATGGGTGCGCTGATTGTATTGCTTGTGGTCTTGGTACTAGATGCCAGTGTCGAAGCAGAAACGGTCGAGGTCGCCTTAACCGACCCGCTACCAGAGATAGTCGCCCCCGTTATTGTTGCACCCGCAATTGTTGCACCAGTAGTTACGGCCCCGGTTAAACCGGCAATCGATATTGCAGCGCTCAATCGTAAAAACGAGGCAACACTGGCACTGCTTCAAAAGCGAAAAGAGATTGCCTCAAAAGCTCTCGAAGATCAACGACTGCAATTAAGTGGCATCGAAGACCACACACGCGAACTAATCGACGAACTCCGGCGGTTACGCATCGAAATTGAGTTGTTAGAAAAGCAGGAAGAACAAAAGTCGTTTGCCGAGGGTGAACTTGAAAAGCGAATCGCCTTGCTAGAAAAACAACTGACAGAAGGTGAAGAGCGTTTAGAAGAACTTCAAGATGAAGCCAAAAACCGCAAACCGGCTTATGCCCTGATTCCTTACGATGGAACTAACGGAACCAATCGGCGACCGATCTACATCGAATGTACCGCAGACAAAATCATCATTCAGCCTGAAGGTATTGAATTTTTCGGGGCCGACTTCCGCAAACCACTAGGCGCCGGCAACCCACTCGACTCGGCCTTGCGTGCAATCCGAGAGTATCGTTCCAGTCAAGGAATTGGCCGCGACAACCCTTATCCACTTCTGGTGGTTCGACCAGGCGGAGCCGAATCGTATTCGGCTGCAAGAGATGCCATGCAGTCGTGGGACTCCGAGTTTGGCTATGAATTGGTCGATGAAGATCTGGAACTGGCTTACCCTGAATCGGACCCGTTTCTCGCCAAACGATTGATGGAGACTGTCGAGATCGCTCGTCGTCGCAAAATGGCCCTGATCATGTCCGCACCAGGAGAATATGGCAGATCCAATCAGTCAGGCATGCTGTCCGCCACCAGCAACAGCGGATTCGCTTCAAATTCCCCTGGAAATTTAGGCAGCGATAGCCCTTTTGACAAAAATAGCTTTATCGATCAAGGACATTCCTTGGTCGACAGTCATCTGCCAGGAAATCGTGCCGCTAACGAATTTCAACGACCTGGAGATATCCGCTCTAAATCAACGTACGGGCAACCCAACGGTAGCCCGGCAACTGCCAATAGGTTCTATCAAGTCAGCAGCCCCGATCCAGTAGCCGCTGCCAATTCAAGCTTACCGATGTCGAATGGCCCCAATCCACAATCAGGCTCCTCACAGGAAATCGGCTCCGGCACACAAAGCAGTGAGCTCAACGCCAACAGCAATCGATACTCACAACCAAGTGGAACACCAGGGCAGTACTCTGCCTCTGGTCAACCGCAAGCACCAATGCAGCCAGGTCAAAACCCACAAAGCGGCAGCCAGACATCTGGCAGTAACAACCCCAACGCTTCTTCCGCAAGTACATCGGCCACGGCAAATGGAGCACAGTCAAAACCTGGATCAGCGAACATGCAAGCTGGTACAGGCGGTTCGTCCAGTAGTGCTTCAACGCAACCAGTGGCAATCACCCGAGGAAAAGATTGGGCACTGCCCAGCAAAGGCTCACGGGCCATTGCCTATTCACGCCCTATACGTGTGCGATGCTTTGCGGACCATTTTATGCTGGTTCCAGAACGTGGCAGTCGAAAACCGGTGGTCGCAATTCTGATAAATGAAAACGCACGAACTGCGATTGATGAGATGGTCAACAAAATCTGGAAAAGAATCGACACCTGGGGCATCGCAGGCACCGGTGGCTATTGGAAACCGGTCCTCAACGTAGAAGTAGGCCCTGGTGCCGATTGGCGATTTAACCAACTTGAAACCTTGCTCCAAGGCAGCGGCATAGAAGTGCGAAGGGTGAAATAATGTCAAAAAGAAATCGCGAAAACTTCGAGCCAAGCCTCGATTCGTTCTTGGATATCGTGACAAATCTAGTCGGTATTTTGATCATCTTGATTATGGTCATCAGTATTTCCGCGCGAGATGCGGTGGTGCAAGCCGCTGCGGATCGTTTGCAAGAAAAAGAAGCCGACCTGTCAGAACCTACTCCCACTCCAGTCCCAATTTCAGTTCCAGCCCCTGCTCCTGCACCTGTTGAAATCGCTCAAGTTCTGCCCACAGTTTCGGAAGCCGAACTTCTCAATCAGCAAATGCACATTGCCCAAATCGAAGCGCAAGCCAAACAGGTGAACCAACTCCTTGCATCTCGCTTTGAAGAACGTAACCAACTTCAACTGATTCTTTCATCCACTCAAAATGCGATCAAAGAAAAAAGTAAACTGCTAGGAGACGACGAGCAAAAGAAGTTCGCAAGTCAACAAGCATTTATCGAAAAGTCTCAGAAGGTAGATCATCTTTACGAGACTCTCGAAAGTTTAGAAGAATATGAACCGGAAACGATTCAGCTAAAGCACTACCCTACCCCGATGGCCGAAACCGTGTTTGGCAACGAAGAGCATTTTCGTCTGCTCAATGGGCGAATCACGTATGTCCCCATGAATCGACTCGTCGAAATGCTAAAAAATGATGCGCGCCGCAAAGTCAATCAACTCGGCAGTAATTCATCGATAACAGCTACGGTAGGCCCGGTTGGTGATTTCTATTGCCGCTACACGCTGCGGCGTTCTCAATATATCGTTGACACTTCGCTAGGCGATGCCAAACGTGAATCGATTGAACTAGACAACTTCGTACTCGTGCCAGTTTCTGACAACATCGGAGAGCCGCTGGAACAAGCCATGCAATCAGGCTCGCAATTTAGTGCATTCCTAACCGAGTTTGATCCTAGCCGAACCACGGTAACTGTTTGGACCTACCCTGATAGCTTCAAAGAATTTCGCCAGTTGAAAGACATCCTCTACCAAAAAGGATTCGCTACAGCCGGGCGACCACTGCCTCAAGATTTCCCAATCGGCGGATCACCCAGAGGACAACGCTCTTCGTCTCAGTAAACTCTTCTGATCAAGTACCAATAACATTGCCGCGGTGAATTGTGTCTGCTTCTCCCAAATTTTATTGCGACCGAGGACTCTTTTTGCTGCCCAGTCGTTTGGCACTCGATGTTACCCGGCGACAACCGATAGGGTTCATCTCGCATGCCCACATGGATCATGTGGCCAAGCATGAGACAACCCTCTGCACTGCCCCAACTGCGGCCATGCTAGAAAAGCGTGTCGGCATGAGCAACTTCAAGATATTAGATTTCAATAAGCCAATCGACTTCCTCGATCTACGTCTGACTGCTCATAACGCAGGCCACATCTTCGGTTCGGCCATGTTGCTTGTGGAAGAAGATGGTGGCTCGCTGCTTTACACCGGAGACTTTCGACTCTCTGAATCTGCCACTGCTGGCAAGGTAAACTTGCCCCAGGCAGACACGCTGATCATGGAATGCACATTCGGCAAACCTCGGTATCGATTACCGCCTCGCAAGGAAACCATCGAGATCTTAATCGACAAGGTCAACGCAGCGTTTCAAGTTGGGGCCACGCCAGTCATCCATGCGTATGTGCTTGGAAAAGCTCAAGAGGTGACCAAGATATTAACGTCGGCTGGAATCAAGGTGCTCCAACATCCGGCTATCTATGAAATGAGCCAACTCTACCAACAATGCGGCTGTGACTTAGGCGGCTTCGCTTTATACGAAGACCGACCGAAGCCCAATCACGCAGTGATCATTCCACCCAAGTCACAAAAGATCCCTCAGCTTCAAGGCATTATTCACAAACAAACATTCTCAGTCACCGGCTGGGCCCTCGGCGGCGAAGTCCTAAAAAAACACCACGCCGACCACGTGATCCCTCTCTCAGATCATGCCGATTTTGATGAACTGCTAGAAACCGTAGATCGAGTCAACCCAACAACCGTCTACTGCACCCATGGACCCAAAACATTTGTCGACCATCTATTAGATCGTGGGCACAATGCCCGGTGGCTGGAGTAGGAGAGTTCTCACTATCATTCTGAATGGCCCCGAAGCAAACGAGTTTAAATCAAGCATGGGGACGTGCAGTAAAAGTTGAGTCCACTAGCAAAGGTGTAGCAATAGACTCTGGGATGTCTTCAGCTGTGTCCAGCAAAAGAGATAGGTCGTGCCCACCGTTAAAGAGATCTAAGCTATTCGCAAAACTGAGTGGGGACTCAAAGCGATTATCTGGGTCTTTAGCCATTGCCCAGGAGATGACTTCAAAGAGAGCTTCCGGTACATCAGGACGCAGATGGCGAACCGGGGGTACAGGTTGGTCGCGATGGTAGACCATCTTTTCGGTAACATTTTTAAAATTACCCGTAAATGGTGGCTGACCAACAAGTAACGCATAAAGAGTACATCCGAGGCTAAAAATATCGGCTCGAATGTCAACTTCCGAAGGAGTAAAGAATTGCTCAGGAGGCATGTATTCCAAAGTGCCAACACGAGCATGAGTGCCATCTGATCCATGCCATGTATTTCGAAATCGAATTCTAGCGAGTCCGAAATCAGCGACTTTTATTTTAGCAATCTTCTCATGATCCCAGCCTAATAGTAGATTCGAGGGTTTGATGTCTCGATGAACCATTCCGCATTCACAGGCATGCTGCAAGCCTAAGGCCGCTTGTCGAATAATTTCGCATGCATCTGCAACAGAGATCGGGCCACATCTACGAACAACCTTTGCCAAATCGAGTCCTCTGACAATCTCCATTACAAGATAAGGTCGATTGTCTTGAGTTGTACCGGCATATAATGCCTGAACGATATGAGGGTGCCTTAGCTGTCCTAGATTACTTGTTTCTCTCAGGAATAGCTGTCGTATCTCTCCATCATCTTGCTTCTCTGGATGAAGCACTTTAATGGCAACATCGTTCTTGAGCATTGTATGGATGCCTCGGAACACTTTCCCCATTCCACCTGCCCCAAGTTCAGAAAGGAGAGTGTAGTTGGGAATTACATCCGAAATATCGTCAGATTGGTTAATCTCTTCGTCTGGACGATCTGATGGAAAAACTTCAAAATATATATCTTGGACAATATCAATTTCGTTGGGAAATATTGAAACATAATCGTTTAGATTTGGATGCTCTCCTAAGCCAGACAAATAATCGAATTCCAATGCGAGGAGCGCACGTAACAAGAGTTTACGAGATTCCGATTGGCAGGCATCAACAAACGATTTCGGACTCGGCTTTTGATTGGTTAGCAATTGCTGCTCAAAACAATCACACAAATTGTCTAAACGAAGCGCCTCTTCTAGCGGAAGCTCTCGAAATCGCTTAATTCGTTTTTGACCATCTTCGTAGTCAACCATGGTCTTCCACCTTTTCAATGCCAGGCATAAGTTCTCTTGACTCTAAATCTTCTTGCCATAACATTCGAATGACTTCCAATTTTCGTTCTATGGTTCTTCTCGATACTTTTAATTCTTCAGCCAGTTCGGTGTTATTTGCCCCTTGGAGTTTCCGTGTAGCAATAACTTGCAAATTCGATCTTCCATCTAGTGTATGGTCAATCAGTCGTCTTGCCTCATCAAGTAGTTCGGCAGCTTGTAGCGGAGAGGGACCAGCTTCGAACGATTGCATAAGAGCATCACTTAAATTCGTTTGCTTCCCTCCTCCACGGCGCTGTGACATTTCACTACGAATCACATTCAATGCCTTGCGTCGAGTAATTACAGCC
The DNA here is from genome assembly GCA_002733575.1 of Blastopirellula sp. Classification (GTDB taxonomy): domain Bacteria; phylum Planctomycetota; class Planctomycetia; order Pirellulales; family Pirellulaceae. The sequence continues at coordinate 30,098 of NVWB01000150.1, read as the reverse complement.
AGTAGCTTCCAAACATCGTCTCTCCCTTGGATATCGGGATATTTGCCTGCATTGTGTTGCGTTATAAAAGCATCCAAAGCGCTCAAAGCTACATCTTCTTCATCGACTCCCCCCCACTGCCTACCGTTTAATTGCTTGCGAGCTAATTGCACTAGTTGACTGAAATACTGCTGCCAGATTCTGCAAACTGCCTCATCGTTATCCTCTGCCAAATTAAAAATCCAGCGGGTGATAGTCCCTTGTTCTGACATATTGTCTCTCGTGATTCATTAATATAAAAAATCCAGCCTTTTATTAATAATTTCCATGATTGCAGAATACTGGTGTCGCAAACTAATATCAATTGGTGATGAACTACTGAAAGGGGATTGGAGTTTAATAATTTCTCTCTCTATTTCAATCAAAAAACCCCAGCGGAGACTATCACAGAAAAAGCTTGAATTGTGCAAGTGAGTGTGGTAGAAAAGGTTCTATGTACGACATCAACTCTTAACTTTGTGGTATTAATTATAACATCTTGATCAAGCCTTGTGGAATAGAAATTTAAATCATGTACAACTTCAACACCTTGTTTGGTACGAATGATGCCCCAAGCCAATCACTTCCTTCCAGCATTGTGGCCCCTGAGTTTGGCGAAGTTTCTATTCGGCAAGTTGAGAACCGGCTCCAAGTGGCAGCAACTCTCGCTATGGGAGCTTTCTTACTAGGTGATGGCGAGCAGTGCATGGTTGGCCTTGCTCTGGATGCAAGCCAATCTATGCAAGATGATTACGGACGAGGCAAAACGATTCCCTCTGAAGTAAGTCGACGGTTTGTCGAGCAAGGAATGTTTACTGAGAGAGTGCGAGATGGAGTCACTCGACGCATCTTGACCACGGAAGCAAAAAAGCAGGCCATTAGTAATGGCTGGGCTGTACAGACCAAAAATATAGTGCAAAAACCTTGTTCTCAGATGATTGACAATTTAATTCGCACCTTTGCAACAGGTGGTGTGACCAGTGGAAGTTGCGAAGTGATCTATTGGGCATGTGATGCTGATGGAAAAGGCATTGAATCTCTAGGAACTGTTCAGCACAATGATTTAAAAAACTTGATGGTAGATGGTCCTCGTGTTAAATCATTTGGCGCTAAAACTCAGCTAGCTCCTCCTCTGCTTCACTTTGCAGAAAAAGCATTACAAACAAACGGTGTTTTGGTCTTTGTCACAGATGGTCACATCGAAGACGAGGCAATGATCGTTGCAGAAACACATCGGATAGCAAAAGAGATACAATCTGGTCAGCGTCCTTCTTTGAAATGTGTATTACTAGGATTTGGTAAACAAGTTGATCGTGCTCAGTTGACTAGAATTGATGATATGGAAATGCCCCCTGGGCTAGAAGAAATTGACATCTGGAATGCCAAAGTTCTAGGTGAAATGCGAGATATGAATGATGCATGGAGTGAGATATTTGATCCTGACACGGTCGTTGGAACAAGTATTCGAGTCTTCAATGATCAAGCAGAACTCGTTCATGAAAAAACAGATGAAGTCAAAGCTTTAATCACCTTTGAAATGCCCGTTGGATCTAGCATGTTTGAGTTGGTTTTAGATGGTGAAATGAAAATAAAGCAGCCTTTAGTATTACCATCTGGATAATCTTCTAATTTTTAAACCTCAAGCAATCAATTACCATTCCACCATTGTCATCACAAGAGATGCGTCATGCCGAATCGAATAGTCCAAGTAAATCTGGCAAAAAATGCCCGAGACTTTATTGGAGTATCATTAAATGATTTACCGATCCTTGATCGTAGTAACGCCAACGATGAAAAGTTGCGAAAAGCACTCGGTCGACTTGCCGCTCAACCAAAAAAAGATGGCGACATTGCTAATTTCTTTGTCTGCGATGAAACTGGTGGAAGACCACATGATGTCATCTGCGAGCCTGTCTCTGATCGTGAGTTAAGAAGTAATAAAGACCTTAAAAATGATCTGAAGTTACTTGAACAACGTCTGACTCAAGTAGAGCCAGAAGAATTGCGGACAACACTAACACGACATTTTGATGCAATCAGAAAACTAAGCCCCGCCCATCAGTCTTGTCACTTTTGCAAGTGGAAAACACCCGGAGGAACGTGGCGACTGGTTTGGTTGTGGGGGTTCCAGCGCAATGATATGGAACCGGCTGTTCCCTTGATTTGCACAAATCGTAAATGTAAAGCTCTGTTTGTCAAAAGAACCGATGACCCTCTTTGTCCAGAGTGCAAGAATGTAGATGTTCCGCCTGAGCCGAAAAAAAAATCCGGTGGGCGTTTGTCATTCGTCAAAATGATGTTGTTCGTTGCTGTCATCTTATTAATTGCGCTTCCGCTAGCGTATTGGTATGGCTTGAACCAAAACAACGATCCCAAAATAATTCCTGTCCCACCTGAAACAGGTTTAGTTATTTCGCCTGCCTCATGGACAGGACCAGTTGGCGGAACCGTTGAATTTGTCGTCAAACGAAATTCAAAAGATGTGACGAGCCAAGTCATCGCGCGAAGTGATTCTCCTAAAGTTCTACGATTCAAAAATTCAACAGCGTTAGCATTAGCGCGATCACCTGGTAAAAGTGTCATCACTTTTTATCTAGGAGATGAGAATGCGACTATGACGATCAATGTTGAGTATCCCAAAAATCCGACTCGGATTTTCTTAGAGCCCAAAGATCTTACTTTAGGTATTGGCACAACTGCTACTTTAAAATTAATCGGTGAATACGAAGATGGAGGAAAAATAGACCTTTCAGAAGTTGCCACTTGGAACCAGTCAGAAGACAAATCGGTCTTTGTGCATAACGGGTTGGTGCAAGGGCTAGCCGTTGGGTCTGCAAACATCCAGGCCATGTATCGAGCTTCGAGCGAACAGCCTTGGCTAGATACAACGAGCCAAGTTGTTGTGGAGGATGAGAAGTATCTATCGCTAGAGATTAAGATTAAAAATGACAACCTAACTGTTGGCCAAAATACAGGTGTCTCGATCAATGCGATCACAGAGTCCGGCGCCAATTATTCCGTCTTGGGCTCTTCGGAGCTTACATTGAATTTCTCAGTTCCGTCTATCGCTAACCTTGAAGAAGGATTGCTTTATGCACTACAGCCTGGTGAAGCAACTTTATCTGCTTCGTTCAGAGGCTTGACGGTCGATGCGGAGCTTTCTGTATTACCCTCGAAACATGAACAAAAACTGGAAGTCACTCCTCTTTCTCTGCAACTTGCAGTCGGTGAACAGACAGAGCTAGATATTCTTACTTCAAGTAACTCATTGATTCAGTTTAAAAGTGCATCACCTGAGTTGGTAGAAGTAACAGAGGATGGAAAACTAATCGGACATGCACCGGGAGAAAGCATTTCAGTAATTGTCTCACAAGACAATCAGCAGGTAGAAGTAATTATTGATGTTGTCGTCGAGGAATTTCAATCGATAGCGATTGTTCCTGAGCATATTTCTCTTTCCGTAGACGAAACCATCGAAGTACGAGTTGTCGGAACGAACAGTAAAAACAAACAATTTGATTTATCGCAGGACAGAATTCAAGCAGAGCGATTGCCTTCACCTGATTATGCCTCTTTTGATGGTTCAACTTATACATTACATGGAATCTACCCTACTCAAAGTAATCCTCAGCGACTAACTCTTCGCTTTGGCGATTTGAAAGCATCCGCTGATATTGAAGTGGTCTCTGCTCCGATGCAACTTACCATCACACCAGATTCCGCACTTGACTTGCCCATTGGACAAGATTCTCAAGTGCAAATCTGGGCTAATTATGGTGATGGCAGGCGAGTCGAAGTCATGCCTGACCAAGTAGAGTGGGAGATTCTTCCACTTGATTCAAAGCATGTATTACTAAATCAAAATACCGGAATTGCAACCTCGCTTAAATCTGGCGGATCGATCACGGTAGAAGCGACCTATCAAGGACAATCGGCTGGCAGTTTAACGATTAATGCTGTCGAACCGCCGCCGCTAACTTTAGAAATTGCGTCCGATGTCAATCCACTCTTGCTCGGTGAATCTGGTCAATTTCAGGCAGAGCTTGTTGCAGCTGATGGCAGCAGGATCAGTGCAGATAACACCGAGTTCTTGTCTATCGATGAAGCGATCTTAGCAGTCGATTCACAGACAGGTGCTTACACGGCTTTAGCTACAGGCTCTGTCATCGTAAAAGCAACACATCCAAGCACAACGACTCCTGCAGAAATCTCGTTGGAGATCGTTGCAACGGATCAAGGCAAGTTAGAATTGCGTCCGAAAAAAGTCCGCATTCCTGTTGGTAGTCAGCAACCGCTGCAATTGTATCTTATTACCAAGGGCGAAGAGCGGGAAATAAATCTTGCAGGCAATGATGACATTGATTTCGCCGGTTTAGGTCAAAATTCAATTGTTTGGGATTCTCCAAACTTAGTGGGAATTCAGCCTTCAAGCCAACCCTTTGAATTTTCAGTTACTTGGCAAGGAATGATTGCAAAATCATTGATAGAAGTCTATAAAAATGATCCATCGAAAGCTCCAACCGAGATTCGTGTTGTGCCTGACACTGTTTCATTAGCCGTGGGGCAAGTACTTTCTCCGAAGGTAGAGCAAAAAGTCGAGGGTTCCGCGGATGAATGGATTGAATTGCAACCGCACTTTGTTCAATGGGAAGTACCTGCAAGTGATCTCTTATGGACGCCTCCATCTACATCATTCAATCCCAGCTTGGAACGCACCCAAAACTCCCCTGATTCCATTGTTATTAAAGTAACGTATCAAAATGCAACTGCTCAATTGGTGATCAATGCCAAACCACTTGAAGAAGTTCCCAAGGCAACGGACCCTGAAACTCGATTGGTGGTAAATCGTGATCCTCAAGGAGATTCGATTTCTGTAGGTCAATCGCAACGATATACGATCATGATCGAACAGGATGGAGTTCAAGAACCTGCGACAGGTGTTGAATGGCTTCCTGCGTTTGATAATGAATTTGTGGAATGGAATCCTCCGATATTATTTGCCAAAAAACCTGGGCATGAACAGCAACTAAGTGCAACAACAAACGGAGAGGCAATTGATTTTAAAACTCAAATCATTTTCCCGCTGCCGAAACCTGAGCAAAATGCACCCATCGATAAACCTCCACAAGCAATTCGGTTTATAACCCAAGCTGGTTCTAATATCCAAATTCCGGTCAATTCAAAATTCACCGACTTCAAAATTGAAGCTGAATTTGAAAATGGACTTGTTCAAGACATCACCAGAGATGCGTATTTGGTGATTGACAGAGATGCTCAACAGGCGTCTGTTGCAGTCTCTCAAGGACAAATTGAAGCGTTGCGTCCAGGCAACTCTACCGTACTAGCGGAGTTTCGTGGAGTCCGCACTGAAGAAGGCCTTCAGTGTGAAGTTACCAGCGATGTGAAGATCGCTGAATTGGAAATATCTCCTGCGAACTTGGAATTTGCGGTAGGAGAGGCTGCGAACCTTCGAGTCATTGGATATTCGGGTGAAGGCCAGCAACGTGTTTCTGTAGGAGATGTCTCTTCTCTACCTGGATTCAGTTGGGAGAGTCAGTCTCCAGACACCGTCTCTATTGCAGGTGGTTCGGTCCAAGCTCTGCAAGTTGGCAAATCAACCATTATCGCAAAATTAAATGGACTGACTGCGGCTGCCGATGTGGTTGTCAAAGAAGAACCAGCAGACCTTGATGAATCGATCAATGTGTACCCTCTCTCATTAACTCTTAAAGTGGGTGAATCTAAATCCTTAGGCCATGATATTACCATCACTCGAAATGGCATTAATCTCATTCGAGAAACCGAGATCGCTTCTTCCCAGCCTGACATATTAGAAGTGAACCGAGACAGTCAGTCTGTTGTAGGTGTATCACCTGGGTCTGCGAGTTTATCTTTCTCGTACCGAGGAGAGACACAAATAATTCCAGTCACAGTTCAGCAGATAACAGAAGAACCATCCGAGAGTGCTCAAATTATAGTTGAACCCTCCTCTGGCATCTTAGGCGTTGGTGAATCGCAGAATATCCGAGTCTATTTGTTGGATACAAACGGTGAGCGAACGGATAGAACGAGTTCTGCAATTCTCAGTTCTTCAGACGATAACATTATCTCTGTAAGAGGCAATGAATTAACCGCTTCAGGTACGGGTGATGCGACAATTTCTGTTGTCTTGCCTGAGTCTACAGAGGAAGGAGAAGCCAAGTTTTCAGTCATCGATGAATCCTATTCACAGTTGGAAGTGGTTCCCTCATCGCTGACACTCTCTCCAGGCGAAGAGCGAAACCTCACAATTTATGCTATTGGTCCTGAAGGTCGGCGAGATATTACTCAACACGAAAATCTATCAATTTCAATTGCTGGCGAGAAATCGGATTCTATTGAGCTGAATGGGTCCACTGTCCAAGGAATCGTAGCTGGGCAAGCCAGTATTGATGTTCAACTAGACACTCTCAAGCAACAAGTTTCAGTCACGGTAGTAGATCAACCGTGGCGTGATCTACGCATTGAACCCAAGGATGCAACGATAAAAGAGGGCCAGAAGATGGATTTTCAAATCTTTGCAAAACGAGGTGATACAGAAAAGGCTCTGACTCCTGATGATGGCGTTGAAGTCCTGTTAACCAATACTTCTGTGGCGGATCTTCATGATCCTTTCTCGGTTCAAGGAACCAGTCCAGGTTTCACTGGCCTGCGTTTAAACTTTAATAATCTTCGGGCAGAAGCCAGCATCACGGTAACGGCTTCAGAAAAAGTAGATCCCCCTGCTACTCCACCCGCCAAGCTACCTCCGGGCTTGCGTTTTATACCTGACATCCTTTCATTGCAAATTGGAACTCCTGGTTCAAGTGTTCGAGTAGTCAAGGTGGCCGCTGACGGAACCGAAGAAGAAGTTGACTTCAAAACAGAGATGGTATTCGATGGCCCCGATGATATCGTGGAATTGACTTGGACTGCCTCAGGCGCTGTATTTAAGCCTCTCAAAGTAGGCTCTACCAAGGTAAAAGCAAGCTATCAAGGAATCCCAACCAGACGCCCCCTAGGGATTCAAGTCGTCGATTATGACAATGATGCACGACTGGTTGTACAGCCTAATCCGGTAAGCCTATCAGTTGGTGAGGCATCTGATTTTAATCTTGTGCAGATAATTCCTGGTCGAGGACTCACACCTCTTGATGTCGAGTACGAGGTAAAATCAGACGACGATTCAATTGTTGCCATTGATAACAATCATACATTACGAGGTATCGCTGCTGGTGAAACCACGGTTGTCGTATCCCCAATAGGAGTTGATTCTCAGTTCAGTAAGTTGAGCACAAAAATTGCGGTCCGAGTTACAGGAACAGGCAACGATGATTCACAGGCAGAGCTAGTAATCACTGGTCCTTCAAAAACAACCGTTGGTTCCCCTTCTCAGTTTAGGATTGAACTGATAACGAGCTCTGACACCAAAGATGTTACAAGCCAAGGTGCTTCGTTGGTTATTGATCGAGATCAAGAACAGATGGTTGAATTTTTACCTGGTGGAATTGTCATCGGAATGAAATCTGGAACAGTTAATCTCAAGGCCCGATATAAAGATCTGATTTCCACTCCAATAAGGTTAGAGATTTCTGATCAGGCATCTCAGTTTAAACAGCTGGAACTTGAATTAGATACACGAGCAATGACCATCAATGAATCCCGGTCTTATCAACTCTGGGGATATCCATCTCAAGGTGGTGCAAGGCAGGACATTACTAATTTAATCGAATCTGGCAAAGCCAAATTAATCATTCAAGGTGATTCGAATGCCATTGAGCATCAATCTCCAGATCTCATTGGAAAAAAACCTGGATTAGTTGAATTCGCAGCTGAATTACAGCAGGGAGCGGATGTGATTCAAAGCACTAAAATACAAATCGAAGTCGTCGATGATAGCGATCAGCCAAAAGGAATTCTTAGCATTGAACCGAAATCAATCTCAGTGCATATAGGTCAAGCTGCTCCTGCAATTCAGGTGCTGTCACGTCGTCCAGGTGAATCTCAACCAAGACAAATCAGCCTTTCTCTTACCAGTGAAGACTCCTCAATTCTTGAAGCGGATGAGAATGGCAACTTTATTGGGAAAGCGATTGGAAAGACTCGTCTGGTTGCTCAAGTAGAGGATCAAGAAGTTGCTGTTGATGTCCAAGTTATTGGCAATCCATTTGAATCTGTGAAAATTAGCAAATTGATTCCTGGTGATCCGTTTTCAGTGCTAATAGATGTAAAAGGTTATTCCTTAGAGGAACTGGAGTACCGAATTGCCCAACCCAACCAAAAAGAGGATCAAGGCTGGCAAAAAACACAGAATAATGATGGGGTACAATCTGTTCAACTCAAGAGCCATGAAATTCCGTTTAGAAACATCGAATATGCTTACAAACTGTTTATTGAGTCTAGAAATCCAATAGATAAAACCGTTACACGCTACCCATGTGACTTCAGTATCAGGATCACGACCGACTGGAAGATTCAGACTGATGAAACACCTTAAATATCACTTTTTCGTTCCCAAGTTGGAACAAAGTCAATCACTGCTAGGAAGAGATACATGACCGCGAATCAAGAAGGATTTCCTGAGCCACGGGATCTAGCGATTCAAAATGAAGCTGAAGAGCTAATGAATTTTTCAGAATCTTTAGCAGATTGGATTGGCCGGTTTGGACCCGAGCGAATTGGGACCAGTTTTGAAATTGACTCCGAGGATGAATTTCAATTACTCAGTCGACGTCGCTTGGCATCGAATTTGTTTAACTCTTCAAAAGTTCCGGTTGCTGCTGCCGTTTATGGTGCTTCGCAAGTTGGCAAAAGCCTGTTTATGAGCAGAGTACTCGACCCTGTTGATGATCGAGACAGTCCGCTTGGTAAGTGTGACACTCTGTCTCCTGATGCCTATCTGCGCGAACTATCATTTGAAAATGATATTAACCCAGAGAGCGGCAGCAATGAGGCTACCGCATTGGTCACACGCTTTACAACTAAAGATCGATTTGATCCAGAAGCGTTACCCGGTTATCCCGTCAAAGTAAAAACACTATCTCGATCTGAGTGGATGCGAGTTTTAGCAAGAGGATTTCGTAGTGAATGCCCTAGCTCTGAAGTCACTTGGGAAGAGGGTCAAATCCGTGATCTGTTTGAAACTGCTGCTCAGACTTATGGTGCAGAAAAGGGTATACGTGACTGGCAAATGGATCTGATTGATACCTATTCCTATCTAAGAGGACTTGCCCACCGCCAGTATTCAATTAAAGAGGAAAAATTCAATTCCTACCTCAGCTTGTATCCTCTGACGGAAGCAGGCTACGTTGAAGTTGCTAGTAAACTATTTTGGGACTCCACCCAAAACCCTGAAATCAGACTTCGATTGACAGAACTATTCAATGAAGTTCGGAACTTTATTTCAAAAGTTCGCAAAGAAGGAAAGGATGGCATCCTAATTCATTGGGGAGCAGCCAGGTTCCTGCTCGATAGTCAACGCCAACCTCAGCAGATCAATGAATTCTCGAAATGGAAGAAAGAACTCCATTGGACAGACTTTACCAACTCGATGAATGAAGGTTGGTACGTTATTGACTATCAGCCAGGTGGAAGAGGTACAAGTGACGATCTCTCTATTATCCAATCAGCAATGCTTGAGATGGTGATGCCTGTCATACCGCATCGACTGAATGGTGACTGGCGAGAAGTTGTTAAGAAAATGGATATCTTGGATCTTCCAGGCATGGTGGCAGGCGGCGGGGATAGTGGAGGAAAATCCAATGTAGCACAAAGCATGGAAGAAAAAATGATGATCGTAAAACGTGGAAAGGTATTCTATCTTATCGAACGATACATTGAAGAAAAGCAGGTTCAGACATTACTGCTTTTAATGCGGGGGGGGAATGCTCAAGTCAGGCAACTACTCAAAGAATATATTGATAAGTGGGGGAAATCACTCTATGGAAAATCAGAGTGGCCCCAAGGAGTGCAAGCCACGACACCTCCCTTGTTTATCGGAATGACAGGGATCGATGAAGAGACCCGTGAGCGTAAGCAGGTTGATCTCAACATGTTCAAAGCACGATTAAACAATATCGTTGAACATACTCTCTGTGAAGTTATGAAAGACTTTGGTGGTCCGGGAAAACCACTGACCAATGTCTATCCAATTCGATATCCTGGAACTTGGGATTGGAATACAGAACAAAGAAAAGAGGCGAAATACGGAGGTGAGTCCCGATGGGATGAACTCCGAAAGGTCTTTCTTGATACGGATTTGGTTCAAACCTATGTTCGTGACCCAGAGAAACGATGGGACGCCGCGATGCAAGATGACGATGGTGGAATGTCCTTGATCTGTAGTGGTTTTCGGAAATGCACAAGTTCTGAGAAGAAACAACAAACCTTAGAAGAGCAAGTTCAGCATGGTAAGCAGACTGTTCGGAACTTAGCAAAAAGTTGGTATACTGATCCCGATTCAAATGCTGATCGTAACAATAGAATTGGACTAGCGAACCGAGTGCTCGAATGGCTGACCGATGAAGAAACGGTTTATGAGCGAGTTTTCGCCCTAGAATCCAGCCTCTGCTTTAATGAAGGCAATACGATGGAGCTTGCCGAGTTTGCCGACACGAGAACCATACGATCAAAAAAATCAATCGAGGAAAGATTCCCCCAAAAGTTACATGAATTCCTGAAAGAGTGGGCTACCGTTTCTGCTCCTCAACGTTGGCAAGATCATGTCTCTCTGCATAGCGATAAAGGGTCTTGGCTTAATCAAGACGACTTCGGTACATTGACTGCCTACCTGAGCGACTATCTTCGGTCAGATGCAATTTTCTCTCAACTGAATAAGCAATTATTGCGAATTATCACGTTACGGGTCAGTGATCAAGGCGCTCGAAAATTAGTCATGCGTGAATACGTTCAGTTAGTGCTGAATGACTATGTTATGAACCCTGGCCCTAGTACAGCTGCGCTTGATCCCTCTGCTGGAGTCAATGGAGCCGATCTTGGTTTGATGAAACCATTGGTACAAAGGTGGCATCAGCGGCTGCCTTTAGCCCTTGCGTCTGCCGCTGGTACTCATACCGAGATACCTTCGGGTAATGCTGAACTGAAAGACCTATTAACTTTTTACAAGCAATAACAACTATCGCTTCGCCTAGGATCGTTTAAATGCACTCTTCCTCTAATACTAAACCAGTAATATTTTCCGATACAGGTGTGCAGATTCTCTGTATCCCTTTGCCGAACTCATTACGATTTACGGCAGACCAGCTTTCACATGGATGGCAAATATGCAAATGTCAAAATGGAGCAGGCATTAAAGACTATCATTACATCCAGTGGCAGATCGTTCAAAACAATCAACTCTTTTTGGCCGTAGACACCACGCTAGGCCCAGCTGATGCTTCGGATTCGAATGCCGGATATTTTTGTACTGAGGGTCAAATCCTCGGAGACTTCGAGGTATCACTAAAGGGTCTGCTTGGAGCGAACGCAAAACCCTTAGAGGGCCTCGGCGACGTCGAGTTCACTCTCCGTTCAGCTTCGGCAGAAGGGGGAGAGCCCAAAGACGTTGATTTAGTCATTGACTTTGGTAATAACAGAACGGGTGGATTGTTAATTGAATTCCATGGAGACATTAACCAAGACCCTCTGATGCACCCTCTTCAGCTAATGCATCGACACTTGCTGGACTCGTGGGACGAGAAGGGCAACCTAGCTGGAGGGAATGAATCTTGGTGGTTCTCCTCTAGAAGTCACTGGTGTGCACAGCCTTACCGTGAAGCACCTAGTATCGAAAATGTCGTGTGGGTCAAAGATACAGTCAAAACCATGTTAGGTGGAAAGAAAGAAGTTGATCGGCAAACCACAGTCTATTCACAGCCTAAAACTTTCCAAGATTTTTCACAGATTCGATTAGGTCGAGAAGCACACGACATGTCTCTCGTCATCCGTACCGAAGGTGAAATTCGCACAAGTCTTAGCTCACCCAAACGTTATCTGTGGGCAAAAGACAGCAGTTGGCTCGAAGGTGCAAATTGGCACATGGCAGACCCTGCTGGACTCTATGATAACGAACAGCATGCGGCTCCCCTGCAAGGTCCAATGGTTCGATATTTATCACGTGATGATTCTGAGGACAAACCTGAACCAAATTTTGAAGTCAACCCCAACAAGCCGGATCATCCCCCGCGTGTCTTAATGATGGGGGCATTGTATGAACTGCTTGCTCAGACCTACAGTTACATCAATTCTCCTACCTACCGTCGAGCCGCTGGTGTTCCACAACGAATGCGGAGACTTCGAAGTGTTACGATGACCTACCCTTCAGGCATGATCTATAAAGAGCGAAAGGAGTTGGAACGCCAAGCTCGTAAAGCAGTCCATTTATTCAAAAACACGGTGGCTCTGAAACAAGAGAAAGAACCAGAGTTCAACCTAAGTATCGATGAAGCCAGTGCAGTTCATTTGACTTATATTTGGAGTGAAATTCAGAAGTTAGGTAGAAATCCAAGCCTTTGGTTTGAGCTAACGGGTCGTACTGAAATCCCTAATATCGATAAAGTATCACCGACGGAAGAGAATGAGGAGAAAATAGAAGACGCACCTGCACCTGTTAAGGACTCACACACTCGTGAACGACCAAGAGCCAGGGGCCGCAATAAAGGGAGCCAGGATCGCAACAAAGATAAAAAGAACAGTTTACTCGATTTGCCTGAAGTTCGAGTTGCCTGTATTGATATTGGCGGGGGGACTAGCGACTTAATGATCGCAAAATATGAATGCGAATCCCACTCAGGAGGTGATCGCATCATAGGCGAAACCTTACATCGTGATGGTATTTATCTCGCAGGTGACCACCTAGTTAAACGATTGCTAGAACGAATCATCGTTCCTCAATTTGCGGATGATGTCGAGATGGACCCGCGTGATGTTTCACGACTATTTGGACCTGAAGTTCCTGATACACGTTGGTTTCGTGCTCAGCGAATCAACTGGATGAATCGACTATTCGTTCCGTTAGCTCAAAAGTATCTTGAATTAGCCGTCGAAGACTCTCAAGATGAAGTGATCAGCCATACAGACCCTGATATCGTTGCCCTAGAAGTGGTTGAGTCTCTACAGGACACCATAACAAAACTTTGGGGTGGTGGTCATTGCCAAGTAAATCAGAATCTCAATTTATATTACGAGCCAGAGAAATTCGAGGAGATTATTGATGAAGTATTTGGTGATCTAATCCTTGATTTCTGTGAAACAATTGTAAAGCATGATGTGGATGTCGTTCTCTTAGCTGGTTTGCCGACAAAACTAAAATCGATTCAGGAGTTGGTAGAAACTTATCTTCCGTTACCGAGTTCTAGAATTATCCCCATGTATCACCGCTATGTTGGCACTTGGTATCCTTATCAAAACCCTGACCACATGAATCCTGGCGTAATTGTAGATCCTAAAAGTACGGTTGTGGTAGGAGCGGCAGTTGAATTTTCTGCACGGTTTGGCATGCTTTCTCAATTTAAATTTCGGATGAAGGATGAAGCGGCAAAACAGAGTTATCATTGGGGAGTCATGACGGAAACCCGAATCGATGAACATCAAATCTTGTTTGAAAGTACAGAGGAACTTGATCACGCCCCTTCAAACGAGAAACATGTAATAAACGTGTCTGACAGACGTCTCGTAATTGGTCGAAAACGTCTTAAAAGAGAAAACGCACAGGCGACTCCCGTCTATGTGATCAAAGTAAATGTTGGTCAGCAATTGGGAGAAATCGATGTCAATGTAACACTCGTAAGAGAGCGAGGCCCAGAAGGGGAGGAGACTCTTGATGCGATTGCAGTGGATGGTATTGTTGCCGGAGAGCCTGCCGTATTGGGAGAGAATGTCAGCTTTGAATGGCGGACATTAGCCGATGAGCGATACTATCTGGATACAGGTGGACTAGACAAAATTGAAATGGGAATTAGGTGAAGGCACACTCAATGGAAACCGAAAACTTTGATAACACAGAAGATATTGTGCTCGACGATAAGCCTCGGGAAGATGGCTTAGAGGTTGAGCAGCCATCGTTAGGCATCCCTGATCCAGCGGTGAATCTTTTATCGCCCCAATTAGAACAGTTGATTGAAACACTGCCTGTCGTATTAGACCGCTTAGATAAATTGACACAGAATCCAACTCCTGCTATTGTAGATCGCCAAGATGAATCAGCAGATTTGATACCCGAACTAATGAACAAATTTGGGAATGCTGTTGAGAAAATCAGCGGATTTGACGATCGCTTAGAGAATATCACTGAACAAATAATAAATCTTCATGCACAAGTTGAGGACTTTAAATCAACAACCGTTGAAATCGCTGAAAAACAGATTGCAGCAAAGACGCTAGAAACTACTGAAACCGAAGATCAGAAAAAATCGAACTTGGATCAAGAAAGTACGTGGGAAATACTTTTATTAGGCTCTGATTTATGTCATCTAACCTCGATCTCATCAGAACGAGAGAAATTGATGGATGCTGTAAAACTAGGCCACCCTGCTGCGATTGGGCTAGTCGGTCACTTAATGTTAATGCAAATCGCTTCTGATTCAGACCTGCCGCCACTACTGAAGGAAATCGGCGAATCTTATTATCGCTGGAAACCTAAGAAAGAAGACATATCGGATAGCTTTGAAGAAGCGATCGTTAATGTCTTACATAAACGAATCACAGAAGTTGGGCTACGCAATACAATTGAAATAGCACGTCCTGGAGATCGATATGATGCCAGTAGGCACCTTACATCTGACCGAGGTATTGAAGTTACAGTGGTTCATGGCTGGTCTGTATTGCGAGAAAACCGAAAGACGTTAACGAAGGCAGCCGTCAGCCTCCGTTAAGAACTACTCAAGGATTTTTATCATGTCAATTTATATTTGCAAAGAATGCAAGAACGAACAAGCCGCAATTGGTGGGATGAAACCTTACAGTTGTTCTAAATGCCAAGCCAAGGGTGATATCTGGACTGAAGCTTCAGTCGATTCAGATGACAACTTAAAGAGTGCTGATCCTAATTCATCAGGAACTACATCAAATACGAAGTTAAAACCTTCAGGCACAGGCTCACTATATCAATGTAAAAAATGCGGCAACGAACAAGCAGCAGTGGGAGGAATGCAACCTTACAGTTGCTCAAAGTGTAAGGCCAAAGGGGAGTGGAACATGCCAACTGGAACTCCTCCACCTAAACCATCTCCAACGATTAAAACAAGTCCTCCGATCAAAACAAGTGATAAGCCCAAGTATT
This sequence comes from Blastopirellula sp., assembly GCA_002733575.1. Classification (GTDB taxonomy): domain Bacteria; phylum Planctomycetota; class Planctomycetia; order Pirellulales; family Pirellulaceae. Next base: position 14,785 of record NVWB01000150.1, on the reverse strand, counting down.
CGCCCGCTCCGTCAGTGCTTAAGAAGCCAGCAATACCTAAAACAACTCCTGTTTCACCGAAAACAACTCCTGCTTCGAACGATCTAAACACTTCAACAATGCCTTCTATGCCTTCGCTGGTAACTAAGCCTCGGAGTACCGACTCTTCGGAGTTTATCACAAACAAATCAAAACAAGTTTCTACTTCTGAATCGATTACAAAACAAGAACCAGCAGTTTTAGAATCACAGCCCCCTAAGGTTATTGAACCTTCCTCTGAGGTTACTGAACCGCCCTCTGACCCTCTTCCCATTTCAAAACGAATCGTGTGGTCCTACCCTGACATTAAGAGCCACGCATTGCCGCAGCGTAGTCTCCCGTTGTTGAGTAAAAAAAACAGGCTGTATCTAACGGTAGAGAATAAGCTCATCGCGTTTGATTGCAAAGGTACTCAACCAACAGAATTATGGACGTATAATGAAGCAGCGAAAAGAATATCTAGCTCTCCTGTAATTGGGCCAGATGGCCATATTAGAATTCATTCCAGTGATGGTTTTCTACATATTGTGTCATCCGAGGGCAAACACGTTTGCAAACCGGTTCAAATAGAAGAACCCTTAGGGTGGTCAACTCCAGTGGTTGATGAAAATAATTCAACTTGGATTTGCGGTTGTCATGGAGGGCTTTACCGAGTTGATGCCCATGGTAAAGCCGATTTTTCACCATTCTTCCGTGGCAGACAACGTATGGATAGCACAGGTCTGATTCATGATAATATCTTCTATGCTGGTGCTGAAAACGGCTGCGTCTATTCGATACCTTTAACTGAATCACGCGGGAAAAATCAGTGGAATCATTTGAATGAGGAAGGACGCACCGGATGGTTTATTAACTCCTCTTTAGCTCTATCAGATGGTCCTACACTTATAGTATCTAGTCGAGATGATCATTTGTACGGGTTTCAATTAGATGGTACAAAGCTTTGGTCTCTCCATGTAAATGGACAGATGTTAGGATCACCAGTCGTTGACATTGATGGATCAATTTATGTTGGATTAAGTATCAACGAGGGCCGAGAAAAACCTGTTGGTGCCATGATTCGTGTTGATGGAAATACTCACAAAATACGTTGGCGATTTGACACAGACTCACCCGTCGAATCGTCCCCTGTCATCGGAGAAAATGGAAATGTTTACTTTGGTGATAATGATGGTTGGATTTATGCTGTTGACTCTGATGGAAAAGAACTCTGGAGTGATCAGATGGAATCTGGTGTTCGATCACCTGGTTCATTAATCGGGAATGGACGAGTTCTTTTTGGTTTGGAAAACGGAAAATACGTTGCGCTAGAATGTGAAGACAACTTCATCCGATCTAGTGTGAATACTCAGCATTTTAGCAACCTTGCTCAAAGCACATAAGTTTTCGTTCAAGCAATGGTCCTCCTCACAGGAAGTAAGATAAAACATGATCAATGATACACTATTAAACTGAGCCTCGGGCAAATCAACTGAGATGAATTCCTACTATGATATTACCTAAACAGATATTACCTAAATAAACTAATAGGGCCATTTTAATTAGCCCTAAATACTGGAGAAATAAAATGAGTAGCGAGTGGGTACGTGTGAATGCAAATCAAAAAAATGATTTTTTTGGTGAGGTTAGACATCGTTTAATTTCTGCTTCTGAAAGAGAAGTGGAAGTCGTCATTAAGCCCGATAAAGAGCTAGGTTTTGAACTAGCGATGACGGCACTTGCGTTGGATGGGTCGAGAAGTATGTTGCGTACCTACGCAGCCGCATTGCCACCCATTATCCGAAGAAAACAAAACAAAATGCCAGAGATTGCTCGGCCTTTGGCTTCGTTTCTTGCCGAAAATTCTCGCAATCAATGTGCCATCGCATATTGGGCATGCGGAGATGATGGAAGTGATATCGAGCCGGTCGGAATCATGGGGAAAAGTGATATTGAAGCCTACCAGTTTCAAGGTGCAGAAAAATGGGGTGGGGGCACTAAATTAACACCCATCGTGGAATACTTCTGGGAACAGGTTTTCGCCGAAACTGATAAAGTTGGAATGGCTGTTATTTTGACGGATGGAGCCTGGGACGACGATGACCACACCCAACTCTTAAAGTTAACGCATAGAATATGCGATGAAGTTTCCGCTGGAACTCGTCAGTTAATGAAGTGTGTTATTTTAGGCTTGGAAACAGATGACAATAAGGGTGAATTGGAAAGAATCCGATCTCGCTTCTTTGAATTAGATGACTATGAACATCCTAGCGACCTTGATGTTTGGTACACCAGTTGGATCAATGAACTAGAAGACTGGATCGATCTTTTTATTGAACTAGTCAAAGACTGGTCTCTTGGGGTAGGTGGCTTTGTTGAATCACAAGGTCAAAAAGTGCAGCAGAAAGATGAATTTAATTTTAGCATCCAATTTAATCTACCAGCAAACGCAACCTCATTTACCCTGCATTTAGATGATGTCGGTGACTACGCACAAGAAATCATGATTTAGCTTTTGTCCACATTATTTCGAACTCAGTCCTTTCCTATCACCTTCTGATAATATCATAACTTCACTGTTTGAAAGCGAAACAAATAAATGGGTATTTTAATTCCATTGATCGTCATCCTGTTTTCTTGCCTCTTTATTTGGCGAGCTTGCGATGGGTTTGAAATCGCATCGGAGTATATCGGAAGGAACATGTCAGAAGGTGTGCGTGGGGGAACCATCAATGCGATCTCTAGCTCTTTGCCTGAGTTGCTCACAACCCTAATCGCCTTGTTTTTATTGTCAGATGCAGAAGGCTTCTCCGTCGGTATCGGCACTACCGCTGGTAGCGCCTTGTTCAATGGAATGATCATTCCTGCCGTTTGTATTTTCTCCGTAGTTGGCACCGTGGTTTTGGGAGCCCGTGTTAATTCAGTTAATGTATCGCTTAAAGTTTTGTTACGCGATGGTCTAACGCTCATCGGCTGTGAATTCGTATTGATTTTCATTATCAGTGGTTCGTCATTACATTGGTGGCAAGGACTGGTTCTCATGCTGCTCTACATAGGGTACATGGGGTATATGCTCGGCACGATGAAGCAAAAGGAAAATGGTGAGAATGATGAAGATGAAGATGAGGATGACGAAGATGAAAAACGCGGCCCAATTGCGACCTTGTTTTATTGGCTCTCGCTTGGTCCAATTTTGGATCTAGAGCGTTGGCTTGTTCGTGAACATCATCGTGAACAAATGAAAAATGAACAATGGAACGGCTGGCCCTTATTGTTAATGTCAAGTGCCATCATGGGTGCAGCCTGCTGGTTACTGGTTATTGCTTGCGGGTGGTTGGGAACTGGAGCGAGCAACACCGAACATCCTTATTATGAATTATTTGGCCAACAGTTTACAGGCTTCAGTATGCCGGCCATGTTTGTTGCGGTGATCTTTGCTTCGATGGCTACGAGTGTTCCAGATACGGTGATTTCCATCAGGGATGCTCGCGATGGAGATTACGATGATGCGGTTGCCAATGCCTTGGGCAGTAATATTTTCGATATCTGTTTCGCACTCGGGTTTCCACTCTTTTTGTATACGATCATTTATGGTCCGATTCAAATGAATCCCGAAACTGTTGCATTAAGTGGCGAGTTGAGACTACTACTGCTCATGCTCACCATTGTCGGGTTTTTCATCTACTACATCGGTAAAAGAGGCACTACCGAAAGTGGCGTTCGTTATGTAGAAATGAAACGGGGCAAAGCAGTCCTGCTTCTAACATTGTATGCCGCGTTTGCAACCTATATAGTTGCCAAAAGTATGGAAGCAGGCTGGGCAGAATCAATATCAGCACTACTGCGTAGCATAACAGATATTCTGCCGAAATTATCCTAAGTGACATACTGGAGAATTGACGACACGAACATGTCAGATTGACCAAAAGTTTTCCAGATTTTGCAAAGGTAAAAAATCCAGGGCTCCGCTCAGGCTTGAGAAAGTTTTCCGCTCCTTGGTCTTCAACCCTACGATTCGGGTAGCACACTAGTATTCATCTGGAAAAGGATACTAGTGCTACTTCGGTCTGCTTCTGGTTTGGCGTGTGCAAGTCCAGCCTCTGCACCGAAAATCCTCGATCGCCAGGTTCCCAGCCAGATTCGATGAAAGATGCGGTCCCAACTTGAATTGCCATGTAATCCCTATTGACCAAAGAGGTGAGTAGAAATTTCAGACCGAATAACACAGAGAATTCAATCTAGCAAGAAATGGCCTAAATCAAAATTAGGTGGATGATAGAGCAGTAGCCCGAAAATCGAGGCCAGCATCACCCACCCAAGAAAAGAGAAAAGCCGTAACTCCTTACAGAGTTACGACTTGCAAATAGCCGAGGCGGGGTTCGAACCCGCACAGAGGTTCCCCTCCGCAGGATTTTAAGTCCTGTGCGTCTGCCAATTCCGCCACTCGGCCATGGTTGCTCAGCCAGCAGTCAGCTGATTCAAGTCACTATTGTCACAAGCAAGTCAAATTCTCACAAGTGGGTATAGCAGGTTAAAATTGGGTATCTTGATCCAGATATCGTCTTATGAAAACTTGGCTGAACAGGTTATTGCTCCCTAGTCTATCGTGCCGATATCTCTTTCGGAACGGTAGATTATTTTGGGATACGCCTAGCCGCATATCCTTGCTAAACTGTGCAAACTCTCACGCTACTTCAACAATCTAGGGCTCTCTCAATGTTTTACTTACTTGCTCAAAACGGTGGTTTTTTGCCAACACGTGGGTCGATTATGCTCGACTTTGTGTTCACAGCCATGTTTGGAATAGTTTTAATCCTCGCTGCCAGTATCTATCTGGTACGTTCGACCCAAAAGTATGATTTACATAAATGGATTCAAATAATTTCTGGGGCTGTCTTATTGCTGACAGTCATTGCGTTTGAAGTTGATATGCGATTTTTCACCGATTGGAAAGCATTGGCGAAACCTTCGCCGTACTTCGAAGGTGGAATCGTTCACATCAGCCTTTATATTCATCTGCTGTTTGCCGTGCCAACTCCATTTTTATGGATCTATGTGATTGTCACCGGGTTGCGTAAGTTTCCTGCACCAGCGGCACCCAACGAGCATAGTGCCAGCCACAAATTTTGGGCTTGGCCAGCGGCTATTGGCATGTTCATGACTGCGTTTACAGGTTGGATCTTTTACTACTTGGCCTTTGTTGCTGTTAAGCCCTGAATCTAGTTGAGCCACGATGAATTCAGACCGCTGTAACCTCTGATGGCCTGCGGCCACACCGACGACGTTCCGAATGCATTTGATCCTGAAGCACCGCCAACTCCGGAATCGTCGGCGGTGCTACACGATTTTAATGGCTTCCGTTAGCTTTTGGATGCTGCCGTAAACAAAATCCGGTTCACCGCATCCAGCACAGCTTTCACGGTGGCTTCTACGGTATCGGTCGAAGCACCGCGTCCGCGGAATGTGCTGCCGTTACTTTCAATCTCCACGGTGACTTCACCCAAGGCATCGCGGCCGAGTGTGGCGCTGCGTACTTGGAAATCTTTGCAGGTTAGTTCCAACCCGGTGATTCGTTCGATGGCCCAAAATGCGGCATCGATAGGTCCATCGCCTTCGGAAACTTCCGCCGATTTTTCTTCTTCCCCATGGCGTAAGGTCATTTTGACCTGAGGTGCTTTGCCGGTGCCAGAGCTGACTTCTAGTGAAACCAAACTCCACTCATGGCTCGCCTCGCCACGGATTTCTTGCTCGCATAACGAAGAGATATCGCCATCGTAAATCTCTTTCTTTTTATCGGCCAATTTTTTGAACTCTTCAAACACCACTTGCAACTGCTCGCCGCTCAAATGGTAGCCGAGTGCTTTGGCCCGATCTGCCAAGGCCGCTCGTCCGCTATGTTTGCCGAGTACTAAATCGGTCTTCGACAAACCGACATCTTCTGGCCGCATAATTTCGTAAGTAGTTCGCTCTTTGAGCATGCCGTCTTGATGGATGCCCGCTTCATGAGCAAACGCGTTTCGACCTACAATTGCCTTGTTTCGCTGGACTTGCAAGCCGGTAATGCTTGAAACCAAGCGGCTGGTCGGCACCAAGCGTTCCGTATTAATTTTCGTCGAATGCTGGTAATAATCACTGCGAGTTCGCAAGGCCATGACCACTTCTTCGAGTGAACAATTGCCGGCTCGTTCGCCAATTCCGTTGATCGTACATTCGATTTGACCTGCACCGACTTCAACGGCCGCCAAGCTATTGGCAACCGCCAAACCTAGATCATTGTGACAATGAATACTAATAATGGCCTGATCAATATTGGGAACTCGGTTTTTCAAATCGATAATCACTTTGCCCATGTGCTGTGGCGTGGCGTAGCCGACGGTATCGGGAATGTTCACCGTTGTGGCACCAGCTTTAATTGCAGCTTCAACCACTTCGCACAAGAAATCAGGCTCGGTTCGCACGGCATCTTCAGGAGAAAACTCGATGTCATCGCAGTACCCGGCGGCTCGCTTTACGCCTTCGACCGCACGCTGGATAATTTCCTCGCGGGTCATCTTCAATTTGAATTCACGATGGATGGCACTGGTGGCCAAGAACACATGAATGCGTGATGCTTGGGCCGTTTTGAGTGCTTCCCAGGCCCGGTCGATATCCCGCTCATTACAACGGGCCAAACCACAGATGGTGGCTCCACGGATATTTGACGCGATTTCACGAACCGCTTCAAAGTCTCCAGGCGAGGCAATCGGGAATCCGGCTTCAATGATATCGACATTCAAGTCGACTAGTGCTTGAGCGATTTCCATCTTTTCGCTCAAGTTCATACTGGCCCCCGGAGATTGTTCGCCGTCTCGCAAGGTGGTATCGAAAATTTTAACGGTTTGTTTATCTGACATGACTGTTTCTATATTTTGTATTAAATTGGTAGCGTTTAGAATGAATTACGGTTAATCGAAAGGCCAGCCCCCAGCTGGCGCGACTAGCCGCAAGACAATTATCTGTTTGGGTTGTGATCGGTTCATCTGACGATTCAATAAGTTATTAGGTCAAAGTCTAAATAATAAAAAAACCCCAAGGCTGTGTGAGACAGGCCTTGGGGTTGGTTGTTTCAAATTCGTTGTTTGCGTAATCCCCTATGGCCTGTCGTCTGCAAGCAAAAGCAGTAATAAAGGTAATAGGAGGTTTTGGTGCATCGAATGTTCTCTTTTAAAGACGAAGTAATAAGCTCTTGTATGGACTCTAACTGCGCAAATCGGTTCGGTCAAGCACGACAATTTACGAAAAACATCCGCAGAAACTGATCTAACTCAATTTTTGATCAAATTGTATCATTTAAAGGGGTAAGGTTATAACTGACAGCCCTGTTTTACACCCATTGATCTATTTGCAAAGAAAGAAGGAGGACCAACGGATGAACGGTAAAAATATCGATCTATCGAGCGATCCTCACCTGAAATCGACTGCAAATACGGCCAAACAGACGAAAACCAACTCGTTCATCGGCGTGCAATTTGATTGCTGTGGCATGTATGCCCGGGTCTATCGCAACAAATCAGGCACGCATTATCTCGGAAATTGCCCTAAGTGCGCCAAACAGGTACGATTCAAAATAGGCTCTGGTGGCAGTGATAGCAGGTTCTTCACTGCGTATTGAGCCAAACGCCCTTTTCTCGTACTATCTCCCGATCCTGCCCAAGGCAGGCCCAAATTACCAATTCCGAACTTCCTTATTGGAATGTAGATACTGACTTATGATGGACTTCGAGGTACAGCGTTGCACCCGGCATTGCGCTGAAACCGAACGTGAATTCGAACCTGGCGAACCCTTCTTCTCGGCACTTGTTCAAGAAGAGGCAGAGATTGTACGCAAAGACTTCTGTACAGACGCCTGGGATGGCCCGCCTGAAGAGACAGTCGGCTGGTGGAAGTCCCAGATGCCTGACCCAAAAGCGAACCGCATGAATTGGGCACCTAGCGATGTGATGCTCGATTATTTTGAACGACTAGAAAACGATGCTACCCGCGGCGATGTTCGCTACATCTTGGCGTTGTTGATGGTGCGTCGACGAATTCTTCGGCTTGAAGACCCCCTGGATGATGAAGACCAGGAAAACCAGTTAACGGTTTACAGTGCCAAACGAGAGAAACAATTTCAGGTTTCTATCGTGACTCCGACGTCCGCCAGAGTAGAAGAAATACAAAACGAACTTGCGGCACTTTTATTTAGTGACGCCGCTTAACGATTTTTTTCGTTCTCAAATTGCTTTGAGAACATCGATTAGTAACTGGTTGCAAGGAAGCACCTGTGAAAACAACGACTCAATTCACATTTAGTTCGCTTTTGCTGTTTCTGATTTTCACCAGTACCGGCTGCCATTTGTTTCGACAGCAGCCACCTGTGATTCAAGCGCCAGTGGCGTTTAGACAAGCTCCGACTTTGGAATCGCTGATTGCCCACGTCAACAGCAACACCCAACGCATACAAAGTTTGGAAGACAAAGGTGCCAGCATTTCGGTTCCAGGATTTCCTTCGATTCGTGCATCCATTTCGATGGCACCGCCGAAAAGCTTTCGCTTAACTGGTGAAACCATGGTAACTGGTAAATTGATTGACTTAGGCAGCAACGATCAAGAATTTTGGGTATGGTCCAAAGTGGGCGACTGGCCAGGTCAGTTGTATGCCCGGCACGATCAATTCCAAAACACCGCGGCCCGGCAAATGCTGCCGGTTGAACCCAGTTGGATATCGCAAGCCTTGGGGCTCGCTTACTTCGACCCGAACGATCAACACCAAGGCCCGTACCCTACACAAGATGGCAAGCTGGAAATTCGCTCTACTGTGAACAGCCCTAGCGGACAGATGACCAAGGTGACCGTGATTGATCCAACTTACGGTTGGGTCACGCAGCAACACGTGTACGACAGTAACGGGCAAACACTAGCATCAGCGCTCGCGTCGGATCATCGTTTTGATCCGGCCATCGGCGTTTCGCTACCCCATCAAGTTGATATCCACTTGCCACCGGCACAAATGAAAATGGCGATCACTATCTACGGCTATCGCTACAATCACTTAAGGCCAGACGATAACCGTTGGATTCGCCCACAGAATAGCGATACGCCTTCGTTTAATCTGGCCAATCCAAACCAAATCCCAGGCCCCAGCGCCACGCCAGCCATTCAAGGCTCACCCTACTCTGCCCCAACGCAACCAGTGCAAGCGAATCCGTATCCAGCTGGCCCTCAACAACCCGGCTATCCAGCAACGCCCGGCTATCCACAAAACTACGCCCCAGCCAACAACCCGGCCGCTCCCATCTATCGCCAATCGCAATATGATCCACCGGCTATTCGTGGGTTTGAAGGGCGAAGATAGAATTTGCTTTCGGGTTCAAACAAGTCCACGAAGCTGAAACTCTTTGTCTATACAATGAATAGACAACTGAATTCTCAATAAATCATTTGGAATAAATCTCGAATGTCAGAAATCAATTTCGTTGAACTCCAACAACAGATAATCGAGGCAACGCGAACAGCATTTACAGAACTGAAAGCTGCTCGGAATGAAGATTTTTATTCATTTGTTTTATACACGAGATACAGCCCCACAGTAATAATACCAACTGCAAACAGCGAACAGGCATACGCTCAGTTCTGCAAAATAAATTCTTCCAAGTATAGCCGATCGCAGTTAGATTTTGATTTCCGATGGTCTCCTTTCGACTGGGAGTATCAATGCCATGGCGTAGAGCATTTCTTTCCTTTAAACGATATGCTTGAAGAGAACTTTGACTTGGATGATCCAAATTGCGAATCTTTGCAAGCGGAGCTTTATGCTACTATGATTTCTGCTCTATCTGTGCTGAACTCAGAAAGACTATTTGGAGAAGGAACAGACCGTGAAGAAATAACTGTATTTTGCTCCGTCCTTGACTCTATGGACGCAGACTGGCTTGAAATGAAATCGTCAGAAATCCTAAATCCATCAAGCACCCATACAAAATTTTCTGACATTCTACTCAAACTAAAGGGCCCAGGACCGAGTTTTTCGCTTGAGGAATATGACAAAGTTTATTCTGCTTTTCTTAAGCACTTCCCAAGCACTAAATAGTGCAATGCAAATAAGATCGAAATATTGAATTCTGAAGACTAGCCAGTGTGGACTCATCACGCGGCAGTCATCGCATCCATTTCTTTTTCTACTTGGCGTAACGTGAACCCGAGTGCCAGCATAGATGCTCCTGTACTTAGCAGATCGATGCCGATAAAAATCCCCACCGCCCATTCACTCGATAAGGGCCACTGCCACCCGATGATTCCGCCCAACAATAATGTAACCACACCTGAGAGCAACAGCATCATCCAACCTGGCGCAGGTCGATAAGAGAATGACGTATAGATTTTCCAAATGCCTTCGGTAACAAAGAAGATGATCATGACCAAGGTAATCATTGCCATTCCAATGATCGGTTTCATCAATAATAAAATTCCACACAGAGACATCAGAACACCTAGAACCATGGGCAAGGCTTTGTCAGCCCAGTCTTCTGCGCGAAACCCATGCACCAGTTGCAAGATGCCAACGAGGAGGATCGTACCGCCAACGACATAAACTACAGCGGTACCAGCTACTGCCGGACTCGCGAGTGCTATCACCCCAAAGATTAGCATCACGATACCAGACAGTATCAATTGTGAAACACCCTGTATTTTGTTTTCGGCCATTAGAATATTCTCCCCTTAGAATGAAATGGTCTTGATCAGATTGTACGGCTCATTTTTTCGGTTTCTTTTCCTCAGGCTTCTTTTTGAATTCCAGCTTGGTTTTCTCGCCTGAGAGGATCAACAGTTTGCCTTTGATCTCATGTTTGGTGATCTTGCCTAGTGCCTGTAATAGATCGTGTTCAACTTTCATCGCCTCTGGTGGACCTGCCATTCTGGTTGTGCCGAAAGGACCAGGGAATAGCTTCTTCCCGGTGAGCGTCCACTTGCCAAACATACGGTTGACGCCAGCAAAGCCTGAGAGTTTGTCCTCTTTGCCAAAAGTTAATTCCGGTGCCTTCAACTTCTCTGGCACCTTGGCACCATTCAGCTTCACTAAAACCCAAGTACCAGAAAGTTTGGCCGCTGGTTTATCAGCTTTTTTCTTGGTGTCCTCTTCTGCAGCAGAAGCGAACGAGGTGATTGCCAGGGTTAGACACATAAGCATGAGTGTGCGACATGCTCTTTTGAAACTGAGTTTTAACATGGGAATCCTTTTCTTGATTAGAAGAAGCGCGTACCTTCTACGATGGTATCGTAGCGAACTGAGATTAGTTGACGACCCAAATAATGGAAAAGTTCCCTGACTTAATAAAAAACCAGGGTTCCCATTAGGTTCGTAGACGCTAGGCTAGAATTACAAAGTCTCACCAGCGGTTTGTTGAGCATACTGGGCCACTGTGGTGAGTAAGACTTCTCGATCAATCGGTTTGGTTGTGTAGTCGTCGCAGCCTGCGTCTATGCACTTTTGGCGATCATCTGCCATGGCATGGGCCGTGAGTGCAATGATTGATCCTTGATAGCCTTGCTCTCTTAATTGCCGTGTTGCCTCGTATCCATCAAGCACCGGCATTTGCATGTCCATTAAGATGACGTCGAAGGACTCCCCACGTTGATTCACTGCTAAGATAATGTCAATTGCCTCTTGGCCATTTTCGGCAATTGTGACCTGAGCCCCGGACTTCTTTAATGTGTATTTAATTAGTCGTTGATTATCGGGTCCATCTTCGACAAGCAGCACGTGTACATTAGAGAGTACGGTCACAGGAATTGCGTCCGACTCACGCTGAACATTTCCTTCGATGACTTCATTACTCTCTCGCAAGAGTCGCACCTGTTCCAAATCGCCTGTTGCGATAGATACGGTGAAGACAGATCCCACTTCTTTCTCACTCGACACACAAATGTCACCGCCGAGTAGTTCGGCCAACCGTTTACTGATTGATAGCCCTAGCCCTGTGCCACCATAATTCCGGGTTGTCGAGCTATCGGCCTGAGTAAATGGCGAAAACAACTTATCGATATTTGACTCATCAATTCCGATGCCAGTGTCAATCACATCGATTTGCAACTTGGGTTCACTCGAATCTTTTTTCAGTCGTGTGATGACATTAACGACCCCAGTTTCTGTAAACTTGATCGCATTGCCAATGATATTAATCAGGACTTGGCGGAACCGAGTGGGGTCACTTTGAATCGATTCAGGGATGGCACCTTCAAACAGAAAGTTCAGCGGTAAACCCTTTGCTGCCGCACGAACTCGCATTAGAGAAGCTACTTCAGAGAGAATTTTGTGAGGTGAACAAATCACACTTTCGGTTTCTACTTTTCCAGCTTCAATTTTTGATAGATCAAGGATGTCGTTGATTAGCTCTAGTAAGTATCTTCCGTTTTCTTTGATGGTTCTTGCCGCTTCGACGTTTTCTTTCAGAGACACATTATCGAGCAGTATGTCTGAGAAGCCGAGAATCGCAGTCATCGGCGTGCGAATTTCATGGCTCATGTTGGCCAAAAATTCACTCTTGGCCAAACTGGCCGCTTCCGCTTTTTCTTTTGCTTCTTCCAGTTCAATCTGGCGGCGTTTGTTCTCGGTAATTTCACGAGTAATCGCTAAATGAACCACCTCGCCATCAGGCAGTTCCATCGGAACCGCAGTGGTATGCATCCAACGCCGTGTTCCCTTTAGACAAATGAGCTCAAACTCGAGTGACTCTTTACTTCCAGCACAAACTCGCTCGTTGAACTCACGATAATTATCAAGATGCTCAGGTGCTACTAAGTCATAAACATTCGCCCCTTGAACCGAAGAAAAGTCATCCGCTTCAATGAGAGACAAACCAGCCGGGTTCATATCGAGCAGAGTGCCATCCACGGTGATTAACTTCACGCACTCTGGTGTATTTTGGACAACAGCAGAGAGCAATCGTTTGCTGCTTTGCAAATTGATCAATTCAGCGGCTGAAATCTGATCGATATCACAATCATTCGTGGCTTGAAATAGTGGCTGCGTGTACATGGCAGGGAAACCGTTGACCGAGGAAAGGCAGAGTGCATACGTGGTGGGTTCTAAAGAATAGCTTGATGGTTATGAATCCAACCTGATTTCTTGCTCAAACCCGCAAATACAACCTCCCTACTAGATGTTGCAATTGCTACAAGCAGAAATTTTCCGTAGCGAAGAGGGGGGCCAGTTCTTCTGAGGAAGGCCACAAGATTACAATCAACGCGCACCTCATTATGTATTCTGGGTAGCCACGCCGTCGGTTTTGGAGAACGCGAACTACCATGTAATCTTAACCCGAGTTATAAGCGAGGACGAAGCACAATTACACTTCGTCCTCGCTTATAACTCGGCGAAATCAATTGTCTCTTGCATCACTCGTGATACATTTTATTCGACAAGATGTACATGATTTACAAGATTAGATATGAACTCAAACGATCTTGTAAATTCTGTAGCCGGATTCGTTAGAATTCGGTTTTTCGGCATCGAGGGTTCTCTGAAGTCTAACGACTTCAGCTACGTTTGATTCGCGCTTGAGATTGGAAAAAATGCTCTAATTACAGTACCGATTTAATCGCACTGCAAAGTCGCCCGACATTGCTTTCAGAAATTCCAGCAACATTGATACGGCCTGAGCCTACGATATAGATCGAGTGATCGTTCTTCAGTTGATCGACTTGAATTGGATTCAAGCCAGAGAACGAAAACATGCCGTTTTGTTGTTGGATGAACGAGTAGTCTCGATCCACACCCAGCGAGTTCATAGTTTCGACGAACAACTTTCGCATGCCGTTAATGCGGTCTCGCATTTGGCCAAGCTCTTCCTTCCACTGGGCCGAAAGTTCATCGCTGGCAAGCACCGTTTCTACAATCGAAGCACCATGTGTTGGAGGGTTCGAGTAATTGCAACGAACCACTTTTTTGAGTTGACTCAATACGGCTAAGTCGGACGCTTCATCGGCTGCCACGGCAGTTAACGCGCCAGTTCGTTCGTTGTACAAACCAAAGTTTTTACTGAACGAACTGCTAATCAACAATTCTTGACCTGGCCGACACAGTTCTAACAGACCTGCCGCATCCTCTTGGATGCCTGTGCCGAAACCTTGATAAGCAAAGTCTAACAGCGGCAGCAGTTGGCGTTCTTCCACTAAGTCGGCAATTGCTTTCCACTGCTCAGCCGTAGGGTCAATTCCGCTAGGGTTGTGACAACATCCGTGCAATAGCACGATATCGCCAAGAGAAGCTTTTTTTAACGTCTCGATCATCCCCTCAAAATCAAGCCCGTTTTTTGCCTTGTCAAAGTAAGGGTACGTTTCGATATTAATACCAGCGGCCGAGAAAATACTCGGGTGATTGGGCCAGGTAGGTTGGCTCAACCAAATGCTGCGACCAGGGAAACTATCGGCCAAAAAATCGGCCGCCACACGCAGGGCGCCAGTTCCGCCAGGAGTTTGAACCGTGGCGGCTCGCTTGTTGGCGATGATCTCGTGATCGGCACCCAGCATCAGCTTTTGTACTAACCGCTGATACCCAGGCCGGCCATCAATCGGCAAATAGGCTTTGGTCGTTTCATTTTCCAGCAACAGCTTCTCTGCCTGCTTCACGCACTTCAAAATCGGGGTGATCCCGCTCTGGTCTTTGAAAACACCAACGCTTAAATTGATTTTTTCAGGGTTTGAGTCGTTGCGAAAGGCTTCGGAAAGGCCCAAAATGGGGTCTGGAGCGGCGGTAGCTACCTGCTGAAAC
>NVWB01000035.1 GCA_002733575.1 Blastopirellula sp. | reverse complement strand
CCTAGTACGGTCATGCAGAATGTTTCTTCATGGTTCTTGGGTTCAACTCGACCGAGTCCCATCAGTTGGTCGTGCGAGATCCCGAGAGCATCACGCAAAGGACCAAGATGCTCTTCCATCATCTCAGCATCGAAACGGTCGTGACCAGCCGGAACTGGGGTATGCGTAGTGAACACAGTCTGCTGTGCCACGTCACGCAATGCATCATCAAACGAGAAACCATCATCGTGCATATACTCGCGAATATTCTCAAGCGTGGCAAAAGCACTGTGTCCCTCGTTCAGATGATAGACACCAGGGGTAATGCCCAATGCTTTCAGGGCTCGCATGCCACCGACCCCTAATATGAGTTCTTGTCGAATTCGAACTCGCTCGTCTCCACCATACAGTCGGCTAGTCAGCGTGCGGTCTTCAGGCGAGTTCCCTTCGACATCACAATCGAGCAGCAACAATCGAACTCGGCCAACTTGCATTTCCCAAAGTTTGGCCTGAATTTTTCCAGCACGTGTTTCGACAGCAATTGTGACGGGCTTGCCCTCGGCTGAGAGCGCTGGCTTCATCGCTTGATTTTCGACGTTAGTATCCAAGTACTCTTCTTGTTGATAGCCTTCGCTATCTAAGTGCTGTTTGAAATAACCTTGATCGTAGAACAAACCAACGGCAATCAAGGGAACGCCTAAGCCACTGGCACTTTTGATATGGTCACCTGAGAGAACCCCTAGTCCACCGGAATAAATCGGCACTGACTCATGAATTCCAAACTCTGCCGAGAAATAGGCAACCGGCTTGCCACCTAAAACGCCCGCGTTGTTTTTGGCCCAGGTGTTCTCGCCCTGCATGTATTCTTTGAGGCGTCGATAGGCATTGTTGATGCGGCTATAAAGGACCATCTCAGAGGCCCGCATCTCCAATCGCTCTGGTGTGAATTCTTTCAACAAGGCAATCGGATTGTGATCTAACTGTCTCCAGCGAATGGGGTCTAAATCACGAAAGAGATTGAAAACATCAGGCTGCCATGTCCAACATAAGTTGCTAGCAAGCTCTATACACTTTTGGTGTAATTTCTCTGCTGATTCTTCACCCGGAGATTTACTTGACTGCTGCATGTCTGCTGCCGTTTCTACTTGGCTCATATCCACTCTCTTTATTGTTTGCGTTACGTGTTACCTGAATTGGATTTAGAGTTCAAAATCACAATCGTCAGGCAATAAAAACTGTAGCGTGTTCATGTCTCTGATGCGACCCCAAAAACAAGGTTATCTCAATAGGATTTATTCAATACCTAGTTCGTTTTGGTCTTCTAGGGAATCTTGGCGACTTGGCCGACTTTCAGTTTCAGCCAATCGCAGTTATGCTGGAGAAATCAAGGCTCTGCTTTAGAGAATTCAAGATTATTGACAGCACGCATTAAGCTATCACACTGGGTAAAGCATGACCTCTTAACCCAAAACTTAAGGGAGCAATGCTGCAAACAAAATCTTTACTCTACTGCATTGAAGCAGTTGGGCCGCTGTTGAACAGTCTGAATTATTGACCCTTACTCAAGAAATCGAAAATGAACTCCAAAAATTGGATCGAGTCCCCAGATGATCCTGCACTAGATCAACTGTGCGAAAAAATTTCTGAAATGGCCAATAAATTTGAGACCGAAGATACGTGGCCTCAACAACAGCTTAGCGAGTGTGGAAAAGCTGGGGTGTTTAGTTGGTTTTTGCCTAATCAATATGGGGGCCAGCAGTGGTCAGATGCCGATGTGGTACGTGGCTATTTAAAACTGAGCGCGGCCTGCCTGACGACCACCTTTGTCATCACCCAGCGGACTGGTGCCTGTCGCCGCATTGCACTTTCTGAGAATGAAGCAACAAAAACAGAGCTACTAACCGATCTCTGTTCTGGCAAAACCTTTTCAACCGTCGGAATTTCTCATCTAACGACCAGCCGCCGTCATTTGAAGAAGCCAGTACTTCGGGCCGAAAAAACAGATACCGGCTACCGACTCGATGGGTTCAGTCCTTGGATCACCGGGGCCACCGCTGCCGATAGTTTAGTGATTGGTGCAACGCTTGATGATGGTCGAGAGATATTAATCACAGTGCCTTGTGATTTACCAGGCGTCAGTATTCCAGATGCCGCTCAACTAGTTGGGCTTTCGGCCAGCCAAACTGGTCGCGTTGATTTCGATCAAGTCGAAGTCGATGAAAAATGGCTGTTAGCTGGCCCGGTTAAAAACGTGATGCACGGAGGCTCTGGCGCCAGAACCGGAGGGCTCGAAACCTCAACATTAGCGATTGGCCTCTCGACCGCAGCCTTGAACTTCCTCAATGCCGAACGCGAAAAACGGGACGACCTTGCAATTGTCTCGGCCCATTTTGACGAAGAGTTAATGGCAGTCACCGAAGACCTACTAGCAGCGTCTTCCGGGCAAGCAAGTTGCAGCAACGAACAACTGAGAATCAGAGCCAATAGCCTCGTGCTACGCTCAACCCAAGCCGCACTAACCGCAGCCAAAGGAACCGGCTACGTCCAAGGCCACCCGACCGGTCGCTGGTGCCGCGAAGCATTGTTCTTCCTCGTCTGGAGCTGCCCACAACCGGTACTCAACGCCAACTTATGTGAACTGGCAGGGATTGAAGCTTGAGGTTTACAAGCTTACCGCTGTCCTCGCTGATCACACGGCGAACTCAGTTACTCCTCGGATCGCCAGTGGCGACACCGACGATGTTCCGAATACGTTTGATTTCGAAGTCAAGCAAAGTCAACGCTGGAATAGTCGCCGGTGCTACTCGATATTAAAGAGTTCGCTCTTTACCAAACCAACTTCTGGGCATCAAACACAGGGCCTTCTACACAGGTTCGTTTGTAGTCCCACTCGCCGTCATCTTGCATGACTTTGGCGACGCAGCTAAAGCAAATTCCGATGCCACAGGCCATCGGGGTTTCGAGTGAAACTCGGCAGGGGATGTTTCTGGCGATGGCGATTTTAGATACCGCTTCCATCATCGGCTCAGGTCCACAGCAGACGATTTTTGCTGATAACGTGGTTTCATCCAGTGTTTGATTTAACAGATCGGTGACCAGTCCGTGATGGCCTTCGCTGCCGTCGTCGGTGCTGATTTTGACTTCGATGCCTGCCGCTTTGAAATCTGCGATGCCTGCCAAGTATTCTTTTGATCTAGCCCCGTAACAGAAGGTAACTTTCTGGGCAGCCGCTTCAATCTCTCGCACCGGAGAGCCATATTGCTCTTTGCCCAGGGTCTCTTTGCCCAGCGTGACGAAGGGAGTTTGACCAATTCCGCCAGCAACCATGATCAAATGCTCAACCGGCTCAGGCATGAATCCGTTGCCGAGAGGGCCCCAGACGTCAAGTTGCTGTCCGGGGTCAAAATCTTTTAAGCGTGAGGTCAGCTTGCCATGGACCAAGTACACAACATCAATTCCGAGTGGCTTGCCTGAGTCGTCGCGGTAGACATCGTACAAGGCGAGCGGGCGGCCTAATAATGGATCTTGGTAGTCGGCCAGTCTTAGCATGATAAACTGACCTGGCACAACGCGTTGGGCCAATTCTTCGCAGGCAAACCGAACTCGATAGGTTAGCTTGGCCAGTTGTACATTTTCAACAATGGTGGCACGTAACTGAACTGCATTATCTGCGTAGCAAGAAGCTCGTAGTGGATTGTCCGTATCCTTCATCAGCGTCGTTTCTGTTTAGATTTTTTGGGAAGTTTTTTGTTCGAGGATTTTTTGGTCGCCCCACGTTGACTGCTTCTACCGCCTCGAACGCCAGCTTTGGTCGAATCGGAAACTTTGCGTTTGGCTTTCTTTTTCGGTGCGCTGCTTGGTGCAGACCGAGTAGTCGTGCTACTTGCAGATCGACGAACTGGCCGCTTGCGTGCAACAACAGGTGCCTCCGTGAGAATCTTCAACGCATTGACTTCTGAAAATTTTAATTCACGATACGCTCCGGTTGGTACTTCCCCCAAACGCAACGGGCCTAAAGCAATCCGTTTTAATCTGAGAACTTTGTGCCCAATTTTTGCCAGGATGCGGCGAATCTCGCGGTTTTTTCCTTCATCCAACACGATTTCTAAAGTCGTGCTTTGGCGATTCTTGCGTTTCATCAGGCAACTGACTGGCTTCACAAAGGCTTCAGCCAAATGAATTCCTTTGCCGATGCTCTTGATCGCATCTTCGCTAGGGTGCCCGGCCACTTCAATATGATAGGTTTTCTGCACGCCGTATCTTGGATGGGCCAGTCGGTTGGCCATTTCGCCATCGTTGGTGACCAGCATCAGTCCTTCGCTGGCTTTGTCGAGCCGACCTACCGTAAAGATACGTTCGTTCTGCGGCAAAATATCAAAGACTTTGATCCTGCCTGCCTGATCGTAATTGGTGCTCAGCACGTTGACCGGCTTGTTCAGCAAGTAATAAATTTTGCGGCGAACTTTCACACCGTGCCCGTTTACCAGAATCTTTTGCGTGTTGGGGTCGACCTTGATGCCTAACTCCGTCACAAAATTGCCGTCGACTTCGACCTGACCATTGAGGATCATTTCCTCACATTTCCGTCGACTGGCAACGCCAGAATCGGCCAGCAGTTTATGCAATCGAACTGCGTTGGGTGAACGAGATGACGATGTTTTTTTCTTAGGTGGCATTAGACCGGCAACAAACAAAGGAATGGTTAATTCCCTATCTTATCGCGTTTTGCCTTAGAATCCCAGGGCAGCAGCCCCAGATACAGACCAAGTTACTGGCCCCAGAACCTAGATGGCTGGCTTTTTGTCGCTTCTGAAGCAGGTCGGTCGAACCCACGAGGCCGAACTCCAACCATTTCAGGCCCTGCATCGACGTCTGGATAGGGATCGAAACGCATGGCTCGAAGTCTCTGCTCTTTCATCGTTCCAGGGTTAAACCACTGTGGACGGGCCAAGTTATAACACCCCGAGAACATCGATAGCCCACCAATTATTAAGATCAGGCAGAATAGTTTTGAGGGGAAATTCATCGATTTTACCATGATAATGTGTAGGAATTGCCCACGGGTGGCACTGGCTCCGCCAGTGTGAAGTGCAAGAATTGTGTCCTTTAGTAGCGGGCCGATTATAGGCATCTGCGGTAATCGTCGATAGCCGAATCTCTGCTAGCAGTGTAGGTCGACAATTCACTCACTGGGAATTGCTGGTTTCTACGGAGATTAGGCCCAACAAGTTCGCTGTCGAATTACGAATCAGGCAGAAACATGTCTAGCACCACCGCAGCCGATTCGGCCATGCATTGAATTGTTCCAGCAGCAGCCGGGATTAACATGGTTTGCCCTGCTGTTAGCGGTTGCGTGAAAAGAGGGTGATCGACTTTGATTTGACCTTCAATGACCGAGACGATATGAAATCGGTCTTCACCGCCAATCGACTTTGGGCCTTGCCAGGTGCAGCGATTCAACACAAATTGATCACACGCTACGAGTTGCTCTACTTCAGGATCGTCCGTTGTTTGTGGGGTTTGTAGGCCAATTGGTCCTTGGTTGAAATTGATGGTTTCTAGAGATTGGTCAATATGTAATTGGCGGGAGTTTCCATCTTTGTCGGTGCGATTCCAATCGAACAACCGAAACGTGGTGTTGCTCGATTGTTGAATCTCGGCCACCAATAAGCCTGATCCGAGTGCATGAATTGAACGTGCTGGAATGAATAAACAATCGCCTGGCTGCGGCTGGATGACGTGTAATACTTGATCGGTTTGCTTAGTCGCAATGGCTGCTTCCAATTCCGTGCGACCAATCCCTGGCTTGAGCCCTGCGTAGAGTTTTGATCCTGGCTCTGCCGCTAAAACGACCCAAGCTTCGGTCTTACCTAAATCAGGCGGATCAAGCTTGGCCCCTCCTTCATCATCAGGATGAACTTGCACTGAGAGATCACGGTGAGCGTCCAAAAATTTGAATAACAGTGGGAACGAATCACAGGGAGCATGTTGCCCAAAGAGCTCCGCGTTATGCTGTGTCACCAGATCGCGTAACGATGTTCCGGCTAGTGGACCGTTGGCGACGATGCTCTGATCTTCGCCATGATCGACCACTTCCCAGCTTTCGGCATAAATTCCCTGGTCACCAATCGGCTTGTTCAGCACTTCGCCAAGTCGACGACCACCCCAAATATACTGCTGGAACAAGGGTTGAAACTGTAAAGGGGTATCGAGGTCCATTTTTGATTCTCAGGGTCAGAACGTGTGTAATTTCCCGTAAAGTATGGTTGTAGTGTAAGTTGCGTCAATATCGATTTGAGAAAACTACATGATTTTAGCCGAGTTCAGTTGCCAAAATAGAGGTCTGATGTTAGCATAGAGTCAGAACTTATTGGTGTATTAGACTTGTTTTAAGTCTTACTGCTGGTGCGGCAGCTTCCTTCCGTAGTCGCTCTGATTTCGGCATCGAGCCGCCAATTTGTTACTTTGCCGTATCATGCAAGCTCGGTTCGATCCGTTGCGTTCTCGCCACCGAACCGTTTCGCTTTGCTACACCTTCACTTAAGGCCCTTGACGCAAGGGTCGTAGGAACTGCGACATGGCCAATAAACCAAATGACGATCTGTTTGAGAGCTCCGCAATGACCTTCGGGGAACACCTCGAAGAACTGCGAAAGACTCTGTTTAAAGTTTTAATCTGGCTGGCAATAGGTCTGGGCGTAGGCCTGATTTTTGCTGACAAGGTGATCATGGTCATTGCGCTTCCTGTCGAAAAGGCGATGGAAGATTATCACCAGAAAAAGAAATTGAAAGATCTGATCGAACACCATGAAGATCCATCAAACAATCTCGGTGAGTTGACGGAAGAGGACATTGCAAATTACGAGGCCGAAGCTGAGAAGAACAAATGGATGACCGAAATCATCTACATCCGACCCAGCGAACTCAATCGAGTGCTAGGAAATGAGGTGCCGAAGGAACTGACGGAGGAAGATGAACCAGTTGAACTCATTGTTTATCGCCCAGTCGGCGCTTCTTTGAAATCACTTAAGGCGGAAGAAGTTTTCATCATATGGTTTAAAGCAGGGCTTGTTTTTGGAGCAACTTTGGTGAGTCCAATGTTGTTTTGGCATTTCTGGCAATTTATTGGTGCCGGGCTTTATACACATGAAAAGAAATATGTTTGGATCTTCTTGCCCTTTAGTTTGTTCTTATTCTTTGGTGGTGCGGCACTGGCCTATTTCCAGGTATTTGCGCCAGTGCTCAATTTCCTGTTTAGCTTTAACTTAATGGTCGGCATCGAGCCCGATTTGAGAATTAGCGAGTGGATTGGCTTTGTACTATTCCTGCCGCTTGGGTTTGGCATTAGTTTCCAATTGCCGCTGGTAATGTACTTCTTAAATCGGATGGGGATGATCAGTGTGAAGTCGTATATTTCGCAGTGGCGAATTGCGATTTTGGTGATCTTCTTGTTGTCCATGGTGCTAACACCTGCCGATCCTATTAGTATGTTACTGCTGGCCATTCCGCTAACGGTACTGTACTTCGGCGGTATTTTAATGTGCCTGTGGATGCCAACCGGCGGTTCACCAATTGAGGCACCAGCGACCTGATTCGTAGAAGTTGAGAAGTAAGTGTGTTCATCCTGGGTAGCCGCGCCATCGATTTTGGAGAACGCATGCCACCAAGTTACGGGTATTCAAAACGATGCCGGGGTCGACGATAGTCGATAAGAGGTTCGTGCGGTTCCCATTAATTTCAGACTTGATTTAGTTCAATACTCAATTTGAGTTCCGATAAATCCAGTCCCCTGTAACCTCCTATTGCCTACGGCAACACCGACGATGTTCTGAATACGTTTGATCCCGAAGCAGAACGAACTCCAGAATCATCGGCGGTGCTACACAAGATTAAAATGATATAATCAATTGGCATAACTCAAGTCCAAGTTTAAACAACGCCATTTATAAAGATCAGCCATGGGTTATTTTGTTATCGAAAACGGCACGGTTCATGATCCGACCAATGGGGTCGATGGACTGCGGCAAACCATCTGGATCAAAGACGGCAAGATCGTTGAGCCGCCTGCTGAATCGAACCCGGTGATTGATCGGCGGATTGATGCAGGCGGTTATGTGGTGATGCCCGGCGGGATTGATATGCACTGCCATATCGCTGGCCCGAAGGTCAACATTGGCCGTAAAATGACGCCCGAGTTCCGCAGAGATCACCCTATCTCACGCACTGCAAACACGCATAGTGGAACGGGCGGAATCGTTCCCAGCACGTTCGGCACAGGGTACATGTTCGCAGGACTGGGCTACACCACTGCTATGGACGCAGCGATCCCCGGCTTACATGCCCGGCATGCGCACGACGAATTGGCCGACACGCCACTGATCGACAAAGGTTTCTACCTGCTGTTTGGCAACAATCATTTTGTGCTTGACCATGTACGTGAAGGTCGCCACGCAGAACTGGATGCCTATTTGGCTTGGTCTCTGAATGCGGCCAAGGCTTACGCGATTAAAATTGTGAATCCTGGTGGCGTTGAAAACTGGAAGCAGATCAGCCGCAAAACCTTGCAAGAATTGGATGAACCCGTTCCCACTTTTGGCGTGACCCCACGGCAAATTATTCGCGAACTGGCTGACGCCGCTGATCGTTTGGCACTGCCACATTCGATTCACATCCATTGCAACAACTTAGGATTGCCCGGCAACTTTGCAACCACGCTAAGAACCATGGAGGCACTTGAAGGTCGTCGCGGTCACTTTGCCCATATTCAATTTCATAGCTATGGCGGCAATCAAAACGACCCTCAGAGTTTCGCCTCAGGTGCGCAAGATCTCATTGATTACGTCAACACGCACGAGAACATCACCATTGATGTAGGTCATGTGAACCCAGGGAAAACACTCGGCATGACAGGCGATGCCCCGTTTGCACACTTCCTGGCCGAAATGACTGGCAACCGCTGGTTTGCTGCTGACTGCGAAATGGAAAGTAGTTGTGGGGTAATTCCAATGGAATTCCAACCACAAAAAGTTCTGATCCACGCAGTCCAATGGGCTATTGCTCTTGAGTGGTACTTGCAGATGGAAGACCCTTGGCGAATCTGCATGAGCAGTGATCACCCCAACGGCGGCGCTATTTATCGTTATCCTGAAATCATTCACCTGTTGATGGACTCGGCCTTTCGTCGGGAAGCCTTCGAGCGAATGCACAGCCAATTAGGCGACAAAAGTGTGCTGCCTGAATTAACGCGAGAGTACACGCTGCAAGAGATCGCCATCATCACCCGCGCCGCGCCTGCCAAAGTTCTCGGGTTGAAATCGAAAGGCCATTTAGCAGCAGGGGCCGATGCCGATATCACGATCTACTGCCCCCAAGCTGACAAACGGGCCATGTTCGAGAGACCCCGCTATGTGGTTCAAGCTGGCAGATTAGTGGCCGAAGATGGTGTAATTCTGGGTGATTTTGAGGGTAAAACGCTTTATGCGAATCCTGAGTACGACACCGAATACCACTCGCATATCCGGCCGTGGTTCAACGAGAATTACACCGTAAGGTTCAGCAACTACGCACTTTCGGACTCCGAAGTCGCATCGCCAACACCTGTCGCCTGCGATTTTGGCAGCGAATAAAGACCCGTCGCATATTGGTTTTGTATGCTAGAATTTAACAGAGTAACCAACTGCTAGCGGTCTATTATCATGCGATATCTGGACAAAATCTTCGATCAATTAGAACACCTAGGGCTCGAGTACAACATCCTCGGACTTACAGTCGCAGTCTTTATTATCTACGCCTTTCTGGTTCAAGGATCTGCCAGTCGGCGATATTGATCTATCGATATTTGGGCCGATTTGAGATACTTCTTTGCTACCAGTACATAAATTTTTACGCTGGTAAATCACGGGGCTTTGGACTAATTTGCGATACCAATTTTTGGTCCCGTTAGGGACGTTATCGTGTAGCCAGGGGATTTATCCCCTGGAAATGCGTGATCCATATAACAGAGCCCCGGTAGGGGCGACATCAATGCAATATCCGTTTCAATTTCAAGGCTCGTAATCCCTTCAATGTCGCCCCGCTGGGGCTCTAATGTGTTAAGGCGATTCGATTCCAGGGGATAAATCCCCTGGCTACATGATTTTGTCCCTCCGGGACAACAAGTTATTGAAGCAGAGTTGTGATTTAAAAATTGAATTAAGAACACTTAATCTTGCGGCCTACAAATTAGCAAACAATTCGAGATTGAAATTAAGATAAAACAACAAAACATGAAAATCTTCTTTAGCGTGGGCGAACCGAGTGGCGATTTGCATGGGGCCAATTTAATCAAGGCTTTGCGCGCACGGCATGACAATCTAGAACTGGTCGGCTATGGTGGACCCAAGATGCAGGCCGCCGGTTGTGAATTGCATGAAGACTTGACGCAACTGGCCATCATGTGGATTTTGCGTGTGCTGTTAAATTTGCATAAATTCATTGGCCTGATGTGGCGCGCGGATCGTTACTTTCGAGACGAAAAACCAGACGCGGTAATTTTGATCGACTACCCCGGCTTCAACTGGTGGATCGCACGCAAGGCAAAAGCTCGCGGCATTCCGGTTTTCTATTATGGCACACCCCAACTTTGGGCTTGGCTGCCTGGTCGGGTCAAAAAGATGAAAAAGTTTGTTGACCATGTGTTGTGCAAATTGCCGTTTGAAGAACAATGGTATAAAGACCGAGACTGCAACGCCACGTTTGTAGGGCACCCTTTCTATGACGAACTACAAAACCAAACGCTCGATCAAGCGTTCATGGAAACAATGCAAAACCAACCCGGCCCACTGGTCACCATCTTGCCCGGTTCGCGCACGCAAGAAGTGGCAAAGAACCTCGACGCCTTTTTGAAAACCGCCAAGCTGATTAAACAACAACAGCCAGAGACTCGGTTTGTGGTAGCAGCCTTCAAAGAAAAACAGCTGGAAGCCATCCAGTCCAAGATCGATGCTTCCGGCTTGGAAGTAGAAGCTTTTGTTGGGCGCACACCTGAGCTAATCAAACTGGCCCATAGCTGTTTGGCATGCAGCGGATCGGTTTCATTGGAGTTATTGTTTCACGAAAAGCCAACGGTCATCCATTACAAAATCAGCAAGTTCGATCACTTCGTACAAAGCTATTTGCGAAAAGTGAAGTACATCACCCTGGTCAATATCTTGTGGTCGAAACAAGCATTTTACGATGGCGAATATTTCACGTATGACCCCGATAATGCGGAACATGAACAGGTTCCATTTCCTGAATACTTGACCTGTGAAGATCGCACAGCCGATATGGCCCGGTGGATTACGACCTGGCTTCAAGACAACGACGCCTATCAACAACGCGTGTCCACGCTACAAACCTTAAAACAAAAAGTGGCCGGCAGCGGAGCCTCGGCGAAGGGGGCGGAGTATATTTTGCAGCATATGGTGGATGAGAATCCAGCATCAGAAACGATGTCCAAAGCAGCATAGCTTGAAGATGGCTAGTTGTCCTCGATTTCCTCTTCACCATCTTTGGGCATGGTACTTAAGTCAGGTCCAAGCCAGTTTGTGGTTAGCCCGTGCTCTTGGAAATAACCATTCAATCGAAAGTAGACTACAAAAAGAATAAACAAGTTGAAATACGGCAAGAAAACAAATACTGTGCAGAAAAAAGCAGTGATGAAATTTTGAAGCTTATTGACAATAGAAAAGACAGATATTACACCAAGTAAAATGCTAGTCAGATAAACGACAAACAACCCGAGTTCCAATATAAAGAAACTACGTGCAAAGTCTATCGGAGCAATAAGAAGAAACAAGTTTAGCCCGATAGAGATCAGAAGAAACTTTTGATAGAAAGCAACCGCTCGTAACAGTTTAACCGTATCGACTTCCTCCTCTTGATACGTCTCTAACACCTGAGGAGAACGAAACGGAGAATCATCCTCAGGCGTGTCCTCTCTGATATCAGTCATCATTTTATCCTAGTGTGATGGTATCGCCAGGATTAATCACGTGAGATTTTGCGTTCGTTTGGCTTCTGATTTCTTCAGCCCAAGCCGCGGCGTCTTGTTCAATCGGGGGCCAAGTTCCGTAATGGGCTGGGGCGACTTGATTCGGTTGGATCCATTTCGTTGCGGTAATACTATCCTCTGGGCCCATGGTGTAGAGATCGCCTATCGGCAGTACGGCCAGTTCGATTCCTTCTTCGCCGATCAATTTCATATCGCTGAACAGCCCGGTGTCGCAGGCAAAATAGACTTTACCTTCCTGTAGGGTGAGGATAAAACCGGCCGGCACTCCGCCACTCGTTCCATCAGGTAAGGTCGAGCTATGAACGGCTGGCACCATTTTGACTTGACCGAATGGAAGGTCAATCTTGCCGCCGATGTTCATGCCGGCCACGTTTTCAACTTCTTGCGACGAACTAAGCCATCCAGCTATTTCATGCATGGTCACCACTTGGGCGCCAGTTCGTTTGGCAATTTCGACCAAATCGTAACTGCCATCGGCTCTGGCACCCACATGATCAAAGTGACCATGTGAGACCAGGATGAAGTCGGCATCGACTTCGTCCGCTTTGACAGTGGCCGCAGGGTTTTCATCGAAAAACGGATCAAGCACAATCTTGTGTTCGCCCGACTGAATCAACCAAGTTCCGTGTCCTTGCCACGTTAGTTGCGTACTCATGGTAGTTGCTCCTTGCGGTTGAGTTTAGCTTCTCAGAATTGCGTTCATGTTGGTTTTGTACCCTTCCACGCCTGGCTGACCAAACGGGTTGACGCCCATCACGCGACCTTCAATCACTGTCGCAATCATCATCATTTGGAAGAGTTGCCCCAGCGATTCTTCATCAACCGCGGGCAACACAATATCGGCAGTTGGTCGCCCTGCCCCGTTGTACGATTGGTTCGTTCCTTTGAGCGCGGCATGCATGATTTCCGGCATGGTCTTGTCGGACAGTTCGTTCAGACCATCTTGATTGTACTCGCTGGTGCCTACGGAAATCGGCTCGCGGGCCAATGTCTCAACAATCACGTTGGTCATCAGTTTATCGCGTGTGCCTTCTTGATGTTGTTGGGCACGCGAGTGAAGGTCTCTGGTATTCAGTGCAGTAAAAGGAGTGGCACCAATGAAGTCTTTGCCAATGCTCTCGGCCAGTAGTTGATCGTACCACAGCCCTACTGACTCAAGTGACTTGGACCAGACTGAAAGAACGCGAATGTTGATTCCTCGTCGTGCTTCTAGCGCCTGACCTACCCCAACGAATTGAAGCGTGGGGTCTTCTTCAACAGTGCTTGTCCGAAAACGCTCGTTCATCGCTGCCGCACCTTGCAGCAGTTTGACGACATCAATTCCAAGAATGGCAGCCGGCAACAGGCCAACTGCTGAAAGGATAGAAAATCGCCCGCCTACGCCATCAGGTACTTCGTACGATTCAGGACAACCCAACGCGGCTTGTAAGTCAAACAGTTTTCCAGCAGTTCCGCAAACAGGCACCACCCGCTCTGCAATTTTGCGTTTGTCTCCGCCCATCGCTTTGGACAGGGCGGCTAAGAAAGTTCTAAAGCCAACCGCGGTCTCGAGTGTGCCGCCACTTTTACTGATGACCACAATGCCCCAGTCGTCGTCATCGCCTAACAGGTCTAGCAGTTCTTGGGTGGCATCGTTGTCGACGTTGTTGCCTTCAAAGTAGATGCGTGGAATTCCGTTTCGTTGTTCGCGTGAAAGCTCGTTGTGATAACTGTGGCAGCAGCCTTCAAACAAAGCACAGGCACCCATGTACGATCCGCCGATTCCCAACAGCACCACGCGGTCGACCGATTCTTGTAAGCGTTTGGCCGTTTTCAGAATACGCCCGAGTTCACTTCCCTCGGAGTCAGCTTCATACTCGCTGAGCAATTTTTCTGGCATTTCAAAAAAACCAGCATCCAGCGGTTGTTTGGCATCGGGTACAGCATCGCCTGAAGCGTAGAGGGCCAAGTCAACATCGAGGAACTCTCGACGGGCCGCTTCTAGCTGAGGGGCCAGCAGTTGTAAGTCATCTTGTGATAATCCGGTTTCTGGAATCAAAACGCCCGCTGCATCATACTTAATGGGTTTCATTCTTCTATCAATTCCTGGTTAGATGGTACTTACACGAAAGCCAATGTTCTTGGAGATTATTAAAACAGTGTTGAATCACTGCCTGTTTCAACCCACCAAAATAACGAACCAAGCCTAGTCTTGCCAAGTAGTCGTGTGGTGTGACCCGGGTTGTGGAATGGCTCAATTCATCGATAATTGGGGATGTTCGTGCTGTTTGCGAATGTAATTGTCTAGGAATAACGGAAGATTCTTTCTAGATCACCCTAAAGTAGTTGGAAAAATAAATGAGCCATATCGATCTGATCCGAAGTTTAAAGACGAAAAACGATTCAAAAATTGTCATGTTTGTGGCCGATGGCCTGGGCGGTTTGCCTTTACAACCAGGCGGGCCGACTGAATTAGAAGCGGCCAAAACTCCGAACTTAGATGCTTTGGCAACTCGTGGAGTGCAAGGTGGCAGTATTCCTGTGAAACCTGGTATCAGCCCGGGTAGTGGCCCTGGTCACTTGGGATTGTTTGGCTACGATCCGCTGACTTCGCTGATTGGTCGCGGTGCGTTGGAAGCGACTGGAATTGGCCTGACCATTCAAGATGGCGATGTGGCCGTGCGATGTAACTTCTGCACAATTGATGCCGATGGCAAGATTACCGATCGGCGTGCTGGCCGAATTCCAACCGAAGAGAGTGCTCCGCTGGCAATCAAATTGCGTGCAGTTAGTATTCCAGGAATTGAAATCACCGTGGAGCCAGTTAAAGAACATCGGTTTGTGGTTCTGTTTCGCGGCGAAGGACTTGGCGGAGAGGTGCATGATACCGATCCCCAAGCGACTGGTGTTCCTCCATTGGACCCTGTTGCAGTCAATGAAGCAAGTCAAAAGACCGCAGAGATTTCCAAAGAGTTTGTTAAGCAAGCCAAAAAGATATTGGCAGGCGAAGCCAAAGCCAACTGCTTGACCATGCGAGGTTTTTCGGCCAAGCCAGCGATTCCAAGTTTCGAAGATGTGTATGGATTGAAAGCCGCAGCAATTGCGGTCTACCCAATGTACAAAGGCTTGGCCAGTTTGGTTGGCATGGAAATTGTTGGTCAAGCACAAACCTTAGACCAACAAATGGATCTGTTGGAAGAAAACTGGAACGACTATGATTTCTTCTTCATTCACTTTAAATATACCGATTCAAGTGGCGAAGATGGCAACTTTGATTTGAAGGTACAGCGGACCGAAGAGTTCGACGCCGCAGTGCCTCGAATTGAAGCCTTGAAGCCTGATGTGTTTATTGTGACCGGTGATCACAGTACGCCAGCGTTCTTATCGAACCATAGTTGGCATCCTGTGCCGACCTTGTTGGCATCGGATTGCTGTCGACCAGATGCACACACTACATTCGGTGAAAACACCTGCGTGACCGGCGGACTGGGTCAGTTTGAAGCCCAATACCTGATGGGGCTGGCGATGGCCAATGCCGGGCGATTGGGTAAATACGGAGCCTAGTGTTTTTTAGATATCTGGGTGGTGAATTCTTGTAGGGTGGCTGCTCGTCAGCCGCCAGGAAGTGCAAATAGATTAAACCACCAAGACAGAAAGACACAAAGGAAGAAGAGAGTTTTTAAGGTGAAAATGGATAAGAGGCAACGTCCATAAACAGGCGGCTGTCAAGCAGCCACCCTACGAACTTGTTGCACTTCCAGATCGACTAATGGCCACCCAATATCAAAAGGCGAGTTGCTCATGCGACTCGCCTTTTTTCTTATTTCGTCTCAAAGCGGGCTTCGATCCAATTGGCGTGATCGAGAATATCGGCTCCATCGGCGTGATCAACGACGAGGGCAATTCCCTTTACGTCTTTGAGTTCTATCGAGACCGGCACCAGTGGGGCGCCGCCGCGAATGGTTGGGCTTTGAAACGCTACTGTCCACTTGCCATCGGATGAGGCGGTATAGATGCGAAAGATGACACTCCCCTGCCCTGAAGTGTTGTCGTCGATTCCTAACGCGGCCGCAAACCGAACCGCACCTGCTGGGACACGATACGCCAAGCGAGATGTTGCGTGGGTGCCGAGTCCTTTGAAGTAGCTCTTTCCGTCTACGGTCAAATCACCTTGTTGAACATTTCGATCTAGCCGGTAATCCCATTTCAATTGCAAAAAAGGAATATGCTTGTAACCCAAGGCGGATAAATCCGAAAGAAATTGAACTTTGGAAGAACTGGGTTGAAACAATGAAAGCTCTCGCTGTAAGCTGATGCCTGGCGGAGATTTTAGGATGGTTCCATCACTCAACGTGACCGTAAGCGTCTGGTTTTGCCACTGAAAATCTCGGCAGCGTAACAACGAACCATCGCGTAACCCCAGCCAATGCAGGGCCGATTTCGATTCCGTTGTATTAATGCTAGGGGCAAACATGATTGCAGCAACACGCGAAGCTTCTACTTCGACACTGCCAGCGGTGGTTCTTATTTGTAGCGTCTCTTTGGCGTCCGGCTCTTTAACGGATAGACGACTAATCAGGCCAGAGAGTCGGTCGCCATTGACCAGCAGGACTTGATCCTTGGATTCTTCATAGCGGCTGACCTGATCGATTAGGCGACGCCGATCAACCGGCTGCAAAGGAATTTGTAGAATCAGCCCACGGGTTTTTCGTAGAGAAAACTCGACCTCGTCCCAAAGTTCACTGTAGCCTTTGATTTTTCTTTTTTCGATCACCGATTCATAGATCACCAACTGAGAACCATCATCTAGAATTGCGATATGGTCTTTGGTGGCAGACTTCATTTGCCCATAGCGAACAACATCTTCTGTAGTAACAATCTGTGTTCCTTCTGAAGTCTCGATTGTCCATTGACCTTGGTCGTCAATGGACGAGATGGCAGCTTCTATTTCTGCCTTGCCGACAAGCAGAAGCCTGGCCTGTGCTTGGGCTGTGCTCACGGCGGATGTGCAGAGAGTGACAAAACAGAGTATGGCAAAAGTAAATCGAAGCATGGCTTATTTTTGGAAGATAGGAAGATAGTTGTTCGGCATTTGTAACACGATACAAGCCATGGCAGTCCCATACTCGTCACAGATCGAGTCTCGCCAAGAGCCATCGGTCGCTTGCCTTTCAAGTAGGAAATCTCGCATACTGGGGTAGTAGCGATTCCAGTGTGAACCGCCGGCATGATAGAAAGCCTGGGCGGCATAATACTGCCCATAGAAAAAATGGCTGTTCCCGCGAAATCCTTGATTTTGGGGAATGTTGTTGACGAGATAATTGAGCCCCACCTCAATTTCGGTTCCTTTGTAAATACCTGCGCTGTATAGGGCCACCACTCCGGCAGCCGAACGTGGGAACGCACTGGCACCGCCGTTCAGCATGTACATGAAACCTCCGTCCCCGTTTTGGCTTCGTTTGACGTAATCAATACAACGCTCGACTGTTTCGTTAGGGACATAAAGCCCCGCGTTTCTGGCGGCCCTGAGTGCCATCATTTGGCAAACCGTGACCGAGAGATCGGCTTCGTTTCTTTGGGGTTCATAACGCCATCCGCCATCGGCGTTTTGTGTGTCGATAATTAGTTTGATCGCTGCTTGCAGTTTTTCTCGAACTTCATCATTGGCCGTCATGCCGTAGACTTCAGCCAAGAAGAGTGTGGCAAACCCATGCCCGTACATTGGCCCATGGGTAGAAGAACCCGGCACTGCCACGAAGCCCCCTTCTTGCGTGTTGGCTACGAGATAATCGATGCAGTCGTTAATGTGTTTGCCATAAGGACCACGGCCTGGTGTGCTGCCGTTGGCCATGAAGGCCATGCCTGCCAAGGCCGAAACCGCAGTGTTGGCCTGATAGCCTGAAACGCCAAACGCCCCTTTGACTCGCCCTTGTTTGATTTGCTTGGCGGCAATGTATTGCAGCCCTTGATTGATGGCCGTTTTGGTGGCCGGAGTAATCAACTTGGCCGCTTTGGTTCGATCTTCTTCTTGAGCCGGCAGTTGACTTAGCGCACACAACGAGCCAATTCCGCCAGCGATAAAACATCGTCGATTGGTTTTGTTCATGATTGTTTGCTTTAGTCAAAGTGAAAGAAAGTGCGTATCAATAAGTTGAATTCGGGGTTATTCGCTGGTTTCTTCTGCCAGTTTACGAAAATAGTCTTCGGTCAGTTTTTCGTATTTTGGCAAAAACTTCTCGATCGATGTATTCATCAACTGCTGGCGAATTTTTTCGGGCAAGTGTCCCCAGGTCTCTTTTAACAAAGCGTTGCGAGCATCGATGGGGAGTAATTCGATCTTTTGATTGCGTAGCTCTTCGTCACTGTTTTTTGCGTCCCCTTTTTTATCATCACTGTTCGCTTGATTTTGCTGATCTTGGCTTTCGCCTTGCATTGGCATGGGTTGCTGAGAACCAGAGGGCTTCTGTTGGTTTTGTTGTTTCTGCTGCTGATTCTTTTGCTGCTGTTGTTGTTTCTGCTGATTTTGCTTAGACGAGGATTTTTGTTGCTGTTTTTTTTGTTGCTGCTGTTGCTTTTTCATTTCTTCAATCAGATCATCAATGGCTTTAACAATCTGAATCTGTTGGTCCAAGGTCTCTTGCTTAGCATTGCCTGCGCTCATCTGCCGTTGTACATCTTGCATTTGTTGGCCGATTTTTGTGAGCGGGTCTGCCTCTTCGCCCAGGTCTCTTACTAATTCCCTGTCGAAAGGTTCCGGTTGGTTGCCTTCGCCTTCGATAGCATTGGGATCATCCGGTTTCTTCTTGTCAGGAATATCAATCGGTAAATCGAGGCCATCGAACAAATCACTGTCGAGGTCTTCCAGCAGTGCTCTGTCGAGCTCGCTAGAATCGACCACTTCATCCCCGTCTTGGGCCAGCAATTGGGTGGCGGAAAAAAGTATGCAGCAGACTGTCAATGAATAAATGGTTCGCATCATAATTCGTCTCCAGGTTCAGGCAACGCAGGCTCTAATTTGTCTTCGGCATCTACTTTCTTCGGTCGTTCGATTGCAGCAGGTTCATCCGAGTCTGGATCTTCTTCTTCGGTGCCGGGTAAGTTTTCTAGATCGAACAGGTTTTCTTCCGTAATCTCGGTTAATTTCAGGGTCAATTCTGCCAGTTTGCCTTGTTCTTCGGCAAGGCGGATGAGTTTAAATTCTAGCTCTGGCGTCAGTTTGCCGGTCTCTAACAGTTCTTCCGCAGCGGCTGCCGTTTGTCGATTGACCGATTGCTGCATTGATTTCAGCAGTTTGAGTTGCGCCATTTGCCCAATTCCATCTTGATTTTGCTGCTGTTGATTTTGTTGTTCTTCGCCCTGTCCTTCTTCTGGTTGTTGCTCGTCTGGGGCTTCGGACTGTTTTTCTTCGTCCTTGTCTTCTTCCAACGCTGCCAGCAATTGTTCTAGACGTTCTAAAGCTTCTTGGCTGAATGCGAGTGTCTCTTCGTCTAACAGACCGATATCTAAGTTGCGAGATATTTCTCGCATTAAATCGGCACTGGTAACTAGTGAAAGGAAAAAGACTTCGGCTTTCGAAATTGTCTCGGCAAACTCGCGGGTCTCTTGTTCTAGCGTTTGTTGTTGAATCGAAATCATTTCGACCACGTCCAATTGAGTCAGAGTAAGTGGTTCATCTTGGATCAGCGCCTCGGACAATCGGCTCAATTTTTCTGTGATCTGTCGTTGTTGTATCACCATTGCTTCAATCGATTGTTTCAAGCGGGCCATCTGTTCTTGGGCCAAGTCTGCTTCCACTTTTTTCTGTTGTTGTGCAAGTTCTTGCTGGGCCTGCTCTAAATCTTGTTCGGCCTGGGCTTGGTCTTCTAGTGATTGCTGAGCGTCGTCTTGCTCGGCGTTATTACTGGCGTCTTGTAATTGTTGGGCCCCACGTTGGAGCGATTCGGCCGCTTTATTGGCTTGCAGGCGTTCCAGCTTGCGGGACAGTCGTTCGGTTTCTTCCTGAAGTTGTTTTTGTTGTTCGGCCAGTTTTTTAAGTTCTCGCCCTCGCTCCATTTCATCGGCAATTTGTGAGGCTTGTTTGGTCTTTTCGTTCAACCCTTTTTGTTTCTGAACCAGTTCGTCTAATTCGTTTTTCGCTTCTTCCAGCTTTTTGGATAACTGTTTCAGACGATTCTCTTTTTTGTTGTCAAGCACATCTAGCACTTCTTGCAGAGCCTTGGCTACTTGCTGTTGTGCTTGGGCCGATTGACCCAGTTGATTCTGTTTGATCGCTTTGCTCGCTTCTCGCATTTGCTGGGAAGTGGCCGACTTGCGGTTTTCGTTGATAGCATCACCCAAGGTTTCCGCAGCCAGTGGTTCGTCTTCGCCTAAATCTTCTTTCATCTCACGCATGCGAGACTGGACTCTGTCTAAGCGGCGAGAGAGTTCGGCCTGAGCTTCCGAAAGTTGTTTCAGTTCCGAGCGTTGATCAGGCGTTAAGCTTTCTATATCTTTGCCCAAGGCCTCTTGGTTATGCTGGCGTGTCTGTTGGGTAATATCATCTTGGCGTTGTTTGATGTTGCGTAGTTCGACAGCAAACCGACGATAGGTGTCCCACTGGGAAAGGCTGCGAACCAGTTCGTCTAGTTTTTCTACGGTGTCTTCTTGTTGCTGGCCAATCTCTTCTACTTTTTCACGAATCTCGGCCTTTGCTGCTTGCCGCTCTGCGTTTGAATTAGGTGTCTCCGTCTCTTCGGAACGAATTGCCTGATTCAGTTCGCGTTTGGTTTCTTCCAGTGATTGTTCGATTCCAGGAAGTTGGTTCTTCGTGATTTTACGAATCTCATTTTTTAAGTCTTCCAGTTGCGTGGTCGTTGTCGGTTCTGCAACTTTGTTGATCTTCATTTGTTGAAGGATGTCGTCGATTTGCTGAATGGCGTTATTTACACCTTCTTCTAATTGTTGCCGAACCCTACGTTGGGTGAATTCCGAATTTTGCAAATGCGACAAATCGGTTTGACTTAGTTTTTCTGATTCGGCTAATGAGATCTCGGCAGACTTGGCCTGAGTTCTGGCGTCTTGCTGGCTTTCAATCGATTCAGAAATTTTCGAGATCAACCTCTGGTGCATCGCCGCGAGTCGTTGTTGTAACTGCTCTTGCCCGATGATGGTGATCCGCCTTGGTAGACTCTCGCCCAATTGAGGTTTGTAGTCGCTGGCGATTAAAGTTAAATTGAGCGTGACGCCAGGGGCCAGACCTTCGAGTTTGGAAAGATCCCAATGGTGGTTGACCTCGATTGACTCGCCAGGGGTTGATGCTAGTGCGACTGTCTCGACAGGTTCCGCAGTCTCGCTTTTCTCAGCGTCCTTATTCACAGTGTTTTCGTATAACGAGATTATCGTGCTCCCCTGTTCGGTTTGATCAGAGCGTAAATACTGGAGATCAACTCTTTCTGTTCCAAAATCGTCGGAGACTTGGGCCTTTAAGTCGATTTCCGCTACTGGAGTAAGGAACAAATTTTCTAGGGGTGCAAGCCAAGTGATTGCAGGTGGCTTATCGGAAGTGACGCGAACTTCCGAGCGTTGTTTTTCTCTGCGAAGTAGCCCACTCGCGGTTTCGATTTCTAGCCAATAGCTACCAGACTGGCTCAACACAAATTGGTCTTCACGTGGCCTTGTTGCGTCTGGCTTTACATCAAAAGGTTGGCTAGATGCCGACAACCCATCAGCGGCCACTATTAAGTGGATAGTCTGTTTGCCTTCGCTGGTTTCATAGACTGCTTTTGCCTGGGCAATCGGGCGGTCTATTGTGGCATGCAGTTGAACTGTGGTGCCTTCGAGGGCGATGATCGCCCTGGGCGAATCCAGTGGATCTTCTTGCGTGTACTTGGGTGGAATCAGTTTGACATCCACCTGTGTTAGCTTCGGCGGGTCAAGCACTTCAAGTCGGTTCCAGGGCATCGTGTTGTCGTCTCCGCCGATGGCCCTGTAGCTGAGGTCTTGCGTGATGTTATCGATGCGATAGATCATTTGGTTGGATGAAAAGTCTAACTGCATTTCTTTGGTCGAGGTGTGTGACCCACGAGAGATCTCGATCTCCACGGTCTGCGGCAGTTCCCCATTTTGATCAATCACTTCCAGAAGTAGATAACCCCCACGAGCCACTTGGTCTGGTGTTTTGACAAACGCTAGGTGGTTGACTCTTGGCCAGTTGATACCGGCGAATGGGGCAAAGAGGCGATACGTTGAAGTTGCCAAGTAACTTGGGGCCGCTATTCCAAGAACGCAAATGATGAACATCGTTCCGAAGATAGTCATCCATGCTTTCTTCGCATAGTCTCGGTTCAATGCGGCATCGATATCTACCTCTTGAATTAATGCAGTCGTTTCAGCAATCACACTGCGGCGTAATGTGCTGGAGCCGGCAGTAGGGTCGTCATCGGCTTGCGCGAGAAAAACTAAGCAGCTTGAAATGCGATCTTTTAATTGTGGAAAGAATCCTTCGATGCGTTGGCTGATTTCAATATCACTTGGTTGCCAACGCCAATGTGGCAAAACCAGCTTGCGAAAGAGCAGCACTGTGGAGACGAAGAATAGCAGCGAGAGAAACCAGCGTGTACCGATGTCTTCACTATGGATCACATAATCACACAGGCCCACCAGCAGTAGAAGTCCAATCAGCGCTGACAGCATCCAAAGTACGCACCGCAAGCGGACCATATTTATGGCACGCCGTTTTGCCTGTGCGACAACTTGTGCAATCGGATGAGTCATCAATACTTGCCTGTGGGCCGGGTGAGTTGATCTATTAAGTATATCGTGATTTGTGTACGAAAAACTAGTCTAATTAGGGAAATAAAGTGTCCCTTGTCTGGTGTTTCACGTTACAGCATGCCATAGCGTTTCCGTAATAACCATTCTGTAATAATAAGACTGGTGAACAGCATCGCTAGTTTCCATGAATTCCAAAGTGGCGTGGGTGGAAGTGTCTCTATTTTGACTTGTCGACCTGGCGGAAGATTGCTGGCTAAACTTAGGGTATCGGTAAATAGGTAAAATTTACCGCCTGAACTGAGGGCGGCGGCCTTTAAATCGGCTTCATCCATCTCAAGTCGGGCCATTTCTCCTACGGGAGCTTCTACTGTGAAGACGGCTGCTGGAGGTTGATTGTCGGTTGCGGCGCTGCTCAAATTTGGCTCCGCCACCCAAACTCGATACGAACCAGGCATCAAATTACCCATGCTACCATCAAATACTTCTCTGGCACTCGTGCTGCGACTTAGCCCAATGCGTTGTCGTCGCCCTTTGTCGTGCTCAACTACAATGGTGACTCCATCGTCGCTGGCTGGTGCTTTGCGTTCGTCAAAGAAGCGAAGTCGAATTTTGGCCACTTCCCCTTTGCGATAAATTTGTCGGCTGGTGGTCAGCTCAGCGGCTCGATCTGAACCTGCTAATGCGGAACGAGCCAGATAGCGAATCGATTGCATCCAAAAAGCGTCATGGTGTTCCCAGCGCCACAGGTCATCGGTTGCCAAAAATAATACTTTGCCGTTGCCAACAAACTGTTGCGACAAAATGGGTAGCCCTTGTCCGTCATCGCCCGTTATCGCATCATGTGCTAACAGGGTTTGGGCCGCCGGTTTTTTCTTTCGGGCATTTAAAAACCAATACAAATGCGGAATCTCATTCCAAAGTCGGATGTTATCTGTGGGGCCCGTTCCGACTTGCAGCGGCGGACTGCCCATGCCTAATTCGGTAAGTGTTAATGAAAACGGGGTCGAATAATCTTGCCCGACATCGGCAGTTCTGACTGAATCAATATCAAATGGCAACAGCGGTTCCAAGGCGGTGCCTTTGTAGTTCCAAGGCATATACTGCGTGCCGGCAATAAAGATAGCTCCGCCCCCTTTTTCTGAAACGAACTGGTTGATGTTGTCCAAGTGCAGCCGGTTAAGGAACGCCGGGTTTGCATCTCCGAAAATCAGGACATCGTATTGAAATAATTCTTCGGCAGTGTTAGGAAAGGTGGCAATCGCAGAACTATCTTGGTCTGCATATTCGGTGTCAGCGTCTTGCAAAATTGTGGTCAGCTCGAACGCATGCTCAGGCACACCCTCCTCTGAAGATGGCTTGAGTTGTCTTTCGAGTAAAGTTTTTAGATAACGATATTGAAATCGAGGATAGGCCTGAACGTAGAGCACTTTGATGGTGTCGTCTCGTACCATCACGGTTTGTTCTTCTTGATTGTTATTGACGTTGATCTCATCCTTTTCGATCTCGACCTGAACAACAAAGTCGATCACCCCTTTTTTCTTGGGACGAAACTGTAAGCGAACGACTCGCGTGAACTCGTCGCTAGTCACCGTGATTTGTTGCTCTGCCAGTGGTTTGTCGTTCTCTTTTCGTTTGAGAACTACACGAACCGACTTGCCTTGAAATCCGGTGGCCGAAAGCCTTGTTGAAAAGTTCAAGGTGTCGCCCACAAAGGCAACTTGATCGACCGAGAGATCATCGAGTTGTAAATCTTTCGATTTCAGTGAGCTGCCTAACCCGATTAAGTGCAGGGGGATTCCGCGAATTTTTGCATACTGGGCCGCTTCGTTTAGCAGCTTGCCTTCGGTGGTTACGCCATCGGTAAAAACGATGATCGCCGCAGTCGGGCGGCCGCGTTGAGCTTCTAGAATTTCTTGCAGGCTATCTCCCAGTCGACTGGTTGATTGAGTCGGGGCAAGTGCTTTTAAGGTGGCACCGGTGTCGTCTGAGCCAATCGAGACAGGCCGACTCGAATCTCCGATTAGATAGAACTTCGGTCGATACTTGGCCGTCAACTGTTTCAGTAAGGCCGCATCGCTTTCGGTAAGTAATGTCAACGCTTGATTCCAGCGAGACGTATCTTCAAACCCTGCCGCTGAAACCCGCGAGGCAATTTCGGAATCAGTCTCTGG
Source organism: Blastopirellula sp. (assembly GCA_002733575.1). GTDB lineage: Bacteria > Planctomycetota > Planctomycetia > Pirellulales > Pirellulaceae. The sequence goes on along the minus strand of NVWB01000035.1, from coordinate 17,778 downwards.
ATCGAGTGAATCGATGTGCCCCATGCTGAGTGTGTCATCAATCGCAATTATCAAGTCAGGCATGTCAGTGCGAAATGGTCGCAAGGTGAGCCCATACAGCATGAACAACAGGATACCGATTAGCGATAAACGAATACCTGTTAACAGAACTTTAATCCAGGCTCCAGTCGTGGCACGCTCTCTTTGATAGATCCAGGCAATGTAGAGGGTACTGGCGATGATCAATGCCAGCGTAATCCACGGAGCCCAAGGAGCGGACCACTGAATGCTTGACTGCAAACCGTCTGCCTCTGGTGGAAGTTCTTCTCCGAAAACGGAGTAGATTATGTTGTTCCAGAATTCGTTCATGCTGCACCTGTCCCATAACGCCAAGCCAAAATCGACTCGGTTAAAACCAAGAGCAGCACCATGATTAATAACAAGCGAAATAGTCCTGTGGCTGAACCACCGGCAATGCCTGCGAAACTCAAACTGCCGTTATCCACATCAGAATTTAAGTTCAGGGTTCCAGGCAAGTCTTCCAAAGCAACTCGGGTCAAGTCACTTTCCCGAGTGTTTATGTTGACCGCAAACGATTGACTTGCATCGAGTCGCGAGCGATCAATCATCTGGTAGATACCACTATATTCGGTCTGGTCAAACATCCATTGATGCGAACCATTGACGGTTTCTAAAGCCACTCGGACCCTTTGTTCGTTCGGAGGGATTAAGTCAACCGAGCTGTCTGTCGATGCTTCTTCAACACGCCCTATCAGTGGGCTGCCGACTTGAATGTTCCGCGAATCGCCTTGGCTTCGCACGAGTTCGATCAACAGCTCTTGAATCACAGGCGGAAAACTGGGCCACGAAGGGAACAGCGTCCAAGATTCTGGAGGAGTGAGCGTGCGGTCGACCGATTGAATGGAAGCGGGAATGTTGATTACTGCAACCCGACCTGGCAGGTGGAACTTATGTTGTTCATCCGTTGGTTTTTGTGGCGGTTTTGAAATAATGACCGCAGGGTCGCCCGAGTCTAGCCAGAGGGACACGTTCGATAAATTATTCTCTGGCTTTTCCGTTCGGTAGTAGTTCCAAATTGGCGTGATGAGTAGTCCGCCGTCTTGCTGGCCTCTAAAAGCTTGAAGCATCGCGTGTTGATATTCACGCGGATCAAATCGGTAGTTGCCACGAACGCTTGGCCCGATCAGTTTTGTCGGCAAGATATTCACGCCATCCGTGGATGCGAGCATGTTGTTGTAGTTTTCAGCCTGAACGCGGTCTCCCATGAAAAAGGCGAGCCCTCCGCCAGCGTAAACATAATCGGAAAGCAACTTGGCTTCTTCTTGTACCAAGTCACGCACATTAACGAACATGATGGCATCGTATTGAAGTAAATCAAGTTCCAGCAATGCCGATTGATTCACAACTTCAGGTCGCACGGTCGGGTATTGCAATCGATCTGGTTGCAAAGCAAACGCCAAGTATTTGGCAGCCCCTGGCTGACCAGCCACACATAACACGCGCAGTGAGTTTTTTACTTTGACTGCTTGCCAGCGATGGTTGTCGATGGAGAGTGAGTCTTCGTCCAGACGGAACTCAACCGTATGATCGCCAGCGATATCAAATTGATGTGAGAATCGTAAGGTGGCCGTATCGGCAGAAGAGTCAAAGGTTTGCTGCGAAACAAACACGTCATCGGCATACATCCGCACTGCCCGCTGCGTGGTGACGGGGTCTCCACTGCCATCGACTTGTACATTGAAATTGGTTGTTGCCCCAATGGTTGCAAAAGGCAACTCTTGTTGCACGTCTGAGATGGTGAAATTCCCGGTAGCGACTTGGCCAACATCAATCACCGAGAAACTGGCCGCTTTGCTCAGTTTCTCTAATAGTTCAGTTGCATCTTGACTAGAGATAGACTCCCAACTGTTCTTTGTTAAATCGCTGATGATCCGAATTCGATTGCGATTCAGTCGAGGATGATTCCGCTTGGCTTTCTCTAATATTTTGGTGATCTCTGCCAAGGCCGGGGTAACATTCGCCCCTGAATGGATCATTTGTAGTTGATCAATCTCTCGCAAAACATCGGCAGCATCATAAGAGGGTTCCGCGATGATCACTTTGGGTATGTCGCTCATTAAGATGAGTGTGTAACCATCTCCTTGTGCTCCGGAGTCGACAATATCCTTGGCCATTTGCTTGGCTTTCTCAAAGTTAGAAGTCCCTCCGCTTTGGTAGTCCATGCTGTACGAACCATCGATCACCAGCACGGTATGCGTAGTGCCTGACATCGAAAGCGATGTTCCTAGAGAGCTTGACCAATTGCACGAAACGTCAGAAAGTGCCATTGCGAACAGCAACAGGATTAAACAACGAACAATCAAGACCAGAAGTTGTTCAACACGAATCCGGCGTGAATTCTTTTTGATCGCCGCCAGCAGATACTGCATGGCCGCCCATTGCATCTCTTGGTAGCGGTGCCGGTTCCATAAATGTATCAATATTGGCGCAGCAGCCGCGCACCCCCAAAACAACATGGGGAGGCTTGCGAAAAACGGGAGTGCGGCAAAAAAAACGATCACAAATTCCTTTAGTGTATGCGAGCCATACGAGAGGATAAAAACGAATTCAAAATCACATCCAACGATTCATCGGTGCGAACTAATAAGTAGTCCATTTGCAGCCCCTGCGCTTGACTCCGCAGAGATTCTATCGAAGCATTCATTTCTTCCAAGTAGGCTTTGCGTAGTGAATTGGGGTCGGCCAAAAGCTCGGGCATCGATTCCATGCCTTTGAACATGGTTGACTTGGAAAAGGGGAACTCCAATTCTGCCGGGTCAAGGACTTGCATCAATATCACATCATGACGACGGTGCTTGAAATGTTTGAGCCCTGCGATCATCGAATCGACATCATCAAAAAAGTCGCTGATGATGATCACCACGCCCCGTTTTTTCAAACGCTCTGACAGTTCATGAAAGATGGGTCCGGTTGCCGTTTTTCCCGCCGAGTTGGTTGATTCCATCACGTCAATAATCTGCATCAACTGGGCCGCACTGCTGGCCGGGTTGATCAGCGTGTTCACTTTATCATCAAAGGTGACCAGCCCTACCGAGTCTTGTTGTTGCTGAACCAGCCATGCCAGTGTAACTGCCAAGCACTGTGCATATTCCAGTTTCGAGAGTGCCGCGTCTGGACCTTGGTAAAGCATGCTCTCGCTAGTGTCGAGCACAAGATTACAGATTAGGTTCGTCTCGTCTTCATACTGTTTCAGATAGAACTTGTCGGTGCGTCCGTAAACTTTCCAGTCGACATACCGCAAGTCATCGCCCGGCGCGTACTCTCGGTGTTCGGCAAACTCAATGGAGAATCCGTGATAGGGACTACGATGGGAACCGGCGACAAAACCTTCAACAATGTGTTGAGCGCGAAGCTTGAGCCCATGCAGTTTAGCCAGCCTCTGTGGCTCTAAATACTTCGGTGCCGTTGTCATTCTCTGTGCCTACTGCAATGGAGTCGATCAAGCGAAGGATCAAGTCGTCCGTGGTAATTCCTTCTGCATCTGCATTGAAATTCGTTTTGATACGATGTCTTAGAACTGGCAATGCCACTTTGCGAATATCGTCGCTCTCGACAAAGTTACGCCCATCCAAAATGGCTCTCGCCTTGGCGCCTAGTACCAAGTATTGGCTGGCCCGCGGACCGGCCCCCCATTGGACATAGCGATTGATAAAGTCAGGCGCGTCAGCACTGTCTTTACGTGTTTGACGAACCAAATTGATGGCGTATTGTGCAATGTGATCGGCAATCGGAATTTTTCGCACGATATGCGTCAACTGCGAAATATCTTCGGCAGTTAACGTGGGAACAATTTTGACTTCAATATCGGCGGTGGTTCGTTTGACAATTTCCAACTCTTCCGCTTCGCTCGGATAATCGACCATCACGTTAAACATAAAGCGGTCAAGCTGAGCCTCTGGCAGCGGATAGGTGCCTTCTTGTTCAATCGGGTTTTGTGTTGCCAGCACAAAGAAAGGGTTCGGCAGTTGATGCTTTTCTCCGCCAGCGGTTACTTGATGCTCTTGCATCGCTTCAAGTAAAGCGGCCTGAGTTTTTGGCGGAGTTCGATTGATTTCATCCGCCAGAATTACATTCGCAAAGATAGGGCCTGGAATAAATCGGTATTCCCGCTGGCCCGTGGTTTTATCTTCTTGAATAACTTCGGTTCCCGTAATATCCGAAGGCATCAAGTCGGGCGTAAATTGAATGCGGTTAAAAGCGAGCGAAACCGTTTGTGCAAAACTGCGGATCATCAATGTTTTCGCTAAACCTGGCACACCAACTAACAAGCAGTGCCCGCCTGCAAACATTGAAATCAACAATTGCTCGACCACATCATGCTGGCCAACAATTACTTTGGAGAGCTCTCGCTTAATTTGATGCGAAGCTTCACTGATCTTCTTGACCGACTCTAAATCTTTTTCTTCCAGCATCTGGCAGCTTACCTTTGTTAATATCTATAAAGCAGGACGCTTGCTTATTATACTCTCAAACTCAATACATTCTCAATCATTGATTCGCTCAAAGCGGTTCGCACTATTTCTTCTTCCAACGAAATGCCGTGGTTTTATCTGCCGCTGAGATAAACAGCATATCTTCATCCGCAATCAAGTTACCCCCGGTCGTATCAAATTGGGTTAAATCAATCGCTTCCTTAATAATACGAACCTCACCTTTCTCAGTAAGTTTCGTATGAAGGATCGAAATTGCGTTTCTTGACGGAAAAAGGACCGTTTCTCCTACTATGATACCACGTCCGTAGCCTGGTAGGGATGCAGCTTCAGAATTTGCTGGCACGGTCTGCTCTCCAGGAAATTGGGAGTTGAACTTGCCTGAATGTAAATCAAACCAAATAAGTTGCTCTCCGGAAACGATCAGATTGTCTTGTGTAGTGCCTAACAAATGAACCGCCTTAACGCCAGGGAAGGTATGCCAAATTTTCTTGCCTGTCGCTGCGTCTAATGCGAAAATGCGATCACAGTCTGCTGGCATTACAATTACCAGTCCATGAGATACGATGCATGGATTCAAATCTCGCTGCAAGGCAATGTTGACCGCATGCAGAGAGTCTAATTTCAACTCCGTACGCGGGTACGTGGTTTCCCATAACAGTTTGCCAGAGTCGGAATCTACCGCAGCGATAGCACCTCGATTGGTGTTGTAGTACAATACCTTGTCGGCCATCGCTAACAGATTGTGGGATCGATCTCCCACATCGCCTTCACGCACTAAACCGGTGCCGTAAGGTTCAGTTAAACAGATTTCTCTCCTCCACAGCAAACGCGAACTTCGTATATCAAAGCAGGCAACCGCCGACTCGGCACGAACCCCGTTTTTGGTCATCGCAGTGAATAACCGGGTTCCATCGCTAATGCCTGTCCCTTCAAACGCCCACAGCTTTTGAGTGTCTTCATTTGCCGGTATGACCGAGACCAATTTGCCTTCGCTCGATGTATTGAACACCAGGATATCGGCGGGCCGCAAGAGATTCAAAGCAGCCGTTGGCATACCAGTTAAGGTGCTCCCTTGCCGAGCAATCAGTAAGTTCTCCCAACTCGACAAGGTAAATCGGGGAGCCCCGACAGTGTATTTGAGAGAAAACCTACTTCTAGATCGACCTCGCCCAAACCCTATGCCCATTTCAATATCAGGTTCTGAAGCCCCGCGCGACCGATGGAATACCCCTGGCAACTGGTTATCGGAATCTTCTGCCAAGTTGGCTCTCCAGGCAGGCTGACCTGTTCTTTTGTCGAGAGCTCGGACTGCTTTATCATCGTTCAGAAAAAGATAGTTGCCAATCGTGATCGGGTGATAGCTGAGCAGCGCACTGCCATCCTCGGCGATTTTTTTCTGAAAAGAATCAGGATTAAATTCAGGCTGAATTTGAATGTTCGTTTTAGTCGACCATACTTTTTCTAGTTCCGTCACATTCTGGTAACTGGCAGCCGCATTGCGCTGAAAGTTACCAGCAAAGGTGGGCCAATGTTTTGTGAGATAGTCTGACTTATTCCCGGCGATTGGCGTAGTGATAAGCGTTTTTAGAAACTCACCATAACGTACCGTCTTGCCGACAAGTACGCCGGAAGCATTAGGAAATAATTGATTCAATAGCTCCAGCTCGACTTTGGCTCTGCGTGCTGAGCCTTCGATCCAAGAGACCAACACAAATCGGGCCAAGATATCGGCCATCGGGATTTCAGAATCAGGATAGGACAAGTGGTCATAGCTTGGTTCTGACTCTAAAAGCAACGCTTTGATTTTTGCATGATCACTTTTCCAATCAAGATCATCCACCGCCAACCAAAGAGGCTGACCCGGCGAGGCATACAATAATTTTTGATCATGTTCTGGCGTGCGTAGGTTGGGCGAAATCTGTTCCCACGTAAATCGGGCCGTCGAGTAATCGCCCTGTTCCAGATAGGTGTCTCCTAAAGTCAGCAACGCCTTATCTCCGTAGCTGCTTAAAAAATAATCATGCACCACCCGCTTTAATTGTAGAATATCACGTGAAGCTTCGGCTTGCTCAAAAATCTGTCGGGCGACAGGGTCCACTTGTTCTCGGTAAACTTCCAGAACTTTGGGTTGATGACGACCAATTTTACTTAGCTGAATTTGAAGATACGTTCTTAAGTCGCGATAATAGACGAACTGATCTGATTCTGATTCTTTTTCGTTGTCTTCGTCTGGAATATCAATGCGAATCAATTCGTGCCCATGGTCATCATCAATGCGGCGGATCGACTCAATGGCATCTTGCCATTCGCCCTGATTGAGAGATTGTTCAACCTGTAGCAGTAAGTTGCGAGCATTGTTGTTGAGCTCAGGCACTTCAACCGTTCGTGAAACTTGGCCGACTTGTGAACGGACTTGCTCAACAGGCAATAATACAAGAATTGCACCAATGCAAATTATCCACAAGCGATTAGGTTGAAACATACGCGCCACCCTCGTTCATGCTGCCACTAGCAAGAAAAGAAACAGACAAGCCAAAATTCTACTCCCCTAAGTATAAGTGGAAACTCACCCCAATGAAAGCAAGCTAAATTCAACCAAAATAAGAGGTTTATCTGACACATTAGTCTGGAATAAATGTTATTTCATAGATTTGGTATAAAACGGCATGTAGCGTCTCGTGCATAGCACTTGAACATCGGGTGGCAGCGATGACGATTCCGGAGTTGGCTTGGCTTCGGGAGCAAACGCATTCGGAACGTCGTCGGTGTGGCCGTTAGGCCATCAGAGGTTACAGTGGCCAAGAGTTCATCGAATGCTTATCCCGTTTTCGCCCTCGATAAATCCTGTATTTAGAGGAAAACAATGGAAAACGCTCGAACCTCTGATCGACTAACGTCGACCCCGACGTCGTTTTGAACATGCGTATTCGAGTGGTATGCGTTCTCCAAAACCAACATCGCGGCCACCCAAAATCCGCAAACTGGGTTGACGAAGTCAACAAGAGGTCGCTCATGACCGGTATGATGGACTTAAAGACTAGGGTTGCCCGTCATGGTTCGCCCGATATAAAACAGTGCCGCGCCAAACAAAAAACCAGCCAACATGTCACGAAAACCGAGCTGGCCTTCAAACTCTAGCATGACTACCAAAGGCAATATCACGAGCCCGGCAATTTGTAAGGTTCTTCCAAGATAGTAGAGCACGCTATGGCCGCCTATGGTTGATCAAATGTAAGGATTTACTCTAGGATAAAGGGACACCCGTTTCAGGTAGCGTCGCTGCATTTAGCATCACTGCATTCCAGTTTAACACGATTGCAGTTGCCTACCCACCGCTTGCTGCGAACAAATTGCCCCTTTCAACGAAGAATCCAAGGCCCACTTCCATGCGAATCCGAAAGATTTTCCTCCGTAGTCTTAGCCTGCGATGCCCGGTGTGTGGCAAAGGAAAACTGTACTCCGGTTGGTTCCGCACAAATGACCGTTGCTCCAACTGCAATGCAAAATATGCCCGAGAGCCCGGCTTTTTCATCGGCTCCATCTACATCAATTACGGCCTGACCACACTGATCGTCGCCATCCTGTTTCCCATCGCCCTGTTTGGCTACGGAGTGCCCAATAACACCCTACTCTACTGGGCCCTCGGCTTTGTGCTACTGTTCCCCGTTCTCTTCTTCCACACCGCCAGAAGCTTGTGGCTAGGTTTTGATCAATTTGTTGATCCGCGACAAGATCAGGATGAAGAGTAGAAATGACACGCCAAAAAGTTTTCGAGATCGATGGAGCAAGCTTCAACGACTTTGCTGGCTTTATTGATGAATTCAATAGAGGGTATGTCGCTCACGTTGATGGAGATTGGAAGGGCAATCTTGATGCATTCAACGATTACCTTTGCTGGCATGAAGAACGCTACTTTCTACGCTGGAGAAACTCGAATAAGTCTCAGAGTGATTTAGGGTATGCAGCCATGGCTAACTGGTTAAAAAATAATATAACCCAATGTCATCCATCCAACCGACTGTCTGTAGAAAAAAGATTGAAAGCAGCCCAGGAACATCAAGGCCCTACTCTGTTTGATTGGCTTGTGGAGATTATTCAAGAAAACCAGGAGTGGGTGGAGTTGATTCTAGATTCACATGGGTCGCTTGCAGGCAAACAATCAAAGTAATATGCCATCTTTCAAGTGTACCTTGGTTTCTCTATAAATAGGTGCGTACTACTAATAAGCACTTGAAAACAAGAAATCAATAAATGTTCTTCGCACCAACAGACAAAGAGTTTGAGCTTTCACTTGGAGATCTCGTTAAGTCTTGGGAACCACTGCCTTATTTTGAATGCAGACAAAACAATCCCACAACTGGGATGTTGCATGGCATATGCATGGTATTATTGTTGTTTTCAAGCCTGTTTTTCTCCGGTTATGTTGCTCGCGATATAATTGGCAGAGAAGGTAATTTATTCGTCGATCCAGTGCATTGGATTTTAACAGCGGTCTACGTCGCTTTGACACAGGGAACTTATTATTTCTTTAACAACGCGCGACATCGCAGAAGACGGCTGGGTGTGTATAAAAGAGGAATTCGCTTCGGCAAACAAAGCGTACGCTTTGATCAACTCGAAAAGATTGCAGTGGGAGAGTTTCAGTTTTTTAGCGAAAAACACTTTCCAATGACTGTGAAATTAGGCGAGATGAAACATCCCGGAGCGATTCCAGGCAAAGACAAAGTCCGAAATCATACTCTCACACTAAAAACTGCTGATGGCAAACAAGTTGACTTGTTTGGGGTGTTGGGAATGTTCGGTGAGGATGACATAAAGGAGTTTTGGGGATTACTTAAAGATCACACTTCAGTGGCCGTGCCATTGCTTGAGAGTTCAGAGCAGGCGTAGAATGGATGGTCTGCAACAAATAAACCACCGAAAGCTGCTGGGTTAGTACACCTGTTTGCCACCAATTCTGATCATGACGGTTTGAATCGTGTGCTGACCAGATTTGTCCGTCCAAGTTCGCATGACTTTCTAATCAGACTTCGATGGTTCGATTGCAGGAAAAGGAACTTTTGGTTCCAGGCTCAGGCGTTTGACTGAACCATCGTTGGAGAGGATAACAAGTTCATTCAAGGCTTTGACCCAGTGAAACTCTTCGGCTAGTAAATCGTCTTGACTCAAGACTTGTTGCTTTGTGTTTAAATCCCAAACTAGGATGCGATTCACGTCCTTCCATTTATTTTGCACGATTTGGTTACGAACAAAGGTGACAAGATATTTTCCGTCAGACGAAACCGCAACTGGAATGCCTTGCATCCGTGGCCATAATTCCTTGAATTCGCCATCGGTGGAGTCCCATTTCAACAGCGTGTTCTCTCCATTATTGGGCACCCCTATCATCGATTTATCGTCAAGGAATCCAGCGATAATCTTCATCGATTCAATCCCGTCCATTCTAGTACCATCTTCAGCACTCCAAGCCTGTGCCCCCCACCCGCTCATTGCAGACGCATTTTGAATGCTGGTTATGACCTGCGTATCGTCTCTACTAAAGCAAACCCAGCCTCTTATTCCCACTTGATAATTAATTTCGAATAATTGCTTTCCATCAGAAACATTCCAAGCAGATATCTTGGCATTTCTGCCGCTAATGGCAGCAACTAGTTTATTGCTATTCCACGAAAATGCGAGACATTCGATTTTGGCACTCAGGCCTTCGCAACGTGTTATAGGTTGTAGTTGCTTTGCATCCCACACAATGATTTTCCCATCTGTTCCACCAGTGGCAAAAAACTCGCCTGAAGGGCTGAATGCAACCTTCGTTATTCCTTTCGAATCATCGAGTAGGTTTGCTATTAGCTGACCGCTTTGCGTGTCCCAGGCCTGTACCGACTGTTCGGTCGATTCGTTGGTAGTAATAAAGTACGAACCATCGGGCGAATAAGCCAACGAGGAACACTGGGCTTGGTCTTGCCAAAAATTAATTGCCCGTGGCAGGCTTGTTCGAGGAGTAACGACTACCCTTGGGCTTTGTTCGGCTGTGAGCTCTTGCGTTCCTGTAATTGCCCTTGCGAGAGTCGCTCCAGAGCCATCGAATAAGACTTGTACCACTCCAGATGACCCGCCATCTATTGAGCAAGAAGCGATGCTTCCAAATTGACTGCTATCGCCCAGATAACTCAATTGGATTGTTCCAGGCTCAATACGAATTAAATCATACACCCCTGCAACTCCATAACGGTTGGTATAGATCCAAGGAACTGGGCCGAATGATTTCAACTTGCGTTCCGAAAAATTACCACGTTGCCATTCTCTTCCTGCAACATTGAGCATCCTCCCAGTTTTATTGAAGAACACATAACCTTGTTTGATACCTGAAATCATCACTTCCGGAGTCACATCGGGCAAGCCGACGCGTAATACTCCAATAGAATCATTTTTCGGTGGAGTATGAGCGGTGTAATAATACGATCCCTCGAAGACTTTATCGGGAATTTTATGGGAACCACGATTCAACCACTCTTTTTGTGCAATACGGATGCTTAAATCACTTGGGTCAATCAGCAAGGCGTGCATTTTCAACTCGGGATATCGTACAGGACGTTCGAAAATTCGTGGAGAACGTTCGATATAGACAACTTTGTGAGTCATGCCGTTTTCATCAGCCTGACTGAGGGTTCGCATTACAGTCGGGACGAACGCGATATTTGAGTTGTTCCAATCACCAGGAGTAAACACTTCTTTTGCTTCATGAAAGATATTCACTTCTGGCTTGCCGAGGGAACTGATCTTTACATCGGCAATCCATGTTCGACCGATAGAGCCAGCAATGATGACATGCCCACTATTTACCGGTGCAATTGAGACTGTTAGTTCAAAATACTGTTTGCCGGGAATTTCAGCTCGGCTCAATAGAGGCAAGCCATCTGCTTTTGATAACTGAAACCGCTCGCCAGTTTTGGGGTCAAAGACCCAGACTTGTGGAGCCTGCGTAGAATCGCGGGCCACCATCCACATATAACGCCCATCGTAAGTAACTGTTTTGATACGAGTATTACGCTCAGGCTTCCATACCTGAATATATCCAGTTTTCAGTGGCAACAGGACTCCAATCGCTTTTCCGTAAAAGATGTCCAGTCCATTCACCAGGGGAACGCACCCATCAATCTCTTTCAGTTTAACAGTACCACCGTTGAGGTCTTGATACTCAATATCAATGGATTTAAATGTCAGTTGAGTTTTATTCTCGGGATCACCCTGAGTTCGATACTCTTTTTTATTAATTTTCATGCTGATCAGACTGAGTATATTTTCGACAGCTAGACGCACTCCAGAGTTACTCTCTGGGTTGTCCCTCAGGCTTCGGAGAAATCGACGACCTTCCACAGTTCGAAGTGTATCCACCGCGCGAAGGCGATGTGCGTAATTAATTGTCATCTCCTCTACGTCCGGTCGATCTTGATACTTGAGGATCATTTTAGCCCGTTCAGCATGCAACTTGGTTGGGGTGAGATGTCTGAACGCCTCTGTAAGGAGATGCGCACTTATCCGCCACTCACTTTGTTCGGCATATCGATGTGCCAACCGGATGACGACGTCTCGCCTTTCCTTCTGAAACTTCTCCTCCAGGAGAATCATCTTGTCTGTAAAAGTACTGCTTGCATTGTTGCTTTGCAGATAGACATGATTTGGAGCACGCAAGAGACGATCAAAAGGCTTGATTAACTCAAGAGGTGCATCCTCTGACATTAGATGTAAATGCTCGATGGAGCGACGATTAAGTTCTTTATACTTTTCAAGTTCTGCTAAGTCCCTCTGGTTGTAAGAATTGGCAAGACGGTTCGCCGCTTCAATTACGCGGCCATGGAACTCCATCCGTTCTGGCTGTATCAGCAAGCCAGCCTCGAATAATCCGAGAGCTTCTTCCCAGTTGGCCAAGCTCATGAAGGTTTCGGCTCGTTTGCCGAGTTGCTCTGCTTCTGCCTCTGGAGAGATAATCGTGGCAGCGATACCTTGCGACTTTGCTAGTTTTAAAGCCGAACGTTTGAGAAAGCTTGCTGCTGCATTCGGAGCAAGCGTTTCTTCTAAGGTCTCTAACTCTGTGGCACCTTGCATCACTTTTAATTTGATTTGAACCTGCTGGGAGTCTCCCTGGAGTTCGTGCCGGTATTCTCCTAACACGTAGATCGGCAAGCTGCGTTTCAGAGCTTCATTATCTCCAACGAGACGTCGTTCGTTGGCCAAGGCCCGCGCTTCCTCAAACTCAACTACGAGTACACCAGGAGCAGAAACCAAAGATTGTTCGATGAGTTGGGCATACGTTGACTTCAAATAGTCGAATTCATAAGTCAGGTCTTGGCTAACAAATGGAGGAATGGCGAATATGTGATTGATCGGTTGGCGTGACTTTTCAAGGCCCTGCTCGAACAACTTAACCAGTGTCGCAACGTCTTCTTCCAGATCTTTGCTGGCTTGAAATTCTTCGGAAACAATTCGCAAACCCCGCTTGGTTTCAGAAACGACTAACTGGGAAACTGATTTCCTATCCTTGGTTTCTGAGCGGAGGATTATGAGAATATCGGCCTTGAGAATTTGACCCAGCGACATCCGGGCTTCGCCCGCATCGGCAGCAAACAGAGACTGAAGTTTTTTCTCAGCCAAAATCTTGTCAATTTCGCTACGTTCCAGCCACTCGGTGTCGTCGCGGACGATCAGTTCTGCTTCTAGCAAGCCCCCCAATGGCGACTTTTCAATATCAATAAACGCACAACGAAGCTTGGCCGATTCTGCGGCCATTGCTCCAGCCATCAAGAAAGGTAGAGAGAACCCGGAAAACAAAATTACCAGAGTAAACCAGCGAACTAAACGCAGAGAACTGATCATGGGTCAATTTTACCTTTGTAAACTAGTTTCTCGCTGACGCTTCACGCTTGAGTTTCTGGTGCTGAGTCACTTAGAAATTAATCAAGAGGTCTAGTTCTTCACCCACAGGTTCTCCGCCGTTGCGGGTTGACATGTCTCTCATTAATTGGGTGCTAGTGTCATCGGGCAGGGTGTGGGTATCTCCGTTGACCATCACGACGTTGCCACTCAGGGTTCCAGGCAATCCAACCGTGTTGGTAGGATCGTTTTGAATGATCAGTGAGTTGTTTGATTTACGAATTTCATTATTGGGATTGATCCATTCGCCTGGAACTCCATTGATTTCCACTACCATCAAAACCGTTTGTTCATCGTCAGAAACATCATCATCGCTGACCGGCTCATCTGTCGGAAACATGGTGTCCTTACCGGTGATGACCACAAAGCGAGTCTCGCCTTGATAAGAATTACTATTATCAAAGGACTGATACTCGGACGGCATTTGATGAAGGACATTGAGATTGTTAGGGCCATCCCAGGCTTCTTCAAAATCATAGCCGTTATAGACATTTTGGTAGCCTAGCTCAGGCAAGATCATGACTCGCCACGAGTGCGTCGGCTTGCCTTTATCATCGGTAAAGTAAGGAGGCGGATAGGAACCATGATTAACGTGATATTCATCAAGAGCATCAGAAATGCGTTGCAAATTATCAATCGAAGTTTGATTTTTGGCGGTGAGTGTCACTTGGCGATAGGCTGGAATTCCAAAATTCATCACCACGCCACCACAGATCGTCAGCATCACAATGCCACCAAAGCAGAGGCTCAACACTAATAAAATGGAACCGACCGAGATTCGTCGAGCCCCGCCTGAAGTGTCGTATCTCTTGGAGGATGTTGTTGCTGCGGTCGATTCGGCAACCAGGGTTCCATCCGTTAATGGAATAGAAATTGTTTTCGCGCAGACAGCACAAGGGCCACGTTGGCCTGCGAATCGCTCCTCGACTTCCATTTGTGTTCCACAATGTGGACAGGTATATGAAATAGGCATAATGCGTGCTGTTGATTAAAGGTAAATAATTTATGAAAGGAGGTCGGAATTTTAGTTCGTTCTATTATAGCGGAACTTGATTCGCGATTACGAACAATTGTTTCTCGTTTCTTTGACGATTTTGACATATTGTGCGGCCAAGTCTTGAATTCGCTGCATGTCATTCGCTTGAAGTGCAGATTTCTCAACCAAAGAACCACCAATTCCTAAACAACAGGCCCCGGCTTGGATGAAATCTGCCGCGGTTTCAAGATTGACGCCGCCAGTGGGCATCAATTTGACTTGCGGTAGCGGAGCCTTTAATGCCTTCAGATAGGAAGGACCGGTTAGATCGGATGGAAAGACTTTAACGATATCGGCACCTGCCTGCCACGCGGTGATGACTTCAGTCGGGGTTAACGCCCCTGGCATGATGGCCTTGCTGTAGCGCTGGCAGATTTCAATCACGCCCAAGTTGACCGCAGGCGAGACTATATACTGTGCCCCAGAAAGCATCGCGATTCTGGCGGTTTCACTATCTAATACAGTGCCTGCCCCGAGCACAATGCGGTCTCCCAGTTGATCGGCCACGGTTTCAAGCACCTTGTGTGCTTTGGGAACGGTGAATGTGACCTCCAGCGTATCAATTCCGCCGGCCAATAGGGCTTCGGCCACATCGACCAGTATTTTGCCATCATCGGCCCTTAATACGGCCACAATGCCGGTGTTTTCAATTCGCGCTAGAACTTGTTGTTTATCCATATTACTTCAGTTTAAGATTGTAAAATGCCATTGGAGAGACCGATTGGCGATCTCAATTCTCGCATTCAAAGTGTCTTGTGGCCTAAGGAGGTGTGAATAATCAAGAGTAATAGTTAATCGATTGAAGGTACAAATCGCTCAAAAACACCCGTGACTGAGGAAATGACGTTGATTGCCCAACGCTCATTAAGTTCTAATGAGCAGTAGAGTTATCAACATTAGTTTGGTCAATTAATAGACGTAAGGCAAGCTGTGTGGATAATAAGAGGGTAGAGTTTCACTGAATTCACTAACACCAACCATTGTCCCAAACGGTAAAACCATTGTCCCAATCGGTAGAATCGTATTTGCAGTTAACACAAACAATTGCGTTATTAGTGGTTTCACTGATAGTACTCATACTAATCATCCAGTTTATGAGAAAGTTTCGGGATCGCACCGGCAACGACCAGGGGAACACACATTCAATGCTATCAAACTTTCGGGAAATGCATTCACAGGGTGGGCTAAGTGATGATGAATTCCGAAAGATTAAAACTGACATGTCGACGCAACTCGGTGGTACAGTAAAAGATACCAATGATTCCGAATCCACCGATTAGTTATAATATGTCACTTTTTGCGATTTCAAGTCGCACAAAGTACCACTTACATTCGTACTGTGAGAAGTAAGCCTGGGAGGCTAATTTTTGAAGTTCAACCGTTGATCTTCAATTTTCTCGCAACGAGTGCATTTACAACCCGGTAGCTCGAATCTTCGCGGACAAGGAAGCCCCCCAAGGATTGATGATCTTCATTTTTTGAAGTCACCAAACCACTCGAGTGACACTTGGCAAAACTAGAAACAAATACGGTCAATTGTTAATGACCGCCAATGACGTGCGACCGCCGTGTTTGTTTCGTACCCGTGAAGCCCGAAAAAGGAGTGATTCATGCCTTCAGGAAATGATCTCAGCGGAGGTCGACGAACTAGTACGAACAAGAAGAATGCGTTCTGTTCGTTCTGCCGTAAAAGCTACCGTGAAGTTGGCCCCTTGGTTGAAGGCCCCGGAGATGTTTACATCTGCGGCGAGTGCATCGATCTTTGTAAGTCCATTCTTGAACAAGAGAACCGACGCCGTGATACAGGCAGTAGCCTGTTCAACAATGTGCCGACTCCTCGTGAAATTATGCAACAGCTCGGTGACTATGTCATCGGACAAGACAGCGCCAAAAAGGTTCTCTCGGTTGCCGTTCACAACCATTACAAACGGCTCATGAACGACTTTGAAGGTTCGGATGTCGAAATCGAAAAATCGAACATTCTGCTCGCCGGACCCACCGGAAGCGGAAAAACCTTGCTCGCCAGAACCCTGGCCCGAATTCTCAACGTGCCATTCGCGATTGGCGATGCCACCACACTGACCGAAGCCGGTTATGTGGGCGAAGACGTTGAGAACCTCCTTTTGAAACTTCTGCACGCCGCTGACTTTGATGTCGAAGCCGCTCAACGTGGTGTCATCTATATTGATGAACTCGACAAAATCGGAAAAACATCGAACAACGTGTCGATTACCCGTGATGTCTCCGGCGAAGGTGTTCAGCAAGCGTTGCTGAAAATGCTCGAAGGTACTGTCGCAAATGTTCCTCCCCAAGGTGGAAGAAAACACCCCGAACAACAGTACATTCAAATCGACACCTCGAACATCTTGTTCATCTGTGGTGGCACGTTTGTTGGCATCGAAGATATTGTTCGCAAACGACTCGGTCGCAAGACCATCGGGTTCGGGCAACAATCGGGTTTCAAAGAAGAATCCGACACCGCCGAAGTATTGCGTCAAGTTACTTCGGACGACATCCTCGAATTCGGCCTAATCCCTGAACTCGTCGGACGTTTGCCAGTGGTTTGTTCGCTTGAACCTCTGGACTCCAGCGGACTAAAATCTGTGTTGACCGAACCGAAAAACGCATTGATCAAACAATATCAATCGTTGTTTGAAATGGAAAACGCAGAACTTGAGTTCACCGACGAAGCACTCGAAGCAATTGCCGAACGTGCTATGACCAAAGGAACTGGTGCCCGCGGATTACGTTCAATCATCGAACAAGTGATGCTCGACATCATGTTCGATCTTCCAGAACAAGAAGCCGGCACCGAATACTCGATCACCCGAGAAATTATCGAAGGTCGAGACCAACTATTCAAAATGCCCAAAAGCAAGTCTGCCTAACAAAGTTCGGAAGACACTCTATCACAATCAATGTTTGCTATTAATAACTCCCTTGTCCGGCACCTCGCCAGGCAAGGGAGTTTTTTTTGTTTGCACCTTTCTTTCTGTCCCAGAGGGACAATATCATGTAGCCAGGGAATTCATTCCCTGGAACCGAGGTACTCAAATCTCAAAAGCCCCAGCGGGGCGATATCGAAAGAGTTGCAGAGTTGTATCATCTGAGGTTGAATCCCAGAATGAAAAGATTTGATTGCTAAATCCCAACAGGGCTCCTTAAAACAATGTCGCCCCTCGCCGGGGCTTAGACTTTTAGGGCTCCTATTTCCAGGGGATAAAATCCCTTGTCATTACCCAAGTTTTGGGTTGTCATATGTGTCCAACTAGTTTCATTCCGTCAAGGAGGCCCTGCATTTTCTGGTAGCCGTGCCAGGTG
>NVWB01000034.1 GCA_002733575.1 Blastopirellula sp. | reverse complement strand
CTGATCGGCCACATACACTACGCCCATGCCTCCTTCGGCCAGTTGCTCTCGGATTTTGTACGGGCCGATGAGAGTGCCGGGTTTTTCCTTTGCGACTGAATACAGAGCAGTAGCTGCGACTACCACGGCAGGTTCTTGAAGAAAATTCCCTAGTTTTGGTTTTGCCTTTAACAGTTGTAGAACTCGCTGACGCAGGCTTTCATCGCTTCCGCAAGCTTCTTCAATATAATCAGCGAGTTCCTCTTCCGACTCCATTTCTAGAGCACGGAAAAAGATTTCCTCAACGATTGATTCCTTGGTAGCCATCTTGTAGAGCTCCTTTCATTTACTCGCTCATAAGACAATGCGAGTAATTGACCAAAATCCCCTCAGTAATCGCTCAGTTTTTCGGATATTTATTTTTCATCATTGTACTGGTCAATTTCACAGTACAACCAGACTCGGGCGTAAATCCAATGTCTTTCGGCAGTTGCGACAGATATGCCGAGCGTATTTGCGGCTTCAGGAACAGTCATTCCAGCAAAAAAAGTAGCTTTACTAATTCAGATTTTTTCGGATCTACGTTATCGAATTTGCTGAGTGCTTCATCAAGGGCTAGAAAATCATCGTTGGGTTCGGCCATGAGAGTGCATGTTACATCTAAATCGATACGCTTGAGATGGCCGCCATGTTTCGGGCGTTGTCTCCTGCGAGCCTTGTCCACAAGTATCCGTCGCATGGCCTCAGCGGCTGCCGCAAAGAAGTGACCTCGACTGTCCCAGTGTTGAGCTTTCTTAACATCAACCATTCGGAGATAGGCATCATGGACCAAAGCAGTTGCTTGCAGAGTTTGGCCTGGGTTCTCCTGGGCCATCCGAGCCGCTGCCAATTTTCGCAACTCGTCGTAGACCAACGGAAGTAGCTGGTCGGCGGCGTCTGGATCGCCGGATTCGATTTGCGAGAGGATTCGTGTAACGTCAGACATCGCCGTGACTTTCAAAATACGAACTAATAATATGAGTATACCGAAACCAGCGGCACAATCCAGCTGATTTTGTAGCTCAAACCTTTCTCCATTCACCCCTCCAGCATCTTCCGTCGCTTCTCCGCCGCTGGTCGAAGGGCATTTTGTGTGTTGACGTAAAAGGCCTCGGTCGTTGTTACGCTGGCATGTCCCAGAAAATCTTTGACAACCATCGTTGGCACTCCTGCTTCAATCAACTCGCTACCACACGTTGAACGAAAGTTCTTTGGAACCGGCTTCATTCCCTTAGGAAGCCCAGCACTGCTGACAATTCGCTTCCAGTCGTCGTAAAAGGCTCGGTAAGTGTTCTTCTCCCAAGGCAAGATTAAATCATCGGCTTCGATTGATTGAAAAGAATCCCGCCATTCCAACAGCAGCTTCGAAAGTTCAATGTTGAGGGGAAGTGTTCGATCACGGCGTCCCTTGGAAGTTTCAGAGTAGACACTCACGATGCCCTTCTCAATATCTACCGCACCCCTGTATTAGCCCAGCGACCTTCGGCATGAACATCCTTCCACTAATTCATACGCTATTATGTCGCAATCACTCAGAAATTCGATGAATAAACCGTCATGTTCTTTGGCAAATCAGAGAGAATTCACTTTACTACTTTAGGGCGTCTAAAAGTGTAGCGCTGATGGCTTAGATAATTGATAAATTTTCTTCGGAACAACCAAGTGAACGTCACTCTCAAAACCGCACTGGACTCTGTAGTTAGGGAAGTTCAAAAATGGGATGTCCATTGAATTCTTTACATCGCTTACTGTGTCCAAAGGATGAATTTAGGGGATTGTTGTTCAACAACGGTACACGTTTTAGAGGTGGAGTTTCCAAAATGCTGTGCTGCTTGTGCAAGAATATCTGGGATGTATCAGGCTGAAAGTCTGGAAGAATCATCCCCTCTCAAGACTTGTGTGCAACCAACGGTGCAACGCGTGAATTCTAGAAGTTGTGAGAGGCGATACTTGAAGGACTTAGACTAAGTGCCACAGTGGATTCAAAATCCAGTGGGGGTAACCCCGTGCGGGTTCAAGTCTCTCGTCTCGTGCTTTGTGGTCACAGGTGGCCAAAATCTGCTTCAGCCCCAAGAGTTGCCGACGGTATCCAACAATGGTCACACTGCGGTGCAACACGAAATCTATTTCCAATAATACCAAGATGCCAAACGCTGTAGATCGCATTTGAAAAACATAGCGTTGGGTCAAATGGGATAATTCAGTGGCCTCTAGTAAATTCTATTACATCGACAGCCCCGTATCGAAGGCAGAGATAAGCCATACATGGCACCATTTGACAAGCTATGTCAGGAGAGTATATAGCCGGTTTCATAAACCTTAGGTCGGCGATTAGATTCCTCCCGAAGGCTTTAGATTAACTGAACGCCTAGGTTTAAGTGGTTGAAAAGGCTATTCGCAATCTATCCAAAATGTAATAGGATATTCCTAACGTGTTTGCTGACTATGATTTAGAGGAAAGAAACTCAAGCGTAAAAGATTGCGTATCGTAAGATATACATTGTAATGTACCTACCACTTTACGGACATTCTTTCTGTTGAGTTTGGACTCTCGGAATCGGCTAACGCAACGCTCAGATCAAGTCAAATTGAACACCTAATTTCTGGCCAAAAACGTGTCAATATACTTGAGAGGAATCTTAGCTATTCACGGCGATGCGGATATCTTCTCTTTCGTGGCTAAGGCAAATTATCTTGCCCAGGCATTCTTATCCTGAGTTGGCTTCTGACTCATCTCACTCTCGTTTTTGGAGGTGCTTTATCAATCAGAAATTTTCCACGGTTATTCATGTTGCAAGCCTGAATCGTGTACAAGTAATACTTGTTGTAGAAGGAGCGTGGAAATGTTCTGACGCCCTATTTTATAGGGTTTAACGAGATGCGTCTGAATCGGCTGTTCACGATAGATGGGCCGTTTTATGAACGTTTCTATGTTCAGTAGAGCGATTCGTTGAGATCAAGCTGAATGGGAACTCGATGAGAGTTTCTGAAAAAGAGCGACAGGGATTCGCTAACCCTCAAAGCTAAAAGACCGCTCTGCTGTGAGCGGCCTTTCTTACGTTCTATCGTTTCTACTTTTGATTCTCGCTTAAGCAGTCGCAGTCGCTAGTTTGCGTTTTCGATACCCAAACAATGTAGCGAAGCCAGTAAGCATGCCCCAGATGGCCATCGTTGCTGGTTCAGGGATGACTTCATCAGGATCTGGAGGGAGAATATCTGTGTCAGGCGTGGCGAGCCAATTAAATCCTGAGATGTTCGCTTGATCGCCAGGAATTACTCCTGTGAACACGATCGGATCGTACGCTATCGACAATGGGTTGTTCAGAGTAAGATTTTCATTATCGACGTATCCCGCATTGTACGCGCTGACGCTCCCGTCTTTCAAGTAAATGTCGCCCCATATCGGAATTCTGGCAGTTACGATGTCCGCCGTGAAACCGCTAGCATCCGCTTGCCATTTGAGGCCATATATGTTGGTGAGAGTTCCGTCAACATTATCTGCTGCTCCGTCAACCCCCAGTTCCCAATTGGTTGTTGTACCTGTGCCTATATCTGCTGTCGAGAAATTGGGCGACAGTTCAACCGTCATATGACTCAAGAAACTCTTATCGTCAGTTCTGCCGTTGTCAAATGTATACTTGTAGGTGAACAAACTTGAAGTGTCATCTAACTCCACACTCCACGTCAACATTGCGGCATTCCAGTTAGTATCACCAACAGGATCTCTGAGGAGTGTGTTGTCGCTTACACTGAGTACTCCATTGGCAACTTGTATTATGGCGCCTTCGACATTGCCAGCTGCGTATCCAGCCAAAAATAGTACCGATGTAATTGCCCCAAAGATTATGCGTCTCATTGTATTGCCCTTAAGTATGAGAGTGAAATCTCAACCGAGTACACTTTTTAAGTCAGTAAAGTTGATTCAAACTTGTATCTATTATATCTGCTGATTAATCCATTTCTTGATCTACAGCGAAAAGTTATTAGATATTTTAAGCTTCACTGTGTCTCTATATACCTATAGGCCGCTGCCTACCCAATCCTGACAAACTAAATTGACTGTTATTTTTGAGACTGCCAGGGAAATCTTGTAAGTTAATTCTATTAAACAACTTGTGGCGTATTCTTTTTTGTTGAATTATTGTGTTCAACTAAATAATTGAGGTAAATCAAGTTTATTTCAGGCATAAGGGGAGCTTGAGAGCAGCCCTCTAGAATCTCAAGTTCAGGATTCTTATTCAGGTTTATTCTTTACCATTAAATGATTTTGCTCCAGCCGCGTCGAAAAAGCTAAGGTAGAGTTCAGATGGACATGACGAAGGGGACTGAGATACAGTCGGTCGTGCAACTATTCAAACCAATCTTATCAACAACTAATCAAAAGTGCCTGATCTAATTGAGATCAAGTTGGTGCGGTTATTACTCTCGCTTTGGGCCGATATCGCATGGTTTATGTCGTGAATTACTCAGTAGATTCAGCAGACAAAAATTGGCGTTATCTACCAGTCCAAGCTTACAGAGTCAGGCACAAAGTGCTTTGGATCGGTTTATTCCATAGTGGCAAGTTAAAAAAAGGAAATAGTTCAACCATTGGAATAGCCTGAAAACGAGGGAGAACAGGTAGTTACTAGCAAGACTAGATATTGCTTCGGGTTCCCGTTAAATTCTGTCAGACAATCAAAAATTGCCAACGACAATACTACTTCCAATGGCTGAACTATTTCAGTAGAAGACGCTCTAGGCAGGCATTTTTTCGGTGTTCTTAAAAAAACGGAACACCGCTTGAAAATGAAGAGTATCTAGCGAGAAAATCGGTGCAAGATAGAACGTCCCTTTGATCAAAACGGGGATTGTTGTAAAGTCTTTCCGAAAAATGATTTTTTCCTGTGTCCATAGTGGACACTTCGCCTTGATGTACATTTTGCCTTCTTTGGCCAGCAGGCTGAAATGTAATTGATATCTGCCTTCGTTGGAGTTTTTTGCTATGTCTAATCGTCGATTCAATCAGTTACGTCAGAAGAGTGTTCGGAAGTCTAATGTGCGCGTGTCGCGTTTTGAACCACTTGAAGCTCGCAGAATGCTGGCCCTTGAGTATGGAGAGCTTGGTCCCAATGATTCGCTTGCCCAGGCGATGGCCATTGAAGTCAGTGCTGAGCGAACTACGATTCATGGCAATATCGACGCTGCTGGTGATTTAGATTTCTTTGAATTTACCCTCGCGGATGATGCAGGAGTCTTCTTTGATATCGATGCTCGGGAAACGGGACTAAGCAATCTTGATTCAATCATTCGTGTCTACAACTCTTCTGGAACTCAGATTGATTTCAATAACAACGGCTATGACTTCGATGGTTTTAAATTAAATAATACTTCCAGTACCAGTGATTCGGCCGACTCTTCACTGTACAGTGACTTGAGTGCAGGAACGTACCGAGTTTCTGTTGAAGGAAGCTCTAGCTCTACCGGACTTTACGATTTTATTCTCTACAGTGAAACAAGCTATTCCACGACGGTTCCGGTATTTAATAGTAACCTGGGTGCGAGTGATACGCTCTATCTTGATTTTAATGGACACTCTAGCACGAACGACTCTTGGGCAAATCTCAAGGGTGCTTACTCAATCGCGGCGTTCGGCTTTGATAACGATTCGACCACTTTCTCGCCTGCCGAGCAGATGGCGATGGAAAACATCTGGCGAGTCGTTGCTGAGGACTACAGCCTGTTTAATGTGAATGTAACCACGGTTGATCCTGGCTCTTTTAACAACGCAGAAGCCTATCATTTGGTAATTGGCGGATCGGGATCAGATCTAGGATATAGCGGTGGCACGATAGGAGTCGCGTACCGAAATAGCTACGCATCGGGCTCTGCTTCCGATAATGTCGGCTTCGTGTTTGCGGAGAGTTTTTCCTTTTATGGAAACGAATCTTCGGACCAGATCATGGCCCAGGCTTTGGAGATGGGCAACACCAGTTCGCATGAGTTTGGACACGCATTACGACTCCGGCATTACGGGGGAAGTAACTCGCAACCCAATGGGATCATGAATACGCCTGACTTTGGTTTGAATCGTGAGATTTGGCAAACCGGTGACACACATAGCGGAGAGTCTTCGATCACATTTCAGGATGATATCGCAGTTATTTCTAGCAGCATCAATACGTTCGGTTTGCGTGATGATGACCATGGCGACAGTATTGGGTCTGCTACAGTTATGTCCGGAATTGGTGGAGTTTTCCAAGCCGAGGGTATTCTAACGAGTTTGACAGATGCCGATTATTTCCAATTTACATCCTCTGGCGATGTATCGATTTCGGTGCTAGTCGATGAATACAGCGCCAACCTTAACGCCGAGTTACGCGTTTATAATTCTAGCGGTCAACTCATAGCCACCGACGCTCCTACGCAATCTTTAGGAGCAAGTACCACATTAACATTGGCGGCAGGCGACTATTTTATTGAAGTGGTGAACAGCGGGAATTATGGCGAGCTGGGACAGTACTCAGTATTGGTTGAGGCATCCGGCGACAACGTAGTGCCTGCTGGCTATAGTGTGACCGAATCAAGTGGCACGACCGGCGTCAGTGAAGCAGGAACGAGCGACAGCTTCGACGTAGTCCTCACCTCGCAGCCGTTGACCGATGTGGTGTTGACGATCAGTAGTGGTAATACAGGCGAAGCTACGGTTAATAAGAGTACGCTTACCTTCACCGCAGCCAACTGGAATGTGGCACAAACAGTGACCGTGACTGGCGTGGATGATGTTGCCGTGGACGGCAACCAAAGTACGGTAATCAGCGTGCGTGTAGACGATGCTAATTCCGATGATGCTTTCGATAACCTCGTCGATCAATTCGTGAATGTTACTACCAGCGACAATGATACTGCCGGCTTCATTGTGACCGAGTCGGGAGGCACAACTAGTGTCAGTGAATCGGGCACGAGCGACAGCTTCGACGTGGTCCTTACTTCGCAGCCGTTGACCAATGTGGTGTTGACCATTAGTAGTGGTGACACAGGCGAAGCTAGTGTTAATAAGAGCACGCTCACATTCACCGCAGCCAACTGGAACGTGGCCCAAACCGTGACTGTGACTGGTGTAGATGATAATCTTGTCGATGGTGATCAGGTCACGACAATAAATGTAAGTATCGACGATGCTACGTCTGACGATGCATTCGATGGACTTGCAACTCAAGCCGTCACAGTTTCCACCAGCGATAACGATGTGAATAATACTGCAGGCTTCACGATTACTGAATCGAGCGGCAATACAGCAGTAAGTGAAACAGGAACGAGCGACAGCTTTGACGTGGTTCTGACCTCGCCGCCAGTGACCGATGTCGTATTGATAATTAATAGTGGTGACACAGGTGAAGCGACAGTTGACAAGAGCACGCTTATCTTCACAGCAGCCAACTGGAACGTAGCCCAAACGGTCACCGTGACCGGAGTTGATGACGAAATCGTTGACGGAAGCCAGAGTTCTACGGTTACGATCTCGGTTGATGCTGCGAATTCTGATGATGCCTTCGACAGTTTGGCAGACCAAACGGTATACGTGACGACTACCGATGACGATGCACCTGGTTTCCTGATCACACAAACAGCTGGCACGACCAGTGTTAGTGAAGCAGGAGCGAGTGATACCTTCAACGTAGTATTAACTTCCAAGCCCCTCACTAATGTTGTGCTCACTGTTAGTTCGAGCGATCTAGGTGAAGTAACAACGAGTATAACCACACTCACGTTCACTGCGGCTAACTGGAATCTAGCTCAAACGGTGACGGTCACTGGTGTGGACGATGTGGCAGTCGATGGCAACCAACTCAGCCTCATCACTGTGAGCGTAAACGATACAAGTTCTGACAATGCGTTTGACGATCTGGCTGATCAATCAGTGAGCGTCACTACTACCGATAACGATACACCGGGCTTTCTAATTACGGAATCTGGCGGCACGACCAGTGTCAGTGAATCGGGCACCAGCGATACCTTCAGCGTGGTTTTAGCCTCGCAGCCACTCACGGATGTAGCGTTCACTGTCAGTTCAAGCGACACCGGTGAAGCAACCGTAAATAAAACCACACTCATTTTCACTGCGGCTAACTGGAATGTGGCCCAAACGGTAACGGTCACAGGAATGGATGATGTGGCAGTCGATGGCAACCAACTCAGCCTCATCACCGTGAGCGTGAATGATGCCAGTTCTGATGATGCGTTTGACGGCCTGGCAGATCAATCAGTGATTGTCACAACTACCGATGATGACACGACAGGCTTCACGGTCACGGAAACGGGCGGATCGACCAGTGTCAGTGAATCGGGCACTAGCGATACCTTTCGTGTAGTCTTGACCGCACAACCACTCACTGACGTGGTGCTCACGATCAGTTCGAGTGACACTGGTGAAGTGATCGCCAATGTAACCACACTCACATTCACTGCGGCCAATTGGAATGTGGCCCAAACGGTCACCGTTACCGGCGTCGATGATCAGGAAGTCGATGGCAGCCAACTTAGCACGATTACCATCAGTGTGAATGACGCCAGTTCCGACGATGCGTTTGACACCCTTGCGAACCAATCTGTGAGTGTGACCACTAGCGACGACGATGGGACTTCAACCAGAACCAAGACAAACAAGAACGGCAAGGTAATCGACTTACCTAGCAAGGGAAAGAAAAATAGTAACGAAAAGACCCTGCGGAATCTGGATGCGGTCTGGGCAGAAAGTGATGAATTCTTTAGCGTTGATGAGCGACTGCTTGATGTGGCGACCGACAAAGATGAATCGATTCTTCAGTTGCTATCCGACAAAGTATCTAAAGCCAAGCAGATGGCTCATGCAGATAATCTGTTTGCCAAATGGGATTAATAAGAGGTCAGAGCAAAGGCAAACCCTCAGCACTTGATCAACGGGATTGGACGTCTAGGCACAACTAAGAATCAGTTACTACTGGCTGAACGATTGTCCAATCCGGCTGTTTCCTTGGTCACGTGTCTGAATCAATCGATTTTGGTAGATCATATTCCATTGGCTTTGGTTACCCATGGTTTCACCCGCTGCGCCTAATCCAGAAATCAGGACTCTTTGCACCACGACCATGTCTGCGGAGATCTCATGTTTTGCAAGCTGCGTTACAACGTGTGCTCGTCGTTTTTCATCTAGTTCAGGCCCTTGAGGCGATTTTTGAATGACAACCGGTTGTCCTAATCGCATAACACGCTCTGCAAGTTTACCCAACTGGGCCTCGCCATATTCGTTGAGTGTATGACTTGCTTGAATCTCATTCTTAAAATCATATTGATAAAGCACCAATTGCTTGGCCATGCCGCTCGCGATATGAGCGTGCTGTATTTGATAGTAATAACTGCCAAAAGGGCGGTCGTTGAAATTGTAGCCTGAATGAAATCTTTTCAGGCGGGGAATTAATTTAGAAGAACAGCAGCTATTTTGACACGAAGAGTTGCCCGAACAAGTATCACAGGCAGAGGCCACGCTCACTGGGGCCTGTTCTTCAATTTTTAGAGTTGAAGACACACTCACTGTCTCAACGATGCTACCTTCTGGAGAATACGGCAGAGGTTGAGGTGGTGTTTGAGCGTTTGCTACCTGTCCGATGATTGCGAGGCAGAAAAACCCTACTAGCTTGATACAAGGGCAAGACATAGACACACCTGTTCG
Organism: Blastopirellula sp.; assembly: GCA_002733575.1. GTDB lineage: Bacteria > Planctomycetota > Planctomycetia > Pirellulales > Pirellulaceae. The sequence continues at coordinate 33,088 of NVWB01000034.1, read as the reverse complement.
TGCTGAGTTGAAAAATCTAACTTAAACATAATTGATAGCATTGATTCTAGAAGCCCTTTTTGAGGGTATCTAGAATCAAATTTCGGCATAAATAGAAGCTTTTCTTTAACACCATCGTGGATTTCTATGCCCTCGATCTAGCAGAAAGTCTATGTGTACTCTTTATCTGGAGGGCACTCGTTCCCCATTCCCATCGATCAAGCAAGCTAAAGTGTTACTCTCTCTACACAAAGAAGCATTCCATTTATCTTGCTGATTACCGAGTGAGACGAGAGCGAATCATTTGTTTTCAAAATGTGTGTCGAAGGTAAATCCAACTCACACTTAGCTAGCGTGAGTTCAGTAGCTATGACTAAGCACTAAATTCGGAGTAATTTATTCAAGCCGCATTCTTTGCCCTGTCGATACTATCGATAGAGGTTACCAACGCTTGCGAAGGTCTAGAATTCCAATGCGACTCATGCCCATTAACTTTGCCACAATTGTAAAAGCATCTTTTTTGATACTGATGTTCGTGGGCAGTGTCTGTGCTGAGGGAGTTCGCGGAGAACGAATTCAAATTATCAAGGGCACAAGGCACGTCACTGCCAAGTCAGGCAGGGGAACAGTGATCCTTGATAACCGCCCTGCCCCGACCAAAAAAATTGAAGCTCCGCAGCCAGCATCACTCAACACAGAGCCAGTTCTTCCGTCGCAGGAATCACTTCCCCCGCTTGCTTCAGAAATCTATCTGCCAAGAACTAATCTTTTTTCTGAACCGGTTATCATTAACTCTCTTGGTCGAGAGGAAACAGGTGCTCCGATTGAGTTGTTTCCTACCTATCCGAGGACTGCTGACCGGTACGACCAAGGCAATCCATTACAACAGATTGAAGACAGACTATCTGCTTTAGAATCGTCTGGAGTAAAACAGGAAGCACCAGTAGTACTTCAGGCAACACCTAGCAATGTCGTTGGAAAAATTCAATTATTTACCGATGACACTTCAAGTGTTCCAATTGTCCCTGAATCAACAATCACGCCCGAAGCGACAATCCCAGTTGAGCAACCAATATTCCTCACGCCCAATTCAGAGCAATTTGTAGCAGTCGAGGAGTTGCCGAAGGGTACTAGTCCGGCGTCTGTGACTTTCAACGCAGACTGGCCTGTAAGCCCAAGTGATTCTGTTCAAACTGAAGCAGAATTAACGTCTGCTCCGCCAGCAACTTTAAACTCGGAATCTTCCTGGTTACAGCCTGGGATCTCACAGTTTATTGGAACGCTGCTTGCGATGTTGGTCGGAATCATTGTTACCGTGCCAGCCACACTCTTTTTGCTACGGCGATCAGGTCAACTGTCATCTGTGATTCGTGTCGAGATGTCCGATAGTTCTGGATCACCGTTGGTACTGACCCCGCAATCCGTTTCCACCAAGAGCGAATCACGTGTGGATTTAGAACAAGTCTCAGAGGCTGACCCAGACTCCGAGCCTGTGATATTACCCATGCCCAATGTTGAAAAGCGTAGTGGTGCGGCAGTCGATTTTGGAAGCGCAGGTCTTCCATTGAACCTGCTACAACCATCGCTGGCTGATGAACAACAGGCAGAGGCCGAGCGACTGGCCGAGCAAAACACGGAAATGATAAAGTGCGTATTTGAAGCGAACTTGGACCTGCAATCACAAATTGAACATTTAAAGGCGGGATAAAAACATGGCCTTGCAACTTGCAAGGGCTCCCACTGAATTGAAATTAAAGGAAATTTGATGAGTCGAGAAACATTTTATATCGGAATGGATTTGGGAACCTTCAAGACTTCTGTCATGGCCTCGAATGCCAAACGAAGCAGCCTTTACACAGCCGTTGGCTGGCCGCGTGATCATGTTGCCAGGGCAATGCTAGGCCGTGATGTGATATTTGGTGAAGACGTAGTTCAACAAAGAATGGCATTGGATGTGGTAAGACCTTTCAATAAAGGGTCATTGAAGTATGTGCCAGGTAACCCAGAAGATGCCACCGATATCGAGCGAAGTAAGCATGCTGCCAAGTTATTGGTGAACCACGCGGTTTCGTTGATGAACCCACCCGCTGGTGCCGCCATTTACGGAGTGATTGGCGCTCCATCACGTGCTTCGATTGAGAACAAGCAGGTGATTATGGAAGCAGCACAAGAGGCGTTTGATGCCGTTGTGATTGCAGCCGAACCATTTACGGTGGCCTACGGAATGGATCAGCTAAAGGATACCGTTGTCATCGATATCGGCGCAGGAACAATTGACATCTGTCCACTTTACGGTGCGTACCCTAAAGACGAAGATCAGGTCACCATCTCTATTGGAGGGGACTCGGTAGATGAATGTTTCTTGAAACTGCTGCAACAACAATTTCCAGAGGCTCAGGTTACGCTCAACATGGCACGTGAGATCAAAGAAAAACATGGCTTTGTTCACGATGTCAATGAATCTGCCATCGTCAGTTTGCCAGTCAACGGACGACCTCAAAAGTTCGATGTCACGGACTCGCTCAAGGAAGCCTGTGGAAGTCTTGTCGATCCAATCATTGAAGGTCTACAAGAGGTGATCGCTAAATTTGATCCAGAATTCCAATCACAGTTACTTCAAACCGTGCTTCTGGCCGGTGGGGGTAGCCAGCTAAAAGGTTTAGACCAATTAGTAGAACAAGGGCTTCAGCCATTTTGCGCTGGTGTCAATGTACAGAAAGTTTACGACAGTTGTTATGCAGGTGCAGCAGGTGCACTAAAACTGGCCATGAATATGCCGGATGATTATTGGCAAAAGCTTGAAAACAGCGGGACGCTGCAGCAGGATGCAGCCTAAGTTCTTGGGCTATTTCCTAGCCGACGTGCAATCCAAGTTTATGCAATCGTTTATAGAGGGCACTTCGACTGATACCAAGCTGCTTGGCTGTTTTCGTGCAATTATAATTATTGACCTTCAATGTAGTTTCCAGTTCCTTGATTTCTCCTAATTCACGTGCTCGTTTAAGAGAGGTATGCGGTTCAGGAGTTTCGACCGATGGAGCGATAGGACTGGAGCTGATAGGACTGGAGCTGATAGGACTGGAGCTGATAGGACTGGAGCTGATAGGACTCGGGATATCCTCTAGTAAAACAGGAATATCATGAACCTGAATCTCTCCAGAATCAGAAAATGCGAGTGCATGCTCCATCGCATTGTAGAGTTCTCGCACATTGCCGGGCCAATGATATTTTAGTAGCAATTTTTGTGCGTCTGAACTGAGACGTTTGCAAGCACATCCATCACGAATAGCAGATGACTTTAAGTACTCTTCTGCCAGCAGGACGATTTCACTCGGTCGTTCACGCAAGGGTGGAATCTTTAGTTGCAGTACTCGTAACCGATAAAATAGATCCCGACGAAATTGACCTTTTTTGACCAATTCCTCCAGATCTTGATTTGTGGCTGCCAGTATTCGCCCCTTGAACTGTTGTGAATGATTATCACCCACTGCAGTAAATCCATGGTCATCAACCGCGTGTAAAAGTTTGGCCTGAGAAGATAGGGGAATCGAGTCTATTTCATCCATGAATAGAGTACCTGTTCCGACCTGAGAGAAAACTCCATCTCGATTAGTCGTAGCACCAGTAAACGATCCCGATACGTGTCCAAATAATTCACTTTCTATCAGTGATTCAGGCAAGGCTGCACAGTTAACGGCCAAAAATGGTTCACTCGATCTGGCTGATAAGGCATGCACCATCTTCGCCATATGAGTCTTGCCCGTACCAGATTCACCACTGATTAGTACATTGGCCCCTTGGTTAGCGACTCGATGTAAATGATCATGCAGCAGTTGCATTTCGCTCGATGCCACACAAAAAGGGCTGACTCCCTCAAGCGTTACCCAATTAGATTCGTCTTTGCCATGATAGCGTTGCTTTAGCGTGAGAGAGTCGATCAGAAACGACAACCGAGCTAAATTCAAAGGACGAACCAAACTGTCCACAGCACCTCGTTTCAACCATTGAACTAGGCATCTAGCATGCTCCTGTTCACAGATCACCAGGCACTGACCACTCAACGATTTAATCGATTTTAATATGCTTGAGATCGAGTTCTGATCCGATAGATCAGATTGGTGAAGGAGAACAAGTGAGGCATGACGGAGAGCCGGATCAACCTCAGAAGATGTATGTTCTACGACGGCCTGCGAAAGAGAAATAATTTCTAACTGGCATCCATTGATGCGTTGGACAACATAACTCACGTTCTCCGCTAGTTCTTTTGATTCTGTTGCCAGCACTATTCGGACAGTATGCATAAGATGCCCCCAATAAAATATGAGCATCCTTGCGTTAAGAAATCAATTTTCTTCCCACTGCCTTGGTGGCTGACGACCCTTGGCAGTTGGGGTTTTGAGGGTGAAAAGGCTCTTCCAGAGTTTTTTACACCCTCATTCAAGGTAATTGTTAGGATAATATGGGGAAAAGTTGCGGTCAATACACTTTCTAATATAATTGCATGTTTATCGATATTCAAGAGAAAACGGAGTAATACAAGACTTCATTAGTCATGGTATTTATGGCAATACTGACTTTCATGCGATGCACCAATAAGGGGATAAAGATTAAAGGGCCTTTATCACTTATGCCGAAATATTTGAATGGATAGGTCTCTCCGAAATTACCTTTAACCAAATAAATTGACATGGTATTGAACCCTAAACGATTACCAATACAAGTCATGTTTCTACTAATTCTGTGCAGCAGCTTGTCTTATGCGCAGTCTCCGCCCTATCTAAGAACGACTCAATTACCCGAGGTTCCGAGCTTAAATTCTCGACCAGCCCAGGGGGCTATCGAACAGCAACAATGGCGAACAGAACGCTACGAGACTGAAAAAAAGCCTGTGGCAGATTTTCTGGATTCGCTCAAAGGAAATGATGCAGCGATCCATGTGATCGTAAATCGCAGTAAGATATTGACAACCAAGTTGCCCATCGCCAATGAAAATGGCGTAGCAGTGATAGCAGTCAGTGATCCTTCGGTACTTGAGTTTGATGTGCTACCAGATTCTCGCATGATCCGCTTAATTGGTGGCCGCGTAGGTATCACCGACCTTACTTTTGTTACCGCCGATAATGAAGTTTTCAGCTTTGAAGTGCATGTTGGCTATGACTTAGATCTGCTAAAAGCTCAACTGGCACAAATGTATCCTGGTGCTTTTATTCGATTGGGTCAACTGCGTGAACACCTAGTCGTTGAAGGTCAGGCCCGCAGCAATACCCAGATTGATCAAATTCTGAACACAATTCAACTTTACCTCACATCAAGTGCACATGCTGGTAATCGAGGTGGCGGTGGCAGCAATGTTCAGCCATCGATCCCACAATCTCGTCCTCAAAATGAACAAGAGCCCGGCGAAGCGGCAGAAGATGGATCGGGAGAGCCGATGGAATCGACCGCTTCCAATGTGATCGAACAAGAAGAACAACAAGGGTATGGCCTAGCGATTGAAGAAGGTGGTGGAGCAACGTCATCTGGTGGTGCTTCGATGGCACCGCAGATTATCAACCTGCTGAAATTGCCTGGCCCACAGCAAGTGATGCTAAAAGTTCAGATCGCAGAATTAAATCGTACCGCCTTGCGACAAATTGGAAGTGACCTGTTTGGTCGATCTGCAGGCAACTCGATTTTAACGTCCTCAGGTGTTGGCGGTAACTCCAGTAGTCTGGCAGATTTATTATCTGGTGGGGCTGGTACAATAGTGGGGGTTTTTGATAGCGGATCGTTTAATATCGTAATGAAAGCTTTGCGTCAAAACAATGTCGCTACCCTATTGGCCGAACCTAACTTGATCACCTTAGATGGCCATGTGGCCCGTTTCCAATCTGGCGGTGAATTCCCTGTTCCTGTTGCCCAGCAAGGAGGAGGAGCGGGAAATAGCACGGTCGAGTTCAAAAATTTTGGTGTCCAACTGGCTTTTGTTCCCTATATCCTGGAAGACAATGTCATCCGTTTACATGTAGAACCAGAGGTAAGCAATATTGCTGAAGAGCTTGGGGTAACACTGATTGTTGGAGGCAGCCCGATCCCTGGGCTACGTACACGAAACGCATCGACTACCGTAGAACTCCGCCCTGGCCAAACCCTAGCGATTGCAGGATTACTCAACCGTGAAGTTGATAGCGCTACGGCTCGTATTCCAATCCTCGGCGACCTACCGTATGTGGGTGTCTTTTTTGGAAGTAGGCAGCATCAAGTCATTGAGCAAGAATTAATTATTGCTGTCACTCCCTATCTAATCGATGCGGTCAATGCGGAAGAGATATTGCCTCTACCAGGCCAAGAAATCGACGAACCGAACGATTGGGAGTTCTACTTACTACAACGTATTGAAGGTCGCACAGGGCTACCCCATCGTTCAACAACGAAATGGGACAATCCGTTTCATCAACAAACACCTATGCAGCTAGAGCAACATTACATCTCTGGCTCTGTCGGACTATCTCCGTAAAAACTGTCAAACTACTAAAACCTTCCCCCCCAAGGTTATGAAAGTTGTCACGATGTTTCGTAGCAGACCCTCACCATCGCTACTGTTGATCCATGGATTCATCCTACTCTCTTCCGTAGGCTGCTCTCTGATGCCAGGCTATAAGCCGACACTCAAAGACTTGGATCAATCAACTGCCTTTCTGGCTACGCCCGATTCGATCAAGGCAGCAAGCACTGATATTCAGTTTGCGTTTGCACAAAATTCGGAACAGCAAGGCGACCCTGATGCTGCAATCAAAACGTACAAGAAAGTTTTGGAAATCGATCCTACATTCTACCAAGCCTACCATCGCTTGGGACTGTTACACGATAAGCAAGGGAAAAGCCATGCGGCAGTTGCCTATTATGCTGAAGCAGCCAGGCTTGCCCCGAAGGTGCCAGAACTCCAATGCGACTGGGGCTATAATTGTTATCTGCTAGGCCAGTGGGAAGAGGCCAAGACCCATTATTACGCATCACTCAATCTAAAACCTGATTTCGAGCGGGCTCATAACAATCTAGCACTGGTACTCGCCAGACAAGGCCAATTGAATGAGGCACTCAACGAGTTTGCCCACGCAGGTGCTTCAGAAGCCGAGGCCCGCTCGAACGTCGCTTTTGCCATGATGCTAGATGGCCAACTAGAGCCAGCCCAGCAACAACTAAATATGGTTCACCACCTGCCACCTGAGAACACCACTCAAGCCGCCGAACTACAAAGGATCGCCAACATCGCAACGACGGGCAATGTTCACCAAACCGCCGCCCAGCCGTATTTCGTTCGGTAGGCTTAGGCAATTATATCTTAACCTGCGGTTGATTCGCCCCGATCTCGAGTCGCTTAATCTCGTATTACATTGTGTTTTGAAATGGTCTGAATATCGTAAGGCACTGAAAAGCGTTACATTCGTTTGATCCTATTATTCACGGTCGATGCGTGATTCTCGGGACACTTTTATGGACACTGAGCAAATGACAATCGGCTATAAACCGACGTTGCTTCGTCGACGATTGAAGGGGTTATTGGAGGCTTACTCTACACTACGGAGAAGGTGGAGGGGCGGGGCCTTTTGCCGAGCCTGAGTTGAGGTTCGGTGTACGACGCACGCTTTAGTCGGATGAACCAAATTTCAACACTCCTTCGTTTTTCAATGTTTCAAAAAGATTACTGTCCTCATCGGTCCACAGTAACACGTTTTCGGCTTCCGGCGAGTTGGCCTTCAGGCTGGGAATTTCCAGAGATGATTTCATTCTCGATACCAGCATCCAATCGGCAATCGTCGTCCCTTTGTCTTGGTTGGATTCACTGGAATGATCGGAAAACTCCAACTCAAAGTGGCCCGCCAAACCCCTAACAACAGGCCTTAGTTCGAGATGCCTGTTCGATATGTGAATTGCAAGAATACCATCGTCTCTTAGGTGCTGCAGATAGATTTCGCCTGCTTCTTTTGTCAACAGATGCGTGGGAATGGCATCGCTTGAGAATGCGTCAAGGACAAGGACATCGAACTGCTGAGAGCCCTTTTGTTTTATTTCCCGCTCCATCGAAAGTCTTGCATCGCCCATGACAACTGAAACATTGGCCTCGCATGACGAAAGAAAGCTGAAATGTTTTTTTGCTAACCGGACGACATCGGCATTGATTTCGTAAATTCGAAGTTGGTCCCCCTGCTTACCGTACGATGCCAACGTTCCGACGCCCAGGCCGACAATCCCAATTTTACGAGGCTCACCGGCATGGTGATGTATTAACACCTGGCCGACGGCACTTTCAGTTCCATAATAGGTTGTCGGCAATAGATTCTTGTCTTCCGACATAAACTGCGTACCGTGCAGGGTACTGCCATGCATGAGATTCATTTTATGATTCTCAGGTTCGTCCGAATTGGATTCGATCACTCGAAGTACACCGTAAAAGCTGCGAGATATTTCCCTGGCATCTTGATAGACGTCCAGCTTCAAAAACATGACCAGTAACGCGAACACGACTGCGATGGGCAACCATAATAATTTCGCTTTCCCTTGGTTCATGAACCACTGTGGATCTTCCAATAGCACAACCATTGCCAGTAGACAGCAAGCCAGGAGTCCGATGTGCAGTTCAATATACGACGAAAACAAGAGCGGTGCGGCGAGGCCTACAAACAATCCACCTGAGGCACCGCCTGCGGAAATCACAAGATAGAATAACGTGAGGTACTTTGTTGATGGCTTCAGCTTAACTAACTCACCGTGACAGACCATGCAACAAAAGAAGAGCCCCAGGAAATACACCATCACTTGCACGAAAATAGATTGTGTAACGCCATTTCTGAGGATAAAGCAGATGCCGCCGATCGAGGCGAGCATTCCAAGGAGGAAAACCGATCGAAAATACCAACGTTCGTTGTCAAAGCAGATAATGAACGTAAGCAGATACAGAGTTAAAGGCATGACCCATAGAAACGGCACCGAAGCGACGTCGAGACAGACCTGATTGGTGACGGCGAGCAACATCACTGACGCAGACATCGACAATCCAAACCAAAACGCCATTTTGCCGAAGCTCGGCGGGACGTCAGGTATTGTGGGAATCTGAGGATCCTTGGAGTCTGCGTTTTTCGTTCCAAACATGGTCAAGGCACAAAGTCCACACAATGCCGCAAAAACCCAGAATGCAATCGACCATAGCGACGTCTGTCGGGTTGCCGAGAGTTGTGGGGCGAACACGAAGGGGTAGGAAATCAAGGCCAGCAGTGATCCGGCATTTGAGAGAGCGTAAAGCCGATAAGGCGAAGCCGATGGAAGCCGCAGAGAAAACCATCGCTGCAGCAATGGTCCTGTGGCTGAAAGTGCAAAAAAGGGTACGCCAACACTCATGCTCAGCAATATGATGATTCGAGGGATGGGTGCTTCTTCGCCGGTCGGTTTCCAGTCCACCTCGGGAGTGATTGGCATCAACACAGCCGCTATAACCAAAAGCCCCAGATGAACTAACCCCTGCGTCCTTGGACTGAAAAATCGAGTCAACAGATGAGCGTACAGATACCCGACGAACAGCACGATCTGGAAAAACAGCATGCAGGTTGTCCAAACAGCAGACGTCCCACCAAACCAGGGAAGAATGTACTTCCCGATCAGCGGCTGAACCTGAAACAGCAGGAACGCACTAATAAAAATCACAACCGCAAACTGAAGGATTATGAATTTTGTGCTCTGTCGTGTGTTCATGGGCTTCAGTCTCATCTTAGTTCGAACGAACGCTCCCGGTAGGAAAAAGACTTTCCAAAGGCCTAAGGGCTCCTCGTTTGACCAGTATACTTTGCCGCATGGCCGGTTGCACTCCAAATAGAAATATAAAAAAAGCAAAATTTGCCCCCACAGCAAGGGCAGTGACAACAGTGTAGAAGAAGTTGTCGATAGGAAGTTGTCGAAATGAAGCTTCGATGGAGCAAAGCGTGCTGACTCGATTACGGCGATTTGTCCAGCAGGCACTCTACAAAAAACACCCGATTTCAAACTCATCTTCTATCTCTAATCTGGCTTTGATCTGTAAAACCAAAAGTGTCAACCATTGGTTGGCGCGGTGGACACTTTTCGAAACAACGGTTGGCGCTTCACCTGGACATATCGAATTTCTATCTGTGAATTCACCGGGTTTAAAACAAACATCGTCTTTGGCACAACAACTGCGTTGTAACTATGACAGACGTTAATGTTTTTAGTTTTACTTCTATACCATTGGAGATTTTAAATGTTAGTCAAAATGAAAAAAGCCTTGTGGGGTATTTTCAAAGAAGAAGATGGAGCAACCGCATTGGAATATGCCATCTTGGTCGTACTAATCGCCATTGTGATGGCTGGTGGAGCAGCATTTTTTGGTGGTACGCTGAGTGACTTATTTAGCGATACAGCAACTGAGCTTGATACAGAAACAAAAGCCATTCCAAAGACAATTCTTAATTCTGGCGGAGTTGATCCTGTAGCACCGTAACTATTGGGTGTAACACAAAGATGGTTATAGCTGATGAAATTGTGATTATTCGCTGAGTCTGAACGTAAAAAATTTAACACTACATAAATGGAGATTTTAAATGTTAGTCAATATGAAAAAAGCGTTATTAGGCGTTTTCAAAGAAGAAGATGGAGCAACCGCATTGGAATATGCCATCTTAGTTGTACTGATCGCCATCGCGATGTCTGTTGGAGCTGCATTATTCGGTAACGCGCTGTTAAGTATGTTCAATCAAACAGGGAATACTGTTGATACCCTTGGCCCAGGGGCAATCGGTGGTTAAGAAATCAGACATGAGTCCCGAATTGCAGGACTATTATAGTTTGAGATTCTGGGATTCTTTGTTTTGCTTGTAACACTTCAGGTAACTGAAGTGTTACATCATTTTCTGTTGAGGAGGAACTGTCAATGGATTTAATACCCATCATTGTTGTATGCGCTGCTATTTGTGTAGCTACCGTGACAGACTTGCGATTTCTCAAAGTCTATAACTGGTTGACGCTGCCGTTATTGGCATTAGGGCTTGGGTATCACACAATCACCTCGGGTTGGCCTGGGTTTACTGGCGCGTTACTTAATGCTGTGGTCATATTTGCCATCTTGTTTATTCCCTACATGCTCGGTGCGATGGGCGCTGGTGATCTTAAACTGGTGGCGGCTTTGGCGGCGTGGCTGGGGACATCGACCGTGTTTACGATTGTCTCGATTAGCCTGTTTGCCACCGGGTTTTATTCATTGGCCATGTTGGCCCAACAACAGAGACTAGCAGACGCTTGGTTTAACTTTCAAATGTCGATCTTTCGCATACGAATGCTGGCCCAGCATATGGGCAACGATGAAGGCGAGCGTGTGCATGAGATGGCAAAAACCAGCGAAGGTAGAGCCCGTTTAGTTCCTTTCAGCGTAATGATTGCCTTCGGTACTATAGTGACAATCATTTGGCAAACCTGCTTTTAACCTAATGCAATTAAATTGATCAAATTAGGCTACCCGAATTTGATTACCTACGTACAATCAAAGTTAGACAGTCATTTCTGAGTGAAGAATGGCATCCATTATGGGGCCGCTCTAAAATCATGAAACGATTCGGCTGTTAGAACTTTGACCTATCAAAAACAGAATTCTTACAAAGGTCAGACCAATGACAATGCGAACCACTCTTGTTCTTATACTGGCACTGGTTTGCGGTATTTCGGCCGCTGTTGGTTCTAGTTTCTTTCTCGGCCCAAAAGAAGTTGTAAAAGAAGCCGAGGTCACCGAGATCTTGGTGGCCGCAGTCGAGATCAAACGCGGAACCCAACTTCAGCCGGAATTTGTCAAAAAGCAAGCGTGGCCAACTGCCCTTGTGCCAGAGGGTGCTTTATTGACTTACGAACAACTTGAAAGCCGGATTGCATTCACCAGTTTTGTTGTAGGTGAACCACTGTTGGAATCTCGGATTGCTGAGGGAACCTTTGGCGCTGCATCGTTAGTTACCCCCGGTATGCGAGCCTTCACAATTGCTACGCCAAGTGCAACTTCAGGCGTGGCCGGATTTGTGATGCCTGGCAACCGTGTAGATGTGTTGCTGACGATGAAGCAAGATGATAACGAAGCGATAGGAGGTTCAGGGACTTGGACTCTGTTGCAGAATGTTGAAATCCTCGCTGCCGACACGCGATTAGAAAGTGATGGCAAGTCAAACGCTGGCAAACTGACGAGTGTGACGTTACATGTGACCCCAGACAAAGCAATCAAACTAACATTGGCCGCCACGTTGGGAACATTGACGCTCACATTGAGAAATGATGGAGACAACGAAATCGCAGAAATTGACCCTGTGACGGCAAAAGATCTTCGTAACTTACAAGAGGCGATGCTAGGAATCGTTGCAACCCCAGTGGTTGAAACTCCCGAGCCAATTGAAGAGCCTAAGCCACTGCCTGAACCTGTAGAGAAACCGATCATGTTGGCGAAGAAACAACCAGCACAGATTTTAATCAAACGTGGCCATGAATCGAGCATTATCACAATTAACCACCGATAAGATTCACTCATACATTAACTGCGATAATATTTCACTAAATGGACAACTACAATGCGAATCGTCGTTGCTGAAGATGGAGACGAAGAAACTTCGATTTTATCTCTTAAGCCGTGGCTTATCGAGAATAATTTTGCCAGTCATGTGCCAATCGTGCCTCTGAATAGAGTGGTAGATCAATCTGCACAACTGCGACCCAATGTCATTATCTTAAATTTACACGAAGATGTTGAACACGCCGTTGAGATTGTGCGTGACATACGAGAAACCATGCCGACCCGAATTATTGTGATTGGCCCCACGATAGACGCCAAATGGATTCTGCAACTGTTGAAAGAGGGTGTTTATCAATATATCAACCAAGAGGATGTCAAAGCCGAACTTCGAGATGCACTAGGCCGCTTGGACAAGAGTTCACCAACAGATCAAGATTTTGGAAGTTTGATTGCGATTGTAAGTGCGGGTGGGGGAAGCGGCGCCAGTACAGTTGCTGCCAATGTGGCGACTGGGTTAAGTAGTCGGCATGGAGACTGTGGACTGGTCGATCTGAGATTGACCTCAGGAACCTTGGCCACATTGTTTGACTTGCATCCCTCTCATACGTTGGCAGACTTCTGTCGTAATATACAACGGATGGATCAAGACATGTTCCAGCGTTGTCTTGAACCTCATGAATCAGGCGTGCAATTACTGTCGTCTCCAAATTCCTATCATGAAATTAGTTCCATCAGTAAACGTGGAGTACGCAAGGCGTTGGGCATGGCACGGTCCAAGTTCAAGTATGTGGTGGCCGATTTGGATAGTCCCTATCAAGCGGAACAATCACCAGCGCTGCTTCAAGCAGACACCATACTGCTTGTACTTATGCTTGATTTCTCCTCGGTGCGACATGCCCAGCAAATACTAGAATACTTTGATGAACTTGAGCTGGATCGCGATCAAATCCATCTGACGATTAATCGTTATGGACGCCCCAAAGAACTTCGTATCAAAGATGTAGAAAAAACTTTAGGGTTAAAGGTGCGTCACATCATTCCAGACGCATCAAGGCAAGTCAATCGCGCAAATAACATCGGCAAGCCTGTGGTTTTAGATAATCCAAGATCGGCCGTATCGAAAAAGCTTATTGAAATCAGTCACCTAGTGAATGGGAAGCCAACAACTTAACAATTCATGATTTATAAATGAATCGTTGTACAGGTAAGATTACCATGATGCTTTGGAAAAAGAAGAAAAAAACAGACGAGGTTACGGAAGAGGACACACGATCTCTAGACCCTCTAGATGCTTCAGAAGAAATCGATGATCCACTCGACGAAAACTTCGAAGGACAATCCGAGACAGAGGACAGTCGGTCAGAGGATAGCCAGGCTGACCCATCTCAAGATATCGATTCTGAGGCAGATGAATTTGGCGAATTAGAAGAACAGGAAACTGAGTTCCAACTTGTCAAAGCAGAAATCCACCGTCAAGTCATTGGGAGCATGGATCTTTCGCTGATCGGGACCATGGAAGAAGGTGAACTACGATTTGAAATTCGTAGGGCGGCAGAACAGATTCTAGAAGATCGGTCTCATCTACTCAACCTGCAAGAGCAAGAACGGCTGATTGAAGAAATTATTGATGAGACTTTTGGACTCGGTCCGTTAGAGCCTTTGTTTCGAGATGGAAGTATCACTGACATCTTAATTAATGGCCCCAAGATGGTCTACGTTGAGCGTAAAGGACGACTCTCGCTTAGTAAAATCAAATTTGCCAATGACGAACATCTACTCAAAATCATTCAACGAATTGTCAGCGGCGTAGGCCGCCGTGTGGATGAAACATGTCCAATGGTCGATGCTCGTTTGCCTGATGGTAGTCGGGTCAATGCAATCATACCTCCCTTAGCGTTAGATGGAGCGTTGGTTTCTATCCGGAGATTCGGTGCATCTCCGCTTAAAGCCAAAGATTTATTGGCAAACGATTCAATCACGAAAGAAATGTTGAAGTTCATCTCCGCTTGTGTCCGTGGTCGCATGAACGTGTTGATCTCTGGAGGTACAGGTAGTGGAAAAACCACGTTATTGAATGTGTTGTCTGGATATATTCCAAGCGACGAACGAATTGCCACAATTGAAGACGCTGCCGAGTTGCAACTGCAACAACCTCATGTAATTCGCATGGAAACACGTCCTCCCAATATCGAAGGAAGCGGTGAAATTACAACACGTGATTTGGTGAAAAACTGTTTAAGAATGCGGCCAGATCGTATTCTTGTTGGCGAATGTCGTGGACCGGAAGCGTTAGATATGCTGCAAGCGATGAATACCGGCCATGATGGTAGCCTGACAACGGTTCACGCTAATACCGCACGAGATGCAATTAGCCGCCTGGAAATGATGGTCGGCATGTGTGGATTTGATATCCCTGTCTGGACCATCCGACGCCAAATAGCATCAGCAATCAACATAGTGGTACAAACGGTACGTTTGACCGGAGGATTACGCAAAATTGTAGGAATCTCCGAGATCACCGGAATGGAGGGTGAAGTACTTACGATGCATGATCTTTTTCTATTCCATCAGACCGGTGTGGATGAGAGTTGCATAGCACAAGGATATTTTACTTCGACAGGAGTTCGTCCCAATTGCTTGGAACGCTTAGCTAGTGCGGGAATATCGCTTCCCAACGAGATGTTTTCGGAACGTGTCCTGGCGACAGAAGGAGACAAAGCATGACCGGTATCATAATTACCTCGCTCATCTTTTTAGCTGGATTTCTCATTACATTAGGTATGAATCTGGTTGTCACTGATCTTTTCCAAAAAGAGCATGATCAACAGCGTAAAAGGCTAGAGGAACAAAGTCGTGAGCAAGGCAGGCAACGAGTTAAGGAAGCATTAGCAGGCCGTGATCTCGATGACATAGCGGCAGAAGCAATGCGAGAAACAAGAGACGACCAGAGCTTACTAGATAAACTCTACAAAATGCTTGAGCAATCTGGCACAGAAATAACGATGCCTAAATTGCTAATGTCCTGCCTAGGTTGTAGCCTCTTTTTCGGGTTAGTGGTTGGGCTGTTAACATACAGCATTCCCATTGCAGTACTCGCTGCTCTCGTGGTGACACCACTGCCTATTCTCTATGTAAAATTCAAACGTCAGCAACGTTTTAATCTAATGTTAGAACAGCTACCAGACTCGTTGGAATTAATGAGCCGGACGCTTAGATCAGGGCAAACAATTACGCAAGCAATTCTATCGGTCGCCAACGAATTCAGGCCTCCTATAGCAACCGAGTTCGGCTATTGCTACGAACAGCAAAATTTAGGCCTCAGTGCCGATGTTGCACTGCGTGATCTTGCTCACCGAACTGGTTTACTCGAAATACGAATTTTTGTGTTAGGACTTCTAATCCATCGACGATCTGGAGGTAACCTGACCGAGTTGTTAGATAATTTAGCGACAATCATTCGTGATCGACACCGCATGCGTGGAAAAGTGAAGGCTTTAACCGCTGAAGGCAGGCTACAGGCACTCGTTCTCATCCTAATTCCGATCTTTGCATTTTTTGGGATGTGCGTAGCAGTACCCAGTTATGGTGTGAAGTTGCTGGACTACCCTTGGATATTAATAGGGTGTTGTATCTCCATGGCATTAGGGGCTGCCTGGATTCGACGAATCGTTAACTTTGATTTTTAAAAAAGGGGTTTACTATGGATCCTCAACTCGTCTTAATACTCTCTGGGCTCATGTTTGCAGGTTGTATCTTGCTAATTGTCGTGTTAGTCGCACGTCCTACTGAACATAGCGCAGAAGATGCTCGACTAGAAGGACTCAGTAGCATTGGTTCTCGTGCAAAAGGTAGTCGAGGCGGCTCACGTTCAGGTTCGAATTGGGCTAAAAGTTCAGACAACACCAGCAGCCAGAGTGAGAATTCAGACATGGGAGATCGTATGATCCAAGCGGGTCTATACCGACGGAATTCCATGAGTTTTTATATCGCAAGTAAAGTCCTATTTGCTTCCGTTCCAATTTTGATTGGCATCGCAGCTGGTGTGACGGGCGTAGCAAGCATACCTGTTGGAATTGGAGTGGGCTTAGTCCTCTCGCTGGTCGGAACACTTGTGCCCAGCTTCTGGCTCGATGCAATGAAGAGAAAAAGACAACAACAAATCAGTCGAGCATTGCCTGATGCATTAGATGTTATTGTGGTTTGCCTGGAAGCAGGGCTCAGTCTTCGCGCCGCAATTAGTCGAGTTGCCAAGGAATTAAAGGACGCTCACCCGATGTTGGCAGCCGAACTTATTATTGCGGATCGAGAAATTCAACTCGGGCATAGTGCAGGTGAAGCTTTAAAACGCTTTGCCGCACGTTTTGACTTAGAGTCCATTCGCAGTTTGGCTTCGGTTGTAATCCAAGCTGAGAAGTTTGGTGCCAGTATCGCTTCTGCATTGCGAGTACATGCAGAGGATCTGAGAATCAAAAGATTTCAGCATGCAGAGGAACTAGCTCAGAAAGCAAGTGTGAAACTGTTGTTCCCAACCATGTTCTGTATTTTCCCTACTCTTTATGTTGTTTTATTGGGCCCAGCAGTCATGGAGCTAACCACGTTCTTCGAGAAATTTGGCACCGGAAGTACCGGTATAGGACCATAGAATAACATGAAGAATGGAACATCTGCCACAACCATAAAAAGACAATCAGAATTGAGTCGGTTTTGGATTCGGTGGATGAATCAAGTAGATCAGATTGCTCAAAACACCGACCGAGCCAAGAGATTAAAACAGAAAAAATACCATCACCTCCACTCGTCTCTGATGAAGGTCATCGATGAGTGCTTAACCGACAGTATGAGCGAAGAACAGCATGAGACACTTGGCCAGATGAGACGATTATGTAAACCTTGGGTCTCTTTAAGTGCTTTTTATCAGGCAGAAAAGCATCTTGTGACCGACCTTTTGCACACAGGACAACACTTGCATTTTGAACTTACGGGACATCACACAGTTCAACGAAAAACGGTTTTCAAGCTTTTGAAAAGGGCTTTCATTATTGGACTCTGCTTAGTTCCAGTTTCCCTCTGGGGAATCAATCAATTTGTCTCAGAGGATTTAACGATCAACATACGAGGTTTTTTATATCGTAAGTTTTACTTTATGCAAGAGATTGGCCCCTATCAGATTTTGCCTATCGTTGTGGTTGGTGTCGTTTTATTTGGAATGTGGATGTTACGATCCACAAAACAGTATTAGGAAAAGCAAGAGGAGGAATGTCATGATGCCTCATATATCAGTTCGATCAAAAAGATCGGGTGCGGTGGCGCTCGAATTTGTGATTACAAGTTTTGTTCTGTTGATTGCAATCGTGGGAATTATTGAACTAAGTCGGGCGATTATGGTCAACCAGGTTTTGATCAATGCAGCTCGAGAAGGAGCACGAAATGTTGTCATCCCTGGTGCAACCGATGAATCTTTTGACCAGGTAATGGATCACTATCTGAGATCAGCGGGGATACAGCCAGATTTATGTACTGTCGAAGTATATAAAAATCTAACTGAAGAACAACATTCAGATCCAAGTCTTCGCCCGTCTCCAATAAATGTCGAAAATACATCCTCTCACGATGAAATTACTGTTCTAGTTGGTGTGCCGTTCAGTGATGTTTCCTGGGGATTCATGAATTTTATAGCTAATGACACTGTCCTTTCCGCAGAAGTGGTAATGCGCAAAGAATAACAGGAGGATTGTTCCATGAGAAACTCAATTCAACAGCCCGTTTGTGGTACTCGTACACAAAGGTCGCGTGCAGGTGCCATGGCCTTGACCTTGTTGATCTTTTATCTCTTTGTGATGTTCGGATTGATTGTGATTTCAATTGATCTAGGATACATCTTGCAAACCAGAACACAACTTCAGGCAATCGCAGATGCTACAACGCTCAGCGGGGGAACGGAGTTAAAGTCCGGCTTGGGCGATGATCCAGAATCGCCCGCAACCGTGGTTGCTGCAGGAAGTTTAATCGCTGTTGAGTATGCCGCCAAACATCGCAATGGGGATCAGTATCCTACCTACATAAACGCGGAACGCGATGTCCACTTTGGTTGGGCCAAATATGATACCGAGGCAACTCCGCCGGGTTGGGTCATGAACTGGGATCAGGAACTACCAGGCATTGGTGGTTACAACCTAATTGGCACAATCATCCGCCGTGATCAAGTTGACAGTACAAATGGAGATGGACCACTGCCACTGCTATTTGCGCCCTTGCTTGGAAAAGACTTCAACAATATCACCGCCGATGCCGCTGCGGTAATTATGCCAGCCAGTGGCATTCGTATTCCGCCTGGTAGCCCAACCACATCGAATGTCATTCCCTTCGCAATCGATGAATACTTATGGTTCAAATACCTACGGGCACAAGCTGTTTATAAGGAAAATGGAGGCGCATATCCTGTTCCTTTTCAGTCAGTGAGGGATACAGTACCAAACTACAATGGCATACTCGAACCACTCTTTGGTCATGTAGACGATGATGGAAATGATGCTTTTTTTATAGACGATGATGATGTTCCTTATCCAGATTACATGGATAGATGGAACTGTGGGTGTGTGGCAGATGATGCAGATTCGGGTCCTCCAATGTCCGCTGCAATAGCAGGAGGTGATGGCATATTAGAAGTGGATATCTACCCACATAAAACTGCATCTGGTAACTTCGGCACAATCGATATCGGAACCAATGCGAACGAAACACGTACCCTCGGCGAACAGATCGAATTTGGAGTAACCGAGGTGGATCTTTCTTACCACACCAACAATGAAATTCAGATTCCAGGTACCGTTACTGGAGAGACCGGAATAAGCGTTGGTATCAAAGGTAACCTTGACGCAATTGTTGGCCAATGCCGAACTGTCCTACTGTTCGATGTAGTGAGTGGTACAGGCAACACCGCGGTCTTCGACTTAGTTGGTATGGCAGGTGTACGAATTATGGACTCGAAATTAACTGGTAGCGCTGGTGATGGGGGGGGAGAGGTAAAATATAAGCACATCTCCATTCAACGCTGCAATGCAACCCTATCCGGTGGCACTGGCGACTATGAAGATCCACCTGGGGAACATACCACCGTTTTCACCCCTTTGATTTTGATTGAGTAATTCCAACACAACACCTAGACATGCAATGTGAGTAATTAGGCTATGGCAATTGTCAGCGATCAAAAACAAGAGGAGATCAATTCCAGGATTGATCCGGCAACTAGTTCCAGTGCCGAGGCGATGCCTGAGATGGTACAGCTTGAGGAAGACCTAGTTCCCAAAGCACCTGGCGACATGGATGATCTGGGAGTCGACTTTTCTGTCTTATGCAATCTAGCACTGAAACTCGCCAGTACCGTTCCTCAATTTCGCACCGATTGGGCCGCAACCGAATTGCGACTGCCGTTGCAAATTGTGGAAAAGATTTATTGGCAACTAAAACAAGATAAACTGGTCGAGATTCTCGGACAGGATGGTGTTTTTCTCTATCGTTATTCCACGACCGAGCGCGGACGTGAATTTGCCAAACGTCTACTCGAAATATCTGGCTATGTAGGGCCAGCACCTGTTTCTCTCGAAGCTTACACTGCTATGATCGGCTGGCAAGTAGAACGGCAGCCTGAAATCGATCTAGAAAGCGTCCAAGAAGCATTATCTCACTTGGTGATTCCAGAAAGTTCTGTCCGTGTCGCCGCTTTAGCAGCTTCCTCAGGACGTAGTCTGTTCCTATTTGGCCCTGCCGGAAACGGCAAAACCACGATGGGACAAAGCCTGCATAAAGTGATGAAAGGAGAATTATGGATTCCCTACTGTCTGTCCATTGAAAACATGATTATTCGCATTCATGATCCCCAGTGCCACATACTTTACAATGATACGGAACCTAAAGGAAACTATGATCGACGCTGGATTCGCATCCATCGACCTCTGATTATTGCCGGGGGTGAAATGACGATGGAAGAGTTGGATTTAGTTTTCAATCCAGGTCAGCGATTCTACGAGTCACCTCCCCATGTCAAAGCAAATGGTGGCACTTTTTTAATCGATGACTTTGGTCGCCAACGTATGGAACCGCATGAACTGCTGAATCGATGGATTGTCCCACTTGAACGGCGAGTTGATTTTCTGTCGTTAAACACTGGTCAGAAGATTGAAATACCTTTTGAACTCATGTTAGTCGTAGCGACGAACCTGACGGTTGAAGAAGTTGCCGATCCCGCGTTTCTTCGCCGCATGGGCTACCGGCTTCACTTGGATCTTCCAACCGCAGAACAGTACCGCGAGATATTTGACCGATGTGCCAAGGCAGCAGGAGTTGAAGTGCCCTCGGATTTAGTACCTTGGATGGTCTCTCGGTATGAATCTGAAGGAAGAGATCTTCGTGCTTCGGAACCCAATGAACTGATTCAGCGTGCAAAAGATATTTGCAAAATATGCTGTTGGGACTTTCAATTAACACAACATATTATGGAGCTCGCATGGGAAGGGTACTTCGGTAATCCTACTCTTTCCAAATGAGGAGGAAGCCGGTGCTTCACAACCACTTAAAGGAACTATGAGAGAAATGACATCAATGGTTCGCTTGCAAACATGCCCGAACTGCCATGCCATTCTGGAATCGAACGAAGATTCTGGTGATGTGGTATGTGAATCTTGTGGAGAAATTGGCGTTCCGCCATCCAATCCGCAAGATTTTGATCGATTCCATTTGATCGAGTGTCTAGGCAAAGGCTCATTTGGTGAAGCTTGGTCTTCGATTGATCCCGACACACACGACTCTGTCGCTGTGAAGCTTTCCTGGAAATTCTCAGACGAATCTTACGCTCGCTCAATCATCAAAGAAGCCCGTACATCCATGCTGCTGAACCACCCGAACATCTGCCATGTTCGAGAAGCAGGTCGTTCCGGTCAACGTGTATTTATTGTCAGCGATCTCATCCAAGGACAAACACTTGACCTGTGGAGTAAACTTAATCGCCCGTCACCCGAGGAATCAGTTCGCTTGTGTAGCAAACTGGCTGAAATTCTTCAGTACGCCCATTCGATGGGAATCATTCATCGAGATCTAAAGCCTGGAAATATAATCATCAATGAAAAAAATGAACCCGTCCTGCTCGATTTTGGATTGGCAAAAGATCTCACCAACGAAAGTTCCAAAGCCATCGAACGCTATCAAGCCATGCGTGTTGAGCTACGAAATAATAACCAAAAGCATAAAAGCAAACGCATCGTAGGAACGCCACTCTACATGTCACCAGAGCAAGCATCCGGAGAAGCGCATAGTGTCGACGGACGCAGCGACATCTACTCGTTGGGCGTAATACTTTACCAATTACTCACCCATCACCACCCTTTCCAAGGATCACACAAGGAACTACTTCCTCAGATCATTCAAGGGCGAACAAAACCTGTACGACGATGGAACCGGAAGTTAAATCCGAAATTTGAGACCATCTGCATGACCGCCCTAGCGACCGACCCCAACGACAGATATCCAACAGGCAACGCCTTTGCCTCGGATTGCGAAGCTGCACTAACTGATCAGCCCCTAACGGGAAACCGTTTCTTAAAGCTGACTCCAGCTTGGCCAATTCTCTCACATAAATGGCGATTCTTGAATAAATATGAAAAAGAATCATCTCAATAGAAATGAAGACAGTTTGAGATTAATTGTAGAGTAAGGATCTTTAATGCCATCGGGGCGCAATACCCCAAGCGTCCCATTCTTGACCAGGGGTTTTGTTGCTGTAGGTCGTGTTAAAAAAGGACTTAAAGTCTTCGAGAGAGAGGTTAATCCTCGAAAACCTGATTCAGAGTCGTAGGAAATCGCGGGCGTTAAGAGCGCGGAAATGTTCTGATGCCCTATTTTATAGGGTTTTAAGAGATGCGACTGTTCACGATAGATGGACCGTTTTATGAACGATCTTATGAACGATCTTATGAACGATCTTATGAACGATCTTATGAACGATCTTATGAACGATCTTATGAACGGTAGAGCGATTCATTGACACAGAACGCAAGAAGGCCGCTCTGTTACGAGCGGCCTTCTTATGTTCTATCTTTTCTACTTTCAAGTCTCGCTTAAGCAGTCGCAGTCGCTAATTTGCGTTTTCTATACCCAAACAATGTAGCGAAGCCAGTAAGCATGCCCCAGATAGCCATCGTTGCAGGCTCCGGTGCAACCGTAACGTCAGCATCAACAATCGCATCATGCGAAAAAGGAGCAAATTTTGTTTGGGAATGATTCTTGGCTTCAATAGAATCATAAAGATCAATATGTAAAGTGAGCCCGTGTCCCCCAGTCACTGAAACTTGATAAGCATTGATTTGGGCCGCACCATGCTGTTGCTCACCACTCTCAGGAAAAACACTCATAAAATCTCCGAGCGTATCTCCTGTTTCAGAGAAATCACCCAACGCGAATTCTTTCCAAACTATTCCGGCTCCATAGACATCGTGCGAGCCAAGTGCTCTTCCGTCACTCAATAAAGGGGAACTGCCATTGTCGACAACTTCATCAGACCCCACCGTATAATTTCCATTACTTGTTCCCACGGTAGCTCCTGCAACGGTAGTTAGAACAGGTGCGATCGAAGCGTTGAGATCATTAAAACCTTGAAAAGAACCAGAGCCACTACCAATTTTGGTGTGAGTGATTGTGATATTTGGATCAGCAATTGACTTGTCATACGCAATCGAAAGTTTGACATCAAAGATGGTCCCTTTGCCACCTGATCCAGCGGTATTACCAATCGTCCAAATAACAAAAGGAGCCCCTCCAGAAGAACCAGCAGGTGTCATCACCCAGCTTTCGGTAGAGACATCGTAAGTGCCTCCCTCAATATAGAGTTGCAAAATTGGCGTTGCAAAAGCATTATGACTCAGGAGTGAAAGCAGAACGAATGAAAATGCTAGACTGATATACTTATTATTGCTCATCTTTGTATGCCCAAAAAATCCTTCTAATTACTTCCAAGTCTGAATCGAATTTCACAATACGGATCAACGATTACCGATCCAACCCCCATATTTATGGCCGATCTAGCGATGTCTGTCAAACAGCTTATACACTATATTTCCATATAATCCGTAAATTCCACGCAGATAACGCTGATTATCAGCCTGGGCGTGCTGTATTTGATTGAAGGCAGTCTTATCTGGATTTTTAATCAGTCGATTTTGGTAGATCATATTCCATAGGCTTTGACTCTTATTGCTGGTTGCACCGCCTGCTATCTATACAATAGGAGTGGATGACACATGACTTCTTAAATAGCATCGCTCCAATCCTACTTCACTCATTCACTTGCCCTCACTGCCATGAAATCAAACCAACCCTCCCCACATCGTATTCTCGTAACCGGCGGCGCTGGCTTTATTGGGTCAGCACTGGTGCGTTACCTTGTCGAAGGCAACTTGGTTTCGGTTCTAAACGTGGACAAATTGACCTACGCAGGTAATCTTGCATCGCTGACAAGTGTAGCCGGCAATCCTAATTATCAATTCCTTCAAGCTGACATTTGTGACAAGGACCGTATTGCAAAAGCCATTCATAAGTTCCGCCCTACTGGCATCATGCACTTGGCGGCCGAGAGTCACGTTGATCGTTCCATCGATGGTCCGTCCACTTTTATTGACACCAATATCGTTGGTACGTGTCAACTGCTTCAAAGCACGTTGGCATACTGGCAGGGGCTAACCGGAACTGGAAAAGAAGAGTTTCGATTTCACCACATTTCCACCGACGAAGTTTACGGCAGCTTAGGCCCTGAAGGATTATTCACCGAAGATACGGCCTATGATCCACGCAGTCCCTACTCAGCCAGTAAGGCCAGTAGTGATCATCTAGTTCGATCTTGGTTTCACACCTACGGCCTGCCGGTCTTGATTACCAACTGCTCGAATAATTATGGCCCATTTCACTTCCCCGAAAAGCTAGTGCCGCTTGTTATTCTTAATGCGTTAGAAAGAAAGCCGCTGCCTATCTACGGCAAAGGCGACAACATCCGCGACTGGCTCTACGTTGACGATCACGTTCAGGCACTATGGAAAGTGGTGCAAAGCGGCACCCCAGGACGCACCTACAACATCGGAGGAAATGCGGAGAGAACGAACTTGAGCATCGTCGAATCAATCTGTGAAATTCTCGACCAGCGCAGACCACACGCTGATGGCCCTTACAAGACCTTAATCACATTCGTCCAAGACCGACCAGGCCACGATAAACGCTACGCAATTGATGCCACCAGAATTCGTGATGAACTAGGTTGGCAGCCAACAGAAACTTTTGAAAGTGGCTTAAGCAAAACGGTTGATTGGTATCTAAACAACCAGTGGTGGTGGCAACCAATCCGAGAAAAGAAATATGCGGGCGAGCGACTGGGGAAGGCCTAGAATTACAACTTCAAACCTACTATAAGATAGCTGCTGATTGAACTTCACATCTCTTACGTGCTCTCGAATATTTACAGTGTTATAGGGCCTTGTTGACTAATACCAAGTCCGTAGATACTCCTGATATTTTACCCTAAGATCTAACAGATCGGCAGCATGCTTTTGCGGCAACGGTTCAAATGTACGCTACAAATTTCAACCACGATTGCACCACCCCCAACGCTACATTTTTCGACTGCGATCTTTCCCGTGGCATCTGCAATCGCAACGGAGCTAAATTCTCCCCGTTTTCGTGTCAATATACTTGATAGCACCGGTGTTAGCTGTCGGGAATCGGTTTTCAGCGATCTAAAAGCCTTGGAGTCTCCTCTACAAGACACCCCAAGGCTTTGTGCATTGATTCCCTACCGATTGTTCATTTCATTTCCTTAAGGAGGAACTTGTGTCACACATCGTCCAGATCAAAACGGAACTCCGCGATCCGATCGCCATCCGTATGGCTTGCAATCGCCTTAAACTTCCGCAGCCTACGAGCGGCACCTTTCAGCTGTTCAGCAGCCAAGTAGCCGGCCTGGGTGTCGAGTTGCCTGGTTGGCGGTATCCGGTCGTTTGCCAACTCACCAACGGAAAGGTCCAGTTCGACAACTACGGCGGGCGCTGGGGCGATCAGAAACAGTTGGATCGGCTGCTGCAAGCGTATGCCGTGGAGAAAGCAACCGTTGAGGCTCGCCGCAAGGGGCACAGCGTCACAGAGCAACCACTTGCCGATGGCTCGATCAAGCTCACCGTTCAGGTTGGAGGTGGTGTATGAGCAAGACCATCGAAATCACGGTCTCACCCAAAGGTCAGACCCAAATCGAGACAAAAGGCTTCTCTGGCAGCGAATGTCGTCAGGCCAGCGAGTTCCTTGAGAAAGCTTTGGGGCAGCAGACCCAAGAACAACTAACGGCCGAGTTTCATCAACAGGCTGCTCAGCCTCAAACCAACCAACAAAGTAGCTAAGACTGACAATTGAACTACAACCCATGTTTTAAAAGGAGAACCCCTTTGAGCTTACGCAACCGACTCACGGAATATGTAAAAGCTTGCTTTACAGGACTCTGGATTGAGTCCCAAGAGCACCAAGATGCCCTCACCGAGATCGCCCAACTCTGCCACGACGAACAGTGGCAACTGGCTACCTGGGACATCGAGTCCGGCTTGAGCCTCCCTGGCGTAACCGAAGCCGATGTCGGCAGTCATGACCCATTGGCGGCTATTCGTGCGATTAACACACTTGCTACTCCGAATGGTACGGCTATTCTCGTGCTGCAGAATTTCCATAGATTTACTCAATCGGCCGAAATCGTGCAAGCCTTGTATCGCCAGATCGTCGCTGGAAAGCAGAATCGCACGATCGTGGTCATTCTATCACCCGTGGTGCAGATTCCTACGGAACTAGAGAAGATGATCGTGGTGATCGAGCATCACTTACCCGATCGTGACCAACTCGAAGAGATCGCCCGTGGTATTGCCACCGAGGAGGGCGAACTGCCTGAGGGAGCGGAACTGGACACCATATTAGATGCGGCGGCGGGCTTAACACGCATGGAAGCTGAGAACGCCTTTAGTCTGTCGCTAGTGCGGCAGGAGAGAATCAGTGCCGAGGCCGTTTGGGAGCTGAAGTCCCAAATGCTAAAAAAAAGTGGATTGCTTTCACTGTATCGCGGCAGCGAGGATTTCAGCAGCCTGGGAGGGCTATCCTCGCTTAAGGCATTTTGTAAGCGATCACTTTCGCAGTCAGGTCGGACGAACCCCAACAGTCTTCCACGAGGTACACTGTTGTTGGGCGTTCCTGGCACCGGGAAGAGTGCGTTTGCCAAAGCGTTGGGCCGAGAAACCCAGCGTCCTACGCTGGTGCTCGATATCGGAGCACTGATGGGTTCGCTTGTCGGTCAAACCGAACACAACATTCGGCAGGCGTTGCGGATCGCCGACGCAATGGCTCCCTGTATTTTGTTTTGCGATGAAGTGGAAAAAGCACTCAGTGGAGCGGCTTCCAGCAGCCAGACTGACAGTGGCGTCTCGGCTCGCATGTTCGGGACACTGTTGAGCTGGATGAATGACCATAGATCGGACGTTTACTTGATTGCCACATGCAACGACATTAGTAAATTACCACCGGAATTTAGTCGAGCAGAGCGGTTTGATGCGGTGGTGTTTCTCGATTTACCAGGAAGTGCTGAGAAGCAGGCGATCTGGGAGATGTACCTGAAGCTGTTCGAGATCGATGCAGATCAGCCACTACCCGAGGATGAAAACTGGACGGGAGCTGAAGTGAAGGCGTGCTGCCGCTTGTCTGCGTTACTGGATGTGCCTTTGCTGCAAGCGGCCCAGAACGTCGTCCCCGTGGCTGTAACCGCCGCAGAATCGGTGGAACGTTTACGGTCGTGGGCCAGTGGTCGCTGCCTTTCGGCGAATCAGCCAGGCATCTACCACCACAACATCGACTCGCCCAAGTCACGCCGCCGCGTGAGTCGCGATCCGTCCATCAACTAACCGCTGACCACTAACAACCCTGTTTCGCAATTGATTTATTCACCAAAGCCGGAAGGCGATCATTATCTATGATCGTCGACCGGCTTGTTTTATTTCTGGAGACCCAAGTATGACGACGACCCTATTGGATGAACCACGTTCGCAGCGTTCGACTTCACCGAGTCAGCATCTACGAACCACCATGACCGCGGCGCGGCTCAGCTTCACGTGGCTGGGCGTGCATAAGTCGTTGAGTGTTGTGCAGAAGAATCTGGCCGCCGACTCGTTTGGAGCCGAGGGCAAGTTCCTTTCGGCAGGTAAGAAATTACTTGACACGTCTCATCCCGCCTTTAAGGCAGTCACCGCGATCCGTGGGCGAGCAGTTGCCTACTGGAAAGGCGTATCCCTCCCGTTTCCTGAGCCGGGTATACGACTGATTCACCAGCAGGCGATTAACGATTTTGACACGCAAATCACCCACTTCCGCAATGAATTGAGTGACGCCGTGACAGAACTCGATCAGCATTACCACGAACTGCGAAGTGTGGCCCGTGATCGACTCGGGGATTTATTCGACATGAGTGATTACCCCAGCTCCTTGATCGACACGTTTGCGATCGAACACGACTATCCATCCGTTGAGCCGCCGCCGTACCTGCGTCAACTGAGTCCTGAACTATATCAACAGGAGTGTCAGCGTGTGCAGGCCCGGTTTGATGAAGCCGTGCAACTCGCCGAGTCTGCCTTCACGGAAGAACTCACGAAACTGGTCGAACACATCACGGATCGGCTGAGTGGCCAAGCAGATGGCAAACCGAAAGTTTTTCGCGACACGGCGATCACCAACCTCACCGAGTTCTTTGAGCGGTTTCGTCGTCTCAATATCCGCTCGAACGATCAACTCGATGACTTAGTCAGTAATGCCCAGCAGATCGTACAAGGAATTCAGCCACAGCAGTTGCGAGACAATTCCTCACTGAGGCAAGAAGTCTCCAACCAGATGTCGGCGGTTCAAGCAAGTCTTGACCAACTGCTGGTGGATCGCCCTCGTCGTAATATCCTACGTCGACCTCGCTAAGGAGACTTCCATGCAATTAGTTGTGCAACCGACTGGAGAAGTCCGCTGTATCTATGGTGAAGAGCTCGACTTGCATCGCTTGGGCAAGCTGGCAATCGCTCGTGGCAGTCATGTGGAGCCCAATTGCGATGGAGACTGGACTGCCGATCTTTCTCCCGTGAATGGCCCTGTTTTAGGGCCCTTTCACTCGCGGAGTGACGCCCTCACCGCAGAACGCCAATGGCTTGAAGCCAATTGGCTTCCAAGCGTTCGATAATACCAAACTGTTTTTTATGTGCCCCATTCCGGGGCAGTGTGATATTCATGCTGCCCTGCAATGGGCGGCGTTTCCCCCTCGTTTCAGGAGCTAACGCAGATGACCCAACACCAATTAGACCAACTAGTGGCCGATGCCACCGGTGAAGACCTCCACGAAATCGAAGCTCGTGGTTTTAGCCTGGCCGATCCACTCGATAACGAGTTTGACCCCGAACCGTACGATGTGCCACCCCAGATGATCAACTGGGATACAGTCGACCAACAACGTAATGTAGCCCTCATCGAGCAACCGCCGTTTCGACGTGCGGTTGCCTGACCTTGTTCGTTACCGCCCTTCCGGCCAACTCGGTCGGGAGGGCGGCTCTCTTTTGTCTTTAATTCACTAGGAGACCCTAAGATGCCACTCAAGTTGAACGTTGGCTTGTCTCGCAAGATCGGACAGCCTAATTATGGCTCGCTGGGAGCTAGTTGCCACCTCGAGATGGAACTCGAATCGTCCCTCCTGCGTGACGATCTAAACGCTTTTCAACACCATGTCCGCAAGGCATTCGCTACCTGTCGACAAGCGGTTGCGGATGAGTTATCGGAACCTCAGTCCCCCGAACTAAGCAACGGCAATGAACACCACAATGGCAGCAGCAATCGAATACTGAAAACAAACACTCGCTTGGCTACCGCCTCACAAGTCCGAGCGATCCACGCGATCGCCAACCAACATCGCATCGACCTGACTTCCGAACTACACAGCCGTTTCAACGTGAATCGCCCCGATGAGCTGGCGATTGCACAAGCTTCGGAGTTGATTGATGCGTTGAAAGCCGCCAGCCATGCGAACAACGGACACAGCTGAAGAAAGGATCAAAAACACCAGTCTCAGTGCCATCTGCGAGCCCATAGGGCTCTTTACGTGCTCCTTGTCGTTCAGGGCAGGGAGAATCTATTAGCTACACTCAAACGGAGACTCAATGCCCCACACCTCTCGTGACAAACTCAACTCGTTCCATCTGTTTACTGGGATCGGAATCGCGGCCGTCTTTGCGGCAATCGGCGGTTCCTGGTTCCTGTTCATTTTCATTGCAGCCGCATTCATCGGCACCTCGCTGGCAACAGGTGGAATTCGGTTACCCAAGGACAAAGACAGGTAATCATCAGCCTGTCTTTCTTCTTTCGGCCCGTCCTTGCCCTCATGTTATGGGCAGGGATGGCGTCGAAGGAAGTGTTTGCAGCGTGGGGCCTACTGCCTGTGCTTTTCTTTTTACCTATCACAGTCCTTTGACTGCTCAGAGGATTTACTGATCGCGGTTCTTGAGTTGAATTCGGTTCATCTAACTTTTATTCACTTGCAATGGCTATCCAGTTGAACTTGGTAAGAATATTACATCATCCTCCCTAGCTATCAGCCGCTCCTTAACTAGCCTCCTATGCCAGTCAATACTCAGTTTTCCCAATAGCCTTGTTGCGATGGCTTGAACACGGTGGGAGGAGTTCTGCATTAAGGTGCACAATTGACTTCGCCCCCAATCGCCAACTTCAAGTTCCATTTCCAGTACGACATTTAAGATGCGAACTTGATGTAAAGATGATGTCCCAAAGAAAGATGCATGAAAAATTAAGGTTGGGAGAACGACTCTTCCCTCAGCAATCAAAAATTCACGGGCCTCCTCTCTGACAGCTGAATCCTTTTTGCTCAGTGATGCAATCGCATCACAAACCCGTTTCCGATAACTGTTATCCTGCATGTTGTCCACGTTAATATCTCCTTGTTAATCGTTAGTTTGCATAAAATTGGCATCCAGCAGAGCCGCGATTCGATTGAGACCCTCCTGCTGAGAAGGGACTTTCTGTCCATTCTTTGGGGTCGGTGGGGTTTCCTGCGCTTGTTCAGCTGGTTCGACGGAGTCTGGATCGCCAGCTGGAACTGTGATCGTCTGCTCGGCTGGTGGAGGCTCGGGAGCTTGCGATGGCATCAGCTTTTTCAAGGTAGCCAAGGTAGCGATTGACTTGAGATGTCGCTGATGAGCGGCATTCAATTTCTTGAGGTGAAACTGAGCCCACCTGAGGGACTTCTCTGACTGCTGAGCATCCTGGGCTTCAAGGTAATTTACTTGCAGCCAAGTACTGATCACGCGTTCTACCAGAAGCCACTCCAAAGTAGAAGTCTTTTCGTTTGTCATTTCAGTCTTCATGGAATTGACTTGATAGCCCAGGCACTCTTGTAAATACTTGTCCTTACCCGTTATCAAGCGGATCATCGCCTCCTGTGACTGAACCGCCATATCTCCACATCGCCGCCACAGATGTTCGTTCCGCTTCAAATAGAAGCGTAGCCCGGGGAACGCCGAGGCATCGCCTTGCTTCGCTTTGGCCATAATCTCCCGCAGTTCCGCTTCCCCTTCCTCTTGGGTTATATCTTGGTTTCCCTCTTGGGCTTCCTCTTGGTTTAGTTGTTGATCTTCATTCTTTGAATCCACGACGTTTCCTCCATTTTCCATAGTCTCGTCCTCTCCAGTAACCGGCTGACAACATTGTCGCCTCAAACAGCAAACTGCTCAATTCTACTAACTCATCCACGAGTTGCTCGGCTTCCGCTGTCCTACGCTGCTCTTTCAGAATCGCCTGTTTCTCAGCTTGCAACGCAGCTTTGGCCTCAGCTATTCGTTTGATCTCCAGGTAGGCGACCACGCCGTTACCAAAGTACAGCTTGCGCACCTTGCCGTTTGGCAGACGCACGGAGCGATAATAATAAGGGCCGGCTTGCCCGCGTTTTTCCCAGCCCATCATTTCTCTCGGGTTGTTCTGTAAAATTAATGACATATTGCTAGCAGTGCATGCACCTTACTGTATCGCCCCGCAACGGTCCAGGTCGATTTCTTGCTCCTACTGATGCAACTGAAAGTCACCGAGCATCGCGCAAAAAACATTGCCTGGGTTGCGGTTGTTGTAACCTGGCCAACTTTCCTGAAGCGGTGAAAACTTCGATGCAATAGGGCCCTCGCTTCAAATCACGGATGGTTTAGTTAAACCAATACCAAACTTTTACCACATGCCCGAAGTTGTGAATTGGCTGAAGATTTGTTTTCGCAAACGATCAGCCCAGGGACGCTTTATCACTAGAATGTCGCCTGTTATCACAATTTAGAATCGACGGAAGATCAAATTTGCCAAGCGATTCTCGCTTGAGAAGTGGTTTACTTGGACGAAACAGGGCTCCGTCAGCAGGGCAAGCGACACTGGTTGCATACTGCCAGCACTGCTCGATTTACGTTTTATGGTTTGCACGCTCGGCGCGGTGAAGAGGCGATGACGGACCTTGGTCTTTAAATAAAACACATCGAATTAGCTGCGAGCGACCCCTTTATGGGGTTTCGGTCACGACAGAGAGTGGGGTTTATTTCTTTGGACTTGCAATTCTTGGTAGGGGAATTTCTGTCAAACAAGGACCGAGTATTATTGAATACTGGCTGTTCTTTGCGATCGGACTGATGCTAGTGATGTCTCCCAGTCCCCGATATTGGTTAACCGTACTGCCTTATATGTTTTTATATGCACTGAAAGCAGCCGATTCAATATCGACGTGGCGTTCACCCACTTAGGCATACATTTGCTGTGGTGGTAGGCATTTTACTTTTGAGTACAACAACCGGGTTAATGGGTCATTTATTCGACCCCAGCGACTTACGGTTTGTTAATCCGTATTGGGAAGATGTGCGAGATACAGCAGAGTGGTGCAGAGACAACTCAGAGGAAGACGCCATTATTATTACTCCTCATACTCATCAGGTTTATGCCGTGTCGTGTCGACAAGCAATGAACTCCGAGAGAACAGATTTTTCTATTCTGAATTCCTCATCTCATTTTTATGCAATCGGTCCTATTGAAGAAGTTGACCCTAAACTCATCGTTCATAAATCAAGCCGTTTTCAAAAAATCAGCCAGTCTCAGCAAGTCCGTTTAATAAAAAAGATTGGAATGGTTGGATGTTACTTGATCGATGGCACTTTTACTCTGGATGATTCAGAGTCGTTGGAAACCTAGGGCGTTAAGAGCGTGGAAATGTTCTAACACCCTATTTTATAGGGTTTGATGAGATACGTCTGATTCGGCTGTTCACGATAGATGGGGCGTTTTATGAACGTTTCTATGAACAGTAGAGCGATTCGTAGGCTTTCTGAAAAAGAGATATTGAGATTCGTCAACTCACAAAGTAAGAAGGCCGCTCTGTTGTGAGCGGCCATCTTGTGTGAGTTGTTATCTGCATGCAAGTTTCGATTAAGAAGTCATAGTCGCTAGTTTGCGTTTTCGATA